>JASFBB010000146.1:0-6086 GCA_036172345.1 Anaerolineae bacterium
TCAGGTGGCAGGTGGTGGGCCGGTGACGGAGGGCTCCATTGGTGCAGGAACGGGGGCAACGGTGGGCAAGCTGTTCGGTCCCAGTTTCGCGGTCAAAGGCGGCCTGGGAACGACAGCGCAACAGATTGCCAATGGGGTCACCGTGGGGACATTAGTGGCCGTCAATGCCTTTGGGGACGTTGTCGAGCCCACTACGGGTGCTCTGGTTGCTGGACCGCGCGATCCCTCTCATGGCGGCATGGTATGCACGCTTGAACGCATGGGAGGGGATCTGAGCCAGACGATGTTTGGCTTCGCATTTAACACTACCCTCGCCGTAGTAGCCACCGATGCCGTCCTGACCAAGGAGGGCGCCAACAAGATGGCCCAAATGGCCCACGATGGATTGGCACAGGCGATCCGACCGGCACACACGATGTGGGATGGGGATACGGTGTTCGCTTTGGCGACCGGCAAGAGCGGTGTCACAGGGGACGTCACAGTCCTTGGTGCGCTGGCGGCGGCAATATTGGCTGAGGCAGTGGTACGGGCGGTGCGCCAGGCGACCACGCTGGGCGGGATACCGGCCGTGAACGACCTCACTCCCCATCAGTTTGCTTGAAGTCCGGGGCTCTATTTCAGGGGACACCCGTTGGACACATACACGCTCGTAATTTGCCTTGTATTCTTATGCTCCGTCGATTGTCGTAAAATTGCTGTCAAAGAGAGCGTGTGGGGATTAAAGTGAGCGTCCCCCATATATTGCGGAGAGGCAACCTGGATAGTGCCAGATCCTATGCACAACGCCCCGGGTGGGACTCGAACCCACAGCACACGGCTTAGAAGGCCGTTGCTCTGTCCGCTTGAGCTACCGGGGCATCCTGACTTTGCCATTATTTTATGCTCCTGGGGGAAGTGTGCAAGTCCGAGTAGAGGCAAACGATTATTTGCCCCTACCGTTGTAATGCCTTGGAGGGCGTCCCCTCTATTCCTACGGTGGTGGTAGAGGCGGGTTCTGAACCCGTCTCTACGTCGTAATGCCCCGGAGAGCTTTTTCAACACCCCTTTTCTTGCCCCTCGTCTCACAATGTGCTAACCTTGGCAAGCCATGCCCCGTTATCCCCCTATATGTGCCCTAGAGGCTAGAATAAGGAGCAGCAAATGTTCGATTTCCTGAAAGGCGGCAAAGCGACCGTAACGGTGACAGTTGACCGTCCCGCTCAGCCCTACTATGTGGGTGAGACGGTGCGGGCGCAGATTGACATCCAAGTTCAGAAGGAGCTCAACATCACCGAAGCACGTGCTCAATTGGTCTGCCGCGAGAAGTATCAATGTCGGGAAGAGAGCAGGGATCTGGACGATGATGGGAGTGCACACTCCAGTATCGAGAAGAAGTGGGTGACGGACGAACAAGTGGTGCACCATCAACAGCTGCTGCCGGGAGGCAGCCTCCCGAGTGGTTTTGGGCAAACTTTCGATTGCGTGGCACCTATCCCCGCCGATGCGCCCCCGACCTGCGAGCATGGCAAGATCGTGAACATCGAGTGGTTTGTCAAAGCCACGCTTGCCCGAAAACTGGCCAAGGATATCGAAGCACTGGTGCCTGTCCAGTTGCTTTCCACCCCCACAGGTGAGGCAGACAAAGAAGGGAAGTATGGGTTTTCCAATGGGCCGGATGAAGCAGCCCTCAGCTTTGCCCTGAGTTCCCTGGAATGGTGTTTGGGGGACACGGTGGGAGGTAAATTCGTGGTGCAGCCTCAGGAAGGTTTCGACGTCTCGGAAGTGCGCCTGGAACTGGTACGGCAGGAATATGTGCCCCAGGATAAGGGCAACACGTTCCGTGAGGCAAAACAGGTCAAGCTGGCCGGCCGGACTCGTCTGCAACCCGGCCAGGAACTGGCCTTGCCCTTCAGCATCGCCATCCCTGAGGCTGTACCGGTGACGATGCGCACACGCCATAGCTCGGTCACGTGGTCCCTGGTAGGAGTTCTTGCGCGGTCATTGCGACGTGATACATATATAGAGCAGGAGATTTTTGTCTTCAGTGGGCGTTATTGAGATGTTGCCGCGATGAAGCAGTCATAATGAGCTGCCTCTTGCTCGCGGGCATCCCAGCATGATGCCTGAAAATGCCATACAATGAGAGGAGACGCGAGGGCAATGAAGACAGGTGCAACAGGTGGCAACTTGAGAATCCTCTCCGATGAAGAGATGATGCGCATTCATCAAGCCGCCCTGGATCTGCTGTGGGATCCGGGCGTCTTCAGCGAATCCGACCTCTTCCTTGACATCTTTGTGAAGGGCGGCGCCCACGTCGATCGCGATGCACGCATCATTCGGGTGCCGGCCGAGCTGGTTGAGGCAGCGCTCGCCTCGGCGCCGAGCTCCTTCGTCCTGTATGGGCGTTTTGATCCGGCCATGGACATGTTGTTGGAGCCTGGTCGCGTCTACTATGGGATGGGGGGCACTTCCGAACCGTTGTTCTGGGATTATGAGCTATGGCGAGCACGCCAACCCACCAAGCAGGACATGATCACCAGCACGCGCATCGGGCATGCGCTGCCCAATATTGACTTTGTGCAAACCTTGTGCATGTCGGGCGACTATCCGACGGATGTCATCTTCTTCCACGATTTTGACGCCATCTTCCGCAACACTACCAAGCCGACTGTGATCAACATCCTGGAAAGGCCGTTCACGGTGCGCCTGCTGGAGATGACCGCTGCCGCGTCCGGTGGAGAAAGTGCCTTGCGGGAAAAGCCCAGTGTGTTGGGCATCGTCACACCGGTCACCCCACTCAAAGTCGCCGTCATGAACGAAGGCATCCTGGATGCCGTCCAAGCGGGTGTTCCTATCCTCTATTCGCCCGGCCCGTTGATGGGCGCTACCGGTCCGGCGACGGTGGCTGGCACAATTGTTTTGACCATCGCTGAGGTACTGTTTGGGGTGGTGCTCACCCAGTTGATCAAGCCCGGTGCTCCGGTGGTGCTCAAGCCGGATACGGATGTCTTTGACATGAAGACCACCCAATGCACCTATGGCAGTCCCGAGCAGAGTTTGGGCAAGCTGGCAGTGACGCAACTGGCCCGACACTACAACTTGCCCATCTATGGACTAGGTGGTGGGGTGGAGGCGAAAGTGCCGGATGCCGAAGCGGCCGCCGAGGCGATGATGAACATGTTGCTCAACGCCTTAGCTGGCATGACGATGTCCCAGAGCTTGGGCACCATGTCGTGGGGTCAGTACGGTTGCCAGGAGATGGTGGTCATCTGTGATGAGCTGGTGCATATGATCAAGCGCATCCTGAAGGGCATCACCGTCAACGAAGATACTTTGGCTGTCGATGTTATCCGTGAAGTAGGGCATGGGGGCAGCTTTCTGCAGCACGACCATACGGTGCGTCATTTCCGTGAGGAACTCTTCTTCCCTGTCCTCTTCCGTCGTCAGACCATTGAGCAATGGCTGAAGAGCGGAGGGAAAATGGTCCACGAAGTTGCGCACGAGCGGGTGCAGGAGATTCTCGCGAGCGCCGGCCCGGTGCCCTTGTCTCCAGAGGTGGATGCCGAGCTGGAGCGTGCACTCAACAAGGCGGTCCGCGAGACGGAACAGGGACGTCGTGCATCATAGGTAGCAGGTAGATGGAGGTGGGCATCGTGCAACTCAGCTGTTTGCCGGTCTCTTTTTTCTCCGATATCATCGCCGGCCGCATGACGGTCGGGGAGTGGGCGCAAATGGGGGCTTCACTAGGCTTAGATGGCATCGATCTGAGCATCCTGTTTGTGCCGGATCGGTCGCCACGAGCGGTGAAGGCCATGCGTCGCGACATTGAAACCGCTGGCACCCAAGTGGTCATGGTGACCAGTTACCCCGACTTCACCCACCCCGACCCTGCCCAGCGAGCAAGGGAATTGGAGCTAGAGGAAGAAGTCTTCCGCGTCGCCGCTGACCTGGGCGCCCAATATGTCCGCGTCACAGATGGCCAGGCACATCCCGAAACGGGGCGGGAAGAGGGAGTTACCTGGGCGGTAGAGGGATTAAGCCGCTTAGTCGAAAGGGTGCGTGGTAGCGGGGTCACCCCTGTTTTTGAAAACCATGCCAAGCCAGGCGCCTGGCAGTACACCGATTTTTCCCAATCGCCTGACATCTTCCTGGAGATCGTGCGTCAGACGGAAGGGATCGGATTGGGCATTAACTTCGACACGGGCAATGCCGCTGCCTATGCAGATGATCCGCTCGCGCTGCTCCAAGCAGTGATGCCGCGCGTCGTCACTGTCCATGCTGCCGACACAGCAGTGAAGGGTGAATTGCGCCACGTCTTGCTTGGCACAGGTGTCACCCCATTCTTGGAGCTGTTTGGACTCCTGGTACGCTCTGGGTGGGATGGCTGGGTTTGTATGGAGGAAGCTTCCTACCAAGGGCGTGCAGGAGTGGAAAAGGCAGCCCGCTTTGTGCGCCAGACATGGGAAGAAGCTAAACAACGTGTGGCGAGGAGTTAGTCGTTTCCTCTGGATGACTCGCTGTTCGAACGCGGAGACGCTTGAGCTGTGGGTGGGCATTGCCAGCGAGAGGCGAGACCGGCGCGGCGCATCTCGGCGAATGTGCTGAGGATGCCACACCCATAGCACTGATGGCGGCAATCCGCTTTGATCTCACCATGCAATGCGGCTTGCCAGTCCGCCCAGAGCCAGGCGCGTGACACTCCCGTCTGGATATGGTCCCAGGGGAAGACTTCATCTGCTTCACGTGGCCGCGTAGCGTACCAATGCATATCCAGATTGTGAGCGCGGAAAGCAGCATCCCAGATTTCGGGCTTGAAATGTTCATGCCATGCGTCGAAGCGACAGCCATGCTGCCATGCCGTCAGGATCGCCTTCCCAACCCGCCGATCGCCGCGCGTCAGAGCGGCCTCGAGCAACGACTCTTGCGGGTCGTTCCAGTTATAGAGAATCCCTCGGCTGTGAGCGAGGGCCTGACGCAGCAGATTTTGTTTGTGGCGGATCCGCTCGGGGGGATCCAATGCAGCCCATTGAAAAGGGGTATGAGGCTGGGGGACAAAGGTGCTAATGCTCACACGTACCTGAGCCTTGTTCCGGTGATATTTTCGCCCAATGTCGAGCACCGCTTGAGCCAGATGCGCGATGGCGAGCACGTCTTCTGCGGTCTCGGTGGGCTGTCCGATCATGAAGTATAACTTGATCTGTCGCCAGCCACGGCTATAAACCGTATCGGCCAGGGCAAGCAGCTCTTCCGAAGGGATGGGTTTGTTGATCACCTCGCGCAAGCGATCACTGGCTGCTTCAGGCGCGAAGGTGAAGCCGGTGCGCCGTCCTTGAGTCAACAAGTCGACCATCTCGACCGTGACACTCTCTACCCGCGAGCTGGGTAACGAGAGCGAAACGTGCTGCCCGCGCGTAGTTTCCAGTAATGTGCGGATGAGGGTTTCAATAGCGCTGTAATCTGTGCTTGATAGACTGAGCAGACCGATCTCGCCATAACCGGTGCGTTGGACGATCTCCTGCGCCGCTTCAACGATCTCTTCTATAGGGCGTTCGCGCACTGGGCGATAAACAACCCCCGCTTGGCAAAACCGACAGCCGCGTGTGCAACCACGTTGGATTTCCACCGCAGCGCGGTCGAACACGATGCCCAGGTAGGGCACCACGAAGCGCGTGAGCGGCCTGGGTAAGACGGGGACGACCCGTTTGACGATCTTCCGTGGTGCCTCGGCGATGAGCGGCTCGATCGCCTCCAGCCGCTCATCCAGCGTGTAGCACGGACGGTAGAAGCGTGGCACGTACACGCCAGGGATCTGCGCGAAGCGGCGCAACTGGATCTCACGATCGGCGTTTCGCACCGTGCGAAATGCGTCCACAATTTCCAGGATGACCTCTTCACCCTCACCGATGACGAAGAAGTCGATGAAGTCGGCCATAGGTTCCGGATTGTACGTAGCACACCCCCCTGCCATCACCAGTGGATAGCGCGCGTCGCGCGCAGCGCTCAGCAATGGCAATCCTCCCAACTCGAGCAGCGTCAGCGTGTTGGTGTACAGTTGCGGATAAGGCAGGGGGGTGTGCTACGTACAATCCGGAACCTATGGCCGACTT
>JASFBB010000147.1:0-9256 GCA_036172345.1 Anaerolineae bacterium
ACCAAAACGTTGACCAGGTCGGCAGCGCGCAGCCACGTGCGCAACTGATCCCTTGTGAAGCCCATCCATACATCCGCCATCTCACGCTGCAGCCACGTGTAGGAGTGTGCGCTCAGGTCGGTGATCATCAGGCGCCCGCCCGGTCGAAGGATGCGCACCATCTCGCGGATGGCTCCCTGCGGATCGCGGCAGTGATGCAGATACATATTGGCAAAGACCGCATCTACCGCGCTGTCCGACAGCGGCAACTGCTCCCCATCCGCACGGTGAAGGACGACGTTGGCGAACTGGGCCAGGTTGCGGCGCGCCACTTCCAGCATCGCTGGCGTGCGGTCGAGCACGTGCATCTGTGCTACCAACGGTGCCAGGCCAGCCGCCATAAAGCCACTGCCACTCCCTACGTCGGCGACGACCATCTCCGGGCGCAGGTAGGCTCGCGCGATCGCTGCCTCGCGCACGGCATCGCTGAAATAACCGGCGCGTAATCTGTCCCACTCTGCAGCGACGCGGTCGAAATATCCTGTCAACCTATTATCCGACATCTGAACATCCTCCTGAGCCTCCCTATCGACTTGTTTCTGGGAAGCACTTCTGGCGCGGAGAAGAAGCACCTAGCAGCATGGAGCGTGCTTCTTGGGCTCGCTGTCCGCCGAGTGTTCCCGCTCCCGTTCTGCCAGCCAGGTGACAACTTGGGCTTTGAACCAGCGTATGCCGGCTTCGTCCAGGCAGTAACACGTCGCCGGACCCTCGATCTCGCCCCGGATCAGGCCCGCTTCGCGCAGCACCTTGAGGTGCTGGCTGACCGTGGACTGCGCCAGATCGGTGGACGCGACGATGGTGTTCGTGATGCACTCTTGCCGCTCGGCAAGCAGGTGCATGATGCGGAAACGCACCGGGTTGCCCAGTGCCTTGAACATCTTTATCAGGCGCGCTTCTTCAGCGGTCAAATGGGGTGGGAAATTTGCTCTCGCCATAGCCTCTTATATCGTAATTATACGATATAGCCCCCTGGTTGTCAAACAGTGGTGCTCATTTTTGGGTCTCATGTCAGGGTATGTTATAATCCCCTTTACCTGGAACAATCGACCACACTTACCCGACAGCCATCGGAGGGAGTCCCCGTGGACAGCAACGAATTCGACCAGACCCTGGTGTTGATCAAGCCGGATGCGTTGAAGAACTCATTGACGGGTTATGTTCTTTCGCAGCTCTCCGAGTTTCACACCGGCTTGCGCTTTGCTGGCGCGAAAGTCGTCCACGTCACGCGCATGCTGGCGGAAGAGCATTATGCTGAACATCGCGGCAAGGTGTTCTACCCGGCCTTGATCGACTACATTATGGGATTGCTCCATTATCCGGATGAACCGCACAAGCGGCGTGTGATCGCCATTGTGTATCAGGGGCCTGATGCGGTGAAGAAGGTGCGCGAGATTGCCGGGCCGACCAACCCCCACGTGGCACGTGAGCAGAAGCCGGGCTGCATCCGCTCCCTGGGCACGCTGGTGCCGCTGAAGAACGAGCGGGGTGAAGAGATCGGCCAGCGTATGGACAACCTGATCCACGCCTCGGCAACACCCGAGGAAGCGGAACGTGAGATCAAACTCTGGTTCAAACCGAACGAGATCCCACCTCACATGCGCATTTATCCCGTGCGCAGGTGTGAGGATCATTTCTACTACAAAGAGGACCAGCTATTCACCGAATACGTCCCGGGCTGCGTGTGCCTGCTGGCACCCGGTGATGTGGCATGGGCGACAGACATGCAGGCGCTGAAGATGATCTTGCAGGGGAAATCGCCCGACGTTCCGCTGCGCACCGTCGCGGCGAAGTATCTTACCAACGAGCTGTGCGACGAATGTCAAAGCCCTTCTGGCGTCTCAACCCGGTGATGCCGCGTCTGTTCCCTGCGCTTCCAGACGCACCCACAGCATCTCTAATGCGCTGGCCGCGATGCTGCCCAAGATGCGAAGCAAGTTGACATCCACCTCGGTGAAAGGCGTTCCAGCGTCCTTGTTGAGCACCTCGATGACCCCGATGACCCGATTGTGGGCGACCATCGGCACGCAGACGAGCGAACGGGTGACGAAGCCGAACGCTTCATCCACATGGGGTGAAAAATGCGCGTCCTGACGTGCTTGATTGGCAATCACCGGCGCGCGATGCGTTGCCACCCAGCCGGCAATGCCGGCATCCGCCGGTAAGCGATAGCCGCGCAGCTCGCCGCGCTTGTCGCCGTGCACCACGGCAAACACCAGTTCGTTGCTCTCTTGATCCAGCAGCAACACGGAACCATCGCGCGCTTGCGTCAGGTGGATAGCATAGTGCATCGTGTTATCGAGCAGCTTGATCAAGTCTGCTTCCGAGGTAATGTCTTGGGCAGCCAGGTATAGGTGTTCCAGCGCTGTCAAATAGGCGAGCAGTGCTTCTTTCTCCTGGCGCAGCGCTTTGACCTCTGCCTGAAGGCGCAAATTTTCCTGTTGCAGGAAGCGTACCAGGTGTGCTGATGGCTCTTCCATAGGGCTATCTCCAGATGGTGTACGGACCGCTCATACATGGGGAGCATCTATCTCCTCTGTGACCCGCGCGATTCAGTATACTACATAATACAGCTGTCTTTGGCATGGGACAATTCCTTGACAGACATAACGTGGGTGAGTCAAACCGCGCCGCGCGCGTCAGCCAGCGGCGGAGTGTCAAAGGGGTCAAAATCGCACGGGCTTCAAGTCTCCGCCTCGCCCACGCGACGAATGCGGAGCGCGCCCGACATAACCACGGCAAACGCGCGTGGAAGTTCCAGCATGTGTTCGCGCACTGCCCGCGCGACGATATCCGCTGCTCACCTTGTTAGTACGTCCATCGATACGTCCGATGGTTATGCGTGCTGTCACGCGATAGCTCATCTTGCCGCGGAATCGGCACTCGGGCAAGCAGCCGGGATTACCGCTCCCTGACGGTCGCGGCACGGATGAGTCAGCTTATCCACCCGCATCATCCGCTCCGTTCGTATGTCATACCCGGGTAGTCGCGGTAGAAGTGTAGCGACTCAAGCAGCGCTTGTGCTGGGCTCTCCAACACGGGCACACCATTCCACGTCTCAACCGTGACGCGCAGCCGGAAGGTGAGCATATGGCCCAGCAGGGTATGCAACGCATGGCGCAGGTGAGCAGGATCGGCACCCTGAACGGTGGTGACGCGCGCGCCCGTGTCCTCGGCGATGAGGAGCGGCAGACCACGATGCAACACCAGCCAGGTGGAAGGGATGCGCGCGAAGGCAAGCGGTTCACCCTGTTCGCTCAAGGGGGATTGCGGCGACGCACCGCCGTACAGGTTCGCCGGATCACAGGCGTTCAGCATGACCATCTCGTCTTCCTCAAGATCTGCCGCACGGGTGTGGTTGCTCAGGGCACGCAGCCGTTCTACCGCCTCCGGCAGGGCAAATTGGACGCCGGGCAAACCGTCCACAAAATAGCCGCGCCGGATCTCGCCGCGCATCTCCATGCGGTTGAGCGGCTCGAACAACGCACCCCAGTCGAGCCAGTCCGCTTCGTTGGCCAGACTGGCGCAGGTGACCACGCCGTAGCGCGCCAGCAGCAGGTTGGCTTGGCGTGCTGCGCGTTCCTCGTCTGAGAGCGGCGCTCCCAGCACCCCTAGGCGATGCACCGGCGCCCAGCGTCCGGCACCCTCCAGTGCCCTGGTCGGTGTGAGCTGGTGCTTCAGGCGCTCACGCACGCGCCGCTTCGCCGCCAGATAGCGCGCCCGTTCGGGCGGATGCGGGCCGATACCCATCCGCAATGGCAATCGCATGGCGCTGCCACGGCGCGCTGCCAGCTCCTCTTCTAACGGGCTGAACGGCCGCGATGTGGCGGGAGTGCTCCCCTGGCGGATGATATGCCGCAACGCTTCCAGCGTGTCGTTGGTCACCAGTCCGGCCAGCGCCAGCTCGGCGAGCGCCGCCTTGGCAGCCGCTTCTTCTAGCTGCAGGGCGGTGCATATGTCGGCCAGGAACAGCGCCCCCTCGGCGCGCAGCAGGGCATACACTTGCCGC
This sequence comes from Anaerolineae bacterium, assembly GCA_036172345.1. Lineage (GTDB taxonomy): Bacteria > Chloroflexota > Anaerolineae > 4572-78 > NAK82 > NAK82. Next base: position 4,046 of record JASFBB010000147.1, read on the forward strand.
GCTGCTTCGCTCAACGCGTCGAGCTGCTCCTCGGAGAAGGGCTTCAGGAACGCACTCCCTTCCCCGCGGAATAGGAATTGCACCCGATTGCGACGCCCGCCGGGATCGCCCGCGCCAATCCACACCAGCTCGCCACTACGACATAATGCCGCCAGCTCCGCCGGATCGTAGCGCTGCAGGCGCAATGGCAGCACGTCACGCTCCCAGACTGTTCCCACCAGCGGCAGCGCCCGCAATTGCTGTAAGACTTGCCACAAGGCACCTGTGCTGCCCAGCCGCTCAGCAGGATGGAGATGCTGCCAGCGGCTCAAGAAGTCGGCGTAAGCGGCAAAGGGCACCGCCTGCACCTCGCGTCGCAGGATGTGCAACGTGCGGCGGTGGATCTGGCTCAGTGTGCGCAGGTGCACATACTCCTCCGCTGCAGCGTCTCCAGCATGCGGGGTGAAGCGCCCGCGCACCACCTGGCGCTCCGCGATGAGTTGCTCCAGCACACTAGACAGACGTTCCTCCGGGATGCGATAGCGCGCCTGAATAGCGGCGCGGGTGAGCGGACCGGCATGGCGCAGGAAGCGTTCCAGGATGGCACGCACGGCTGCCGCCTGTGCCTCGGAGCGGTCGGCGTGCGATCCACCTTCCGGCGCGAAGGCGGTGCGATATTCAGCTGCATACTCCGCGGCAACCCAGCGCAGCTCGGTACCATGGGCATAAGGGATTTCCTGCGCGACAACCCGTCCCTGTGCCGCCAGTTGTGCTACCCAGGGCGACGGGTCCACCGTCGCGGCGAGCGCCATTTCCGCGGCCGACATGTCGCCACGCTCTTGCAGCAGCATGGCGAGCTCCTCGGCGGTGCGCGCCTGGTAGCCGGGTGCGGTGTGTTGCAGGCGATCGCGCACCTCGGTGATAGCCTCGGTGCGCAGCAACTTGTCCAGCTTGACGTCTTTGAGCACGTCGGCCAGCAGCTCCAGGTTGACCTGCAACCCGTACAGCTGGCGCTCCAGCTTGGGCGCGTCGTCCGCGTACATATAGATGTTGATGAAATCCAACAACAAGCTCTGTGCCACCGGAGAGGGGGTCGCCGTCTCGACCGTGACCACCTCGATCGCGCCGCGTTGGATGGCGTGCAGCACCTCCTCCAGGTGTGGCAGGTCCATCACATCTTCCAAGCAATCGCGGTAGGTCTCCACCAGGATGGGGAAGTCGGGGAACTGCCTGACCAGCTGCAGCAGGTCACGGGCGCGCAGGCGCTGCAACCAGAAGGGGGTGCGTTTGCCGCCGCGCAGGCCGGGCAACAAGAGGGCACGCGCCGCGTTCTGACGGAACTGACTGCCGAAAACCGCCGAGTCGGGCAGCTCACGTAGGATGCGTGCACGCGCCTCCTCCGCGCCAATGCGCTGCACCAGGTCCAGCGGAAACTCGGCGTCCGAAGCGGGGAAACGCAGCAAGATGCCGTCGTCGTTGCTTTGCACCTCGACCTCGACACCAGTGCGCTCGCGCAAGGCACTCGCCAGCGCCAATCCCCACGGCCCGTTGACGCGCCCGCCGAAGGGCGATTGCACCACCATGCGCGGATCGCCCAGGGCGTCGGCGAAGATCTCGACAACGATGGTCCGATCGGAAGAGATGCGGCCAGTCGCGTCCAGCTGACCGGCGACGTAATCCACCACTACCCAGGCGGAGTTGTCGTCCAGGGCGTACTCGCGCTGCAGCCAGTCGAGGATGGATTGCAGCCCGACGTGGTCGCGTTGCACCAGCAGTTCGCGGCAGGTGGCCAGGCCGCGGGCGTCGCGCAATGCCAGCAGCTGCTCCGCCACCTGGCGGCGAAATGCGCCCACGCGCCACCCCAGGTGATAGGGTCGCCACGGATACTCGCCGTGCCAGAAGGGCATGCGCGGCGTCGCGCCGGGGGCGGGAACGACCGTCACGCGGTCATCGCTGATCTCGATCACGCGCCACACCTGTGCGCCCAGCATGAAGGCGTCGCCGCGGCGCGTCTCGTAGACGAACTCCTCGTCCAGCTCACCGATGCACGTCTTGCCGTCGGGCAGACAGGCGCGATAGCTGCCGCGGTCGGGAATGGTGCCGCCGTTGGTGAGTGCAGCCATGCGCGCGCCGGGCAGGGCGAAGAGGCGACCGTTGACCTGATCCCAAGCGATGCGAGCGCGCAATTCGCGATGTGTCGTGCTGCCGTAGCGTCCGGCGAGCATGGCTAGCACGCTGTGCAGCACGCGCAGGGTGAGATCCTGATAGGCATACACGCGACGCACCAGATTGAAAAGCTCTGTCACATCCCATGGCTCGACGGAGACCATCGCCACGATGTGCTGCGCCAGCACGTCCAACGGATTGCGCGGCGTGTAGGTCGGCTCGACATCGCCGCGCAGCATGCCGCCCGCGATCGCTGCCGCTTCCATAACATCCTCGCGGAAGGTGGTGAAGATGCGCCCTTTGCTCGTCTGGCCGACGAGATGGCCGGAGCGTCCGATGCGCTGTAATCCTTGTGCCACCGACTTGGGGGATTGCAGCTGCACCACCAGGTCGATGCTGCCGATGTCGATGCCCAGCTCGAGCGAGGACGTGCCCACCAGGGCGGGCAGGCGGCCCTCTTTGAGATCGCGTTCCATAGCGAGCCGCGCTTCGCGTGAGGTGCTGCCGTGGTGGGCGCGGATCAGGGCGGGTTGCACCCCGCGCCCGGCTGCCATGAAGCCGATCCCTCTGGCGACACCTTGTTCCAGCAGCGCATTCGCTTTTCCTTCCGCCTCGGCGGCGATCTGCTCGTTGAGCCAGTCGGCGGTGCGCTCTGCCAGCCGTCGGTTGTTGGCGAAGATGAGTGTGGTCTTATGCGCGCGGATGAGCGCGAGCAAGCGCGGCACGATATGCGGCCAGATCGAGCCACCCACCAAGTTGCGAAAGTCTTCCACCACGGTCTCGACGCGCAGATCGAGCGGCTTGTGATAGATCGCTTCCACGACGGTGACCGGTCGCGGGATGATCTGCGCCTCGCCCTCTGCGGCATCGCTCGTGGGCACGACCTCGTTGCCGCCCAGGAAGCGCGCCGCCTCTTCCAGTGGGCGGATGGTTGCCGAGAGGCCGATGCGTTGGATCGGCTGTGCTGCCAGGTGCTGTAGGCGTTCCAGGCTGAGCGCCAGGTGCACGCCGCGCTTGGTGCCCACCAGAGTGTGGATCTCGTCCACGATGACCGTGTGCACGTGGCGGAAGAGCGTGCGCGAACGCGTTCCGGTGAGCATCAGGTAGAGCGATTCGGGTGTGGTGATGAGGATGTGGGGTGGACGGCGCAGCATGGACTGGCGCTCGCGGTAGGGTGTGTCGCCGGAGCGCACGGCCACTTCGATGTGCGGCAGGGTGATACCCAGCGCTCGGGCGTGCTTGTGGATGCCCGCCAGCGGCACGCGCAGGTTGCGATGGATGTCGTTGTTGAGCGCCTTGAGCGGCGAGACGTAGACAATGCGAATGCCGGGCGCGGCGGCGTCCTCGGCCTGCAGCGCGCGCAGCAGTGTGTCAATGCCCCACAGAAAGGCGGCCAGTGTCTTGCCCGAGCCGGTGGGTGCCAGGATGAGAGTATGCTCACCACGTTGGATGGGCGGCCAGCCCTGTGCCTGCGGCGGCGTCGGCTGACCAAACGTATGGACGAACCAATCGCGCACGGCGGGCGAAAAACGTTCCAGGGCGTCCATCGGCTGTGTTCCATCCCTCTGTGAGTCGATTATACCACAATCCCACGCGCGCCCTCTTTATGGAGAAGTTTTTTGAAATAGCGAGCGGATGGATGCGACTCGAGCATCATAGCAGCTGGAGCGCTGTGCCGCGTGCTGGAGCGGGTCAAGAGGCCGTCGTGCGGCGTCCACGCGCCCCGGATGACAGCTGAGGGCGCGTGTGAGGCTGCTCCAACCCCCATTTGGCATTGAACCGCGCCGCGCGCGCGAGCAAGCGGCACAAACCGCTCCCTTACGGTCGCGGCCCGGATGGGTGGTCGTCACGGCGCGGATGGGGCCTTCGCTTGGCAACCACCTTGCCAATCTGTTATAATCTTTTTAATACGGCAAGCGGGTGCAGCGGCGCGCCCCGGCTTGGTCACCATCCTGTCCGTTGTCGTCACGTCGGCAGGGAGATACATCACTAGCGTAACTGCACAAGGAGGCCCATTTCAGCTATGGATATCGGAATCGCGTTCACCTATATGTTCCAGGACAAGGACTGGCTCAAGAAGATCCTCATCGGCGGGGTGATCTCGCTCATCCCCATCGTCAACTTCGCCGCGTTGGGATATGTGGTGCGGCTGGTGCGCAACGTGCGCGACGGCCAGGATGTGCCGTTGCCGGAGTGGGATCAGTTTGGGGAATACTTTGTGAGCGGCTTGTACCTCTTCCTGGTCTATCTGGTCTATGCCATTCCCCCCATTCTGCTGGCGTGCCTGCAGGGCGCCGGCAGTATAATGCTTGGCGCGGCGGGCAACGGTCAGGGTGCGGAGGATCTGGTGAGCGCCTATGCCATCGCGAGCGTCTGTCTCAGCTGCCTGACGGGTCTATGGGGGCTGTTCATCGCGGTGATCAGTCCGGCGTTGTTCGTGCGCTTCGCCGAGACGGGCAGCTTCGGTGCCACGTTGGGCTTGAGTGGCTGGCTGGGGGTGATGCGTGCCAACCTGGGCGCCTATCTAATCGTGTTGATTCTGAGCTGGCTGGTGCTCACCTTCCTGGCGCCGCTGGGGGCGATCGCCTGCCTGGTGGGCATCATTTTCACCCAATTCTGGGCCTACCTGGTGACGGGTCATTGGTTTGGGCAGCTGGCCGCCGCGACGACAGAGGCGTATCAACCAGAAGAAGGGTACGCATAGAGAACCCCGATCGGGCGCTTTGCTCCCATAAGGGATTACCCGCCGCGCGCGTGTCAGCCAGCGGTATGGCCCCTCACCCTGCGGCCCCTCTCCTACGCTGCGGGCGAGGGGTAGGGGCACGGCATGCCGTGCCCCTACATTCCCTGCGCGCGGGATGGGTTGGGGTGGGGGAAATGCCGTTCCCCCACGGTCGCGGCGTGAATAGGGTGTGAGGAGGTGCTCTTTGGTGGAGAAACGATATGGCGCACTGCGGACGATCGCCACTGTCTGCAGGGTGGCAGGGGTGGTCATAGGCCTGCTGGTCGGGCTGGCGGTGCTGGGCATCTGCCTCAACCTCGTCTTTGGGGTGGGGGGCTTAGCCC
>JASFBB010000148.1:0-13222 GCA_036172345.1 Anaerolineae bacterium
GTCGCAATGTAGACCATACCGCAATTTAGGCACTTTGAGACTGGACCAGGTGATGCTTTAGGCCGAAACAGAACTCGTGTGTGCTGTTGACCACAAATCGGACAAGAGCGGATGAATGTCATGAGGCGCTATATCCTATCATTGTGGCAACCACCATTGCCTATATGGAGCTGGCGGGCTAACGGTTTGGTTCAGCCACGTTGCATCGCGCCGCGTAGCGACGTCAGGTGATGCGCGGGTTGGGCGGCTTCAATCGGGTTCCTCTGCATACTCTTCTAGAACATCATCCGACAAACGTGCCAGATGTCTCTCCTTCGCCAGCTCTCGCACACTTTCATACGAAAGAAAGGTGCAAATCGCAGACAGCGGCCCCTTCTCCAACAGAGAAAAACAGGCCGATGTATCTCCTGAAATACCTTTTCGCGTCTCTGGGCTGGAGCAACAATATGCAGTCTGATGTCCATATTGGGCTGAAGAGCCAGCAGATCAGCCATTCTCCGAATCCCCGAATAAATCGAGGTCGTATACTCAACCTCGAACGCACGTACGATGGCCCCGCCGTCAGAGCCACAGCACGTCAATCTGCTCAATAGTCCTCAAAGTTGTTTCATCATAGTTCAGCGGTGACTCATCAAGCAACGCCTCATGATCGCCTTTCCATTCTGCCAAAACACTATTTCTGTCACCGCGCGGTATCTATATCCGCATGCCCATCTTTGCGCCAATACTTGCCAACAGAGCTATATCTTGATTGATTCCTCGGCCTCTGCACTCGCCATCGCATTGCTCGGGTTTCCCCCCAACGCTGGTTTAGCATTTGGAAGGCCGTGCGCCGGTCTTCCACCGGTTGATGCGGATTTATCGAATCTGTCCTCCTGTCACTTGATCCATTAACTCCAGCGCCCACTCCTGGAATTTGCGCTTGATAGCGATAGGATCAAACGGCAACGCCATCTTGACCGGCCAGCGCTCGGCTTCATCGGGAAAGGTTGAACTCCGATAGAGAGCGACAGCGAACCAGTAAAGATCGAAGCCGGGGTCTTTTTGGGCGGCAAGCGTGAGCAATGTCGCCGCCGATTCTTGCCTCAAGATAAAATACAGATCCACGGCGTCACGTGGCTCGGCGCGACCGTAGTACGCCAGCACTTTGTCCACGATAAGGTCACGATAAGCCCTTACGGCCACTCCTAACTCGCTCGGCAGCGGCGCTTCAAAGCGATAAGGAGAATCCAAAGCCAACTCGACCTTGATCTGTTCTCCCACCTGACCTACGAGCAATTCCACAAAGGTGGCAAATCGCCGGCTCACCGTGACCGACAGCCCGGCCTGGGAAGCCCGTGCTTCTATCTGGTATGAGACAGGAAGGATTAACCCCTCTTCGGACGTGAACAAATCCAGGTCAAAGGAAAAGCGGTGACCCAGATAAAACTCTGCCAACGCCGTACCACCGGTCAGATAGAAATGGGGGGCATCTGGCACAGTGGCAAAAGTGCTCAGGAATGTTGTCTGCAGGGGCGTTAATAACCCCTTACCGTGTAGCGTGGTGCGCCTCCAGGAAGCGATGCCACAGGTCGGCAAGATGCGGCGGCAAGTTCAGATGATCCAATTCTTGGGCCACCTCCTCCAGTCGCAGAGTGCGGATGTCTTCTGCCCGGCCATACATCAACACCTGGCGCAAATACCAGCGGCGTTGAAAGGGATCGTGCAGGTCTACTCTGTCGGTGCTCCAAACAATGTGGGTGGGTGGTGAAAATCGGTTCATCACGCTCTCTCTGATAATGACCGAATCAGCGTTCAACTTATCCCATGCGCTCGGGCCCGCCGGGGCTGACTTCCCGCTCGGAGCTGCTTTCCCGAACTATTCTAAACATACTTCTCCTTTCCCGTTCACCCTAGCTACAACAGCTGCTTTCCTCAGCGCGCCCAACGGCTCGCGCTTCAGCCGTCGTGAGCGAGCGTACCGAGCGGAGCAGTCGGCTGGAGCGGGTGGTTGGCTTTTTTACAAACCAAGTAGACAAACGGTGCAACGATTGTATGAAGTCGCTCACTTCTTTATGGTTGACTGTAGACTTTCTCACTAAATTTAATTATATCTCAGCAAAAAAACACCGTCAAGGGAGGGTGTTGAAAAACATTTTAGTTACCTTCTTTATTGGCCTATTTTCCTAATAAAATCTGAGCGGCCAAGAGACTTTTTCAACACCCTCGAGGGAAAAGACGCCGGAGAAAAACTCGCTGATCGCCTGCGCGAGGCTATCCGCCTGTGCGGGTACTCCATCCGCACCGAGAAGGCCTATTCCCATTGGTACGAACGCTTCGTCCGCTTCCACAAACGGCCTAGAATTAAAAAGCCAGGGAGGCTTAGCGGCAGGCCCATCCAGTGCGACCCTAGTTGTCCCCCACGATATGTGACAAAGCGAGCCACCGCGCTTATAATGAGCCCACTCATTCGGCCCGCGCAATGAACAACGAGACGACTTCCAACTACTACGTGACGATGCGGGATGTGCCGGCAGAGGAGCGCCCCCGCGAACGCTTGGCACGCTATGGGGCTGCCGCTTTGTCCACCGCCGAATTGCTGGCTATCCTGCTGCGCACCGGCCAACGCGGTGAGAACGTGCTCACCATGGCGCAACGCCTGCTGGCCGATTGCGGCGGATTGGTGGGTCTGGCACGCATCAGCTTCGCCGAGCTGCGGGCGCGCCGAGGACTCGGCGCCGCGAAGGCAGCCCAAATCCAGGCCGGCATCGAACTCGGCCGTCGTATCGCGGTCGCCTCGCCGGAAGAACGGCCCCAAGTCACCTCGCCCACCGCGGCGGCAGCCCTGCTGATGGCCGAGATGGCCTGGCTGGAGCAAGAGCATCTGCGCGTGTTGCTGCTCGACACCAAGAATCGCGTGCTGGCAACCCCTACGGTCTACATCGGCAATGTGAACACCACCGTGGTGCGCATCGCCGAGCTCTTCCGCGAGGCGATCCGCCACAACAGCACGGCGCTCATCGTCGCGCACAACCATCCCTCGGGCGACCCATCTCCATCCCCGGAAGATGTCCAGATGACACGGCAGATCGTCCAGGCGGGACAGTTGCTCGGCATCGAAGTGCTCGATCATCTCATCATCGGCCACAACCGTTTCGTCTCGCTCAAAGAGCGTGGCCTGGGGTTCAGCTGACAGCCATGGCACCAGAGGGTATGGCATGGTACATGTACCTGGCCGGCATCGCGGCCGGATTCATCTGCGGATGGGTCAACACGCTGGCCGGCAGCGGCTCGCTGGTCACCTTGCCGGTGTTGCTGGCGATGGGGCTCCCCGCCAACGTCGCCAACGGCACCAATCGCATCGCCATCGTGCTGCAAAACGTCATCGGTACCGGCAGCTTTCATCAAAAACGCATGCTGGACTGGCGCGGGGGTATTTTGCTTTCCACCCCTACCTTGCTGGGATCGCTCGTAGGCGCCCACATCGCGCTCAACCTCGACGAGCAGATGATGCGACGCACCATCGGTGGGTTGATGCTGGTCATGCTCATCACTGTGCTGCTCGATCCGAAGCGCTGGTTGCAGGGACGCCCGGACAAAGTGCATCGCTCGCTCAGTGGGTGGCAGGTGCTTTTATTCTTCGCCATCGGCATCTATGGAGGATTTATCCAGGCGGGCATCGGTATCTTTCTGCTGGCCGGCCTGGTGCTCGGGGTCGGCTACGATTTGGTGCGCGGCAACGCGGTGAAAGTGTTGATTATTCTCGCCCAGTCTCTCGTCGCCTTGGCGGTCTTCGGCTTGAACGATCAGGTCGTGTGGGAAATCGGTGTTTTGATGGCGCTGGGCACGATGCCGGGCGCCTGGGTGGCGGCGCACATGGCGGCGGAACGTGGCGCTGTGTTCGTGCGCGGTGTATTGATCGCCGTGGTAGTGGCCTCGAGTCTTGATCTTTTCGGGGTGCTCCAGCTGGTCGCCGACCTGGCAGGCCGCCTTTTGTAGCGCTCCCTCCTGCCACCTATGGCAGGACCTGGATGCCCTCGCCGGCCATCACCTCTCCGATCACCCAATACGGCTCGCCTGTCGCCTGAAAACGCTCCGCAAGCTGGGGCAGCTGCTCCGCCGCGAGCGCGATCAGCAATCCGCCAGATGTCTCCGGAGTGAAGAGCAGCATGCGCATCGCCTCGGAGACATGCGGCGCGAAGTCCACGGATGCTTCGTACATGCGCCGATTGCTGCATGTCCCGCCGGGGAAGATTTGCTGCTCGGCATACGTGATTGCACCTTCAAGGAAGGGGAGCTGCTCCAGATAGATGCGCAACCGCACTCCGCTCTTCTGTGCCATTTCCATCCCGTGGCCAAGCAGCGCGAAGCCGGTGATGTCGGTGCAGGCGTGCACGTCGATCTCGCGGAGCAGCTGCGCGGCTGTGCGGTTGAGCTTTTTCATACTGGCCACCGCCTGGGCCACGTGGGCGGGCTGCGCAACCGAACGCTTGAGCGCAGTGGTGATCACCCCCACCCCCAGCGGCTTGGTCAGGATCAACCGATCCCCCGGACGGGCGCCTGCTTTGGTCAGCACGCGCTGCGGATGTACCACGCCCATCACCGCGAGGCCGTATTTGGGTTCATTGTCGCGCACCGTGTGGCCACCGACCAGCACGGCGCCCGCCTCGGCCACCTTGTCAGCGCCGCCGCGCAGGATCTCCGCGATCACGCCCTCCGGCAAGCTGTCCGGAAATCCACAGACGTTCATAGCGAGCAGCGCTTCACCCCCCATTGCATACACGTCGCCCAGGGAGTTAGCGGCGGCAATGGCGCCATAGTCGTAGGGATCATCCACGATGGGCGTGAAAAAGTCCACCGTCTGGATGACCGCTACGTCTGCGCTGATCCGATAGACAGCAGCGTCATCCCCATCCCCCAGGCCTACCAACAAGTCAGGGTAGTGCCGGGGGTCGAATCGATTTTGCAGCGGGCGCAACACGTGCGCCAGGGCCTCTGGGCCCAGCTTGGACGCTCAGCCCGCTGCGCTGGCCATCGCGGTCAGGCGAATCGTCTCCTCGTCCATTTCACCCACGATCCGAATTTCTCTCAAACGGGTGCGACACGATAGTCCACTACTCAATCCCGGCCATCTTGCGCCCGGACTCCAACAACGCGCTCACCCCGCCAGCATCGGGTGCTTCGGCGTACACGCGCAACACCGGCTCGGTGCCGCTGGGGCGGATGAGCAGCCAGCTATCATCCGCCATACGATACTTGACTCCGTCCAGCGTGTCAACCTTGACCACGGCCTGACCGTTCATCGTCGGCGGTGTGGCGTCGGTCAGTCGCGCGATCATCTCCGATTTCACCACCGGATACGGCAGGCGCATGTCGCAGCGCGCATAGCAAGTCGGCCCCACCTGCCTCTGCAGATCGGCGACCAGCTCATGCAGCGGCACCCCGGCATCCGCCACGATCTCGAGCAACAACAGACCCATCAGGATGCCGTCGCCCTCGGGGATGTGCCCCTTGATGCCGATGCCACCTGACTCTTCGCCGCCGATCAGCACATCGCCGTTCAGCATCAGGTCGGCAATATGGTTGAAGCCCACCGGCGTCTCACGCAACGGCAATCCGTACCGTGCGGCCAGGCGATCCACCATCATCGTGGTGGAGACGGACTTGACCACCATACCGCTCCAACCGCGCCGTTCGACCAGGTAGCGGACCGCCAGGGCGAAAATGTGATGCGGATCAACAAAATTGCCCAACGCATCCACCGCGCCGATGCGGTCGGCGTCGCCGTCGGTGGCCAGGCCGATGTCAGCGTGTTCCGCCTGCACGGCTGCAACCAGCGCCTGCAGATAGCGTGCGATCGGCTCAGGATGGATGCCGCCGAAGCCAGGGTTCATCTCGCAGCGGATCTCGGTCAGGCGCGTGCGCGTGCGCGCCAGGATCTCGCGGAAGCAGCCACGCCCGGCGCCATACATCGCATCGGCCACCACGCGCAACTCGCCCGCTGAGATCTTATCCAGGTCGACCAGGCGGCTGAGATGCTCGTAGTAAGCCCAGCTGGGATCGAAGCGACGGATCAGCTCGCGCTGGAGCGCCACCTGGTAGTCGATCATGTTCGGCCCGCGCCCGCGCTCCTGGTTTTCCTCAAGAAAGCGCTCCACCATGCGCGCCTGATGCACCGAAGCGGAGCCGCCATAGGGCGCTTTGAGTTTGACGCCGTTGTAGCGCGGCGCGTTGTGACTGGCAGTGATCATCACGCCGGCGGAGGCTTTGCGATGGACCACGTTGTAGGAGACGGCTGGCGTGGGGGCATCCGCCCGCGTCAGCCAGGCGATGATGTTGTTGCCAGCCAGCACGCGCGCCACTTCGACGGCGTAACGGTCGGAGAGGAAACGCGTGTCAAAGCCGACGACCACTTCCGGTTGGGGAGTCGTGGCCGTGTGCAACACATAGTCGGCGATCGCCTGGGAGACCAGCTGCAAATTGGCGAAGGTGAAGGTATCGCTGATGACGGCGCGCCAACCGTCGGTGCCGAAGCGAATGCTCATAGAGTGCCTCCTTCCACATTGGATTATGGATCGGGGTGTTCAGGTTCATCATACCACGCTGCGGCGTGGATGTCTACCTCGCGTTTCAAGACGCAGAACGCCTCCCAAGGGCGTGCGGCTCATCCCCGTTTATGCAGTTCGGCGTGGGTCACGCTATAATCGCCATGGTCGCTTCACAGGTCAAGGAGATCCCTCATTGAACCGCTACGCCGAGCAAGGCGCCGTCTCCCCAACCATTCAATCCCACACGCGTCGTGTGGCGCGGGCGGCCTTCATCGTGATGGTCTTCTTCGTGCTGAGCCGTGCAATGGGGCTGCTGCGCGAGGTAGTGATCGCGCGCCAGTTTGGCACCAGCGCCGAGCTGGACGCCTATCTGGCCGCCTTCCGCATCCCCGACCTGCTCTTCGCCCTGATGGCCGGTGGCGCGTTGGGCTCGGCGCTCATCCCCGTGCTGGCCGATTACCTGGCCCGGGACGACGAACGAGCTGCCTGGAAGCTGGCTTCCGCCGTGCTCAATTGGGTGATGCTGGCCATGGGCGGCGTGGCAGCGCTGGCGGCACTTGGCGCGCCGGTGCTGGTGCGCACCGTCATCGCGCCCGGTTTCACCCCCGCGCAACAAGTGCTGACCGCCGAGCTGATGCGCTGGATGCTCCTCTCTACGTTCATCTTCGGCATCAGTGGCATTGTGATGGGCATCCTGAACGCGCGCCAGCACTTCCTGCTGCCCGCGTTGGCGCCGGCAGTGTACAACGTCGCCATCACGTTGGGGGCGTGGCTACTGGGGCCCTCGCTGGGTGTGCGCGGCGCCGTGATCGGCGTGGTAGCCGGCGCCGCTGCCCATCTGCTGGTGCAGCTGCCCGCCTTGCGCCAGTTCGACGTGCGCTACTGGCCCCGCCTGGCGCCCCGCGACCCCGGCGTGCGCGAGGTGGGGCGGCTGATGGCGCCGCGCGCTCTAGGACTGGCCGCCGTCGAGCTCAACCATCTGGTCAATGTGGTGCTGGCGTCGGGCCTGGCAGCCGGCAGCCTGGCGGCGCTCAACTATGGGCGCATGATGATGTTGCTGCCGGAAGGGATCATCGCCCAATCGGTTGCTATCGCCGCCTTTCCAACCTTCTCGGCGCTGGTGGCGCGCAACGAGCACGCCGCCATGCGGCGCGTCTTCCTGACAACGTTGCGCAGCGTGCTCTACTTGACGTTGCCGGCCACGGTGGGGCTGATCCTGTTGCGCGAACCGTTGGTCGTCACCCTGTTGCAGCGCGGTGCGTTTGACGCGCATTCCAGTGCGGCGACCGCCTGGGCGCTCCTGTTCTATGCGCTGGGCCTGGCAAGCCACGCCGCGCTGGAGATCATCACGCGCGCTTTCTACGCCGCCCACGACACGCGCACACCGGTAGGGGTGGGCGTGGCCGCTATGATCGCGAACGCGCTTTTGAGCGTGGCGCTCATGACCCTGTTCCGCCAGCTGGGCTGGACGCCCCACGGCGGACTGGCGCTGGCCAACACGCTGGCCACCACGGCCGAGATGGGGGTGCTGCTCTGCCTGCTCCATCGCCGCCTGGGAATCCTCGGCGATGCCACCACGCTGATCGGCGCATTAGGGCGCATCGGTGTGGGATGTCTGGTCACCGGTCTGACCCTGTTGGGGGTGAATGCCCTATTTGCGGAGACGCCTGCTTGGCTGCTGTGCGGATTGGGGATTGTGCTGGGCGGCGGGATGTATATGCTCACCACGCTGGCATTGCGCTGCGACGAACCGATGGCTCTGCTGCGCGCGGTCTGGGGACGGGTGCGCCAATATGTCCCCTCGTAGAAGCTGCGCTCAGCCCCTGGCGCGCACAGGTGAGAGAATCGGATTTCTTGAGAGTGTTGAAAAAGTCCCTCGACCCCTCATTTCCGCAGAGTATTCCCCACACACGTGGGGGTGGACCGCGTTTGCGGCCTAATGCGGCTCAAGATTCTGGATTCGCGACGAAATCTGAATTGGACGGAGATGAAACGGAAAATGGAGCCGCATCGGGCCGCACACAGGGGGCTGGAGCGCCCTCTTCTGCGCCACAAGTGCCGTATTCCCCGTCCGCATCCGCCCGCAAACACAAACCACGCCGGGCGAGATTCCCACAAATCCGCAGGCGTTCAGCCTGCCGGGGGCGTCCTCAGCGCGCGCCGGTCTCCGGCAGGCGCAGGGGTATCAGCACCTGCGGCTGGGGTGCTTCTGCAGTGTAAATTATGTCGCTGGAGAAGCGCGGCAGCAGACGATAGCCGTCGTTGCACATTTGGGACGTGCGACGGTACTGGCTCACCACCCCCACCACCTGAACCATCTGGCCGAGCGAGAGAACCGGTCGCTTGATCCCAGTGTCCGGATCCAGGTATACCCGGGTGGGCCCCGTGCCGTCGTCGAGCCAGAAAGCATCCCTGGCTTCGAGCTCGGCCACACGTCCGCTCAGCTGCACCAGCATCCCTTCATATGGCTCGACCATCTGTCCGCTGGTGACCGGCAACGGGATGGGTGGCGGCCCTTCGCGAATGCGGTGTACGTCGTCACGCTCACGCACGCGCAGCTGCAACTCGCCATAGTAGTTGTCCGTGCGCCCGACCACCTCGATGCGCTCGCCCGGCGCGCAGGCCAGGCGATGGTCCTTCGGCAGATATAACCGGATGCCGCTGTGCTCGTCCTGCAGGTAGGCGACGCGCGCTCCGAAGATGCCGGGCGGCACAGTGATATGCCCGCGCACTTTGACCCAGCTGCCGCTCGGCATTTGGCGCGCCCCGCGGATGTCGGTGTGCAGCGGGCCTTCTTCTGGCAATGCCTGGTTGGCAGCGCCGGGTGTGGGTTGGCAGCGCCGCTGCCAACTGCCAGTCCCGTCGGGCAGTCGGCACAGGCTGAGATCATATCCCGGCCCGCGTTCGTAGGCGTAGCGTTCTGCGTCATCGCCGTCGGCGCGTCGCAGGATGATCACATCCGCGGTGTTGTTGAACACCAGGCCGCTCTGCAAGCCATACAGCACGGCGTAGCCACGCGCCGGAACGGTGGTCAGCAGCGGGAGCACATAGCGCCTGCCGGAGGCATCGCTCAGCTGCCAGCCACCCAATCCGATGGGCGTCTCGCCGGGATTGTACAGTTCCACCCATTCATCCCAACCATCGGGCGTGCCGTCCCCGTTCCAATCGACCTGACGCGGTGCCGGCAACACTTCGTTGATGGTCACCGGCTCCGCTGCTGCTCTGCCGGCGACCCAGATGGGGGCGCTGCTGGCCACGTCGCCATCCGCCTGTACGACACGCACCCAGTAGTAATGGCCGGGCTGTGTTCTCACCGACAGCGACCAAGACGCATCAGAGGAGGGAAACGCGTGCGTGGCCAGCGGCGTGCTCCGATCAAAGAGCGTCAGGGTGATCGGCTGCGCGACGACGCCGACATCCGCCACCTCGATCTCAAAAACCCGCTCTTCCGGTTCGGAAAGGGTGCTCCCCATCCAGCGGTCGCCGCTGCGCAGGGTGAGTGCGAGGTGTTCATCCTGAGTGGCGAAGGCGCGACGTGCGCGCAGGGCAGCCAGCAGATCATCCGGCGTGAGCTGGGAAGCGACGACCCCGATGCGCTGGCCGCCGAAAGTGGTGGTGTCGTTGTTGATCGGGGCTGGGTCGGGCAGCGGCGCCAGTCGCCAGCCGCTGGCCAGCAGCTGCATCCAGGCGGTCTCGAGCGGGTCAACCCCGCCAGCTGGTGACGCGCCACCGTACACCTGCCCCAGGTGGAATCGGGATGCTGCGGTGGACGGATCGGGCGAGTCCACCCACGGCGTGGCCAGGGACGTGCGGTGCAAGCTGGCCAATGCTTGCGGCCGTGCCTGCAACCAGGCGTCGAGGGCGAGCAGAGCATCGCTCGGAGCTTCGGGCGGCGCGAGGTAATCCGGGGTGTTCCACACGCTGGCAAAACCGTCGGGAAATGCGCGGAACTCAAAGCCACATAGTGCAACAAATGCACCCGCCTGGCCCGTGAGCGCGCCGCGTTGTTGACAATCCGACCACAGGCGCGGGTTGAGCACCGCAGCGTCGTCGGTGACCGCCAAGAAGTGCAGACCGGCGGCGCGCGCCGCGGCGAATGCCAGCGCCGGAGGGGCGCTCCCGCCGGAGTAGCTGGAATGATGGTTGAGCACACCCCAATAGGCATGCATGCCACCGGGCAGATCGACGGTTGGTGGCGCTATGGCGGGCGGTGGTGGCAACCGGGTGACACGGCCGGGTGAAGGATCGGCCCGGATGAAATCGGCCGGCATCAGGTCGCTGTCGAGCGGCCACAAGCGCTGCAAACTATAAGGTGAGGGTGCGCGCACCGGATCAGGCGCCAGGCCCACGGCGGCGTAATCACCCCCCAGATAGGCGACGCTGTCCACGATCTGGTCTTGCGGGCCGAGCAGCACGATCTCGTCGCCCGCGTCGCCAAGCGCCCAGGCACGTTCTGCCCAGGCGGTGTAGGGGGTCAGATCGGGCACGGCAAGGGTGTCCGGATAGCTCGCGCTGCCAGTGATGAGCTCGAAGTCGGGGAGAAAGCCGAAGCGCGCGGCGAACTGCGCGGCGTTTTTAGCGATCACCAGACAGGCATCGGGAGCGAGCTTCAAGCCGGTAGGGAGCAAGAACATGCCCTCACCCCTTCCGGCCTGGGCCGCGTCCCCTATTTTCAGGTGATACAGCGCGGCCTCAATCGGCTGGGCGTTGCAGAGCTCGACGAATTCATCGCCCTGGGTGGCAGGAGTGGTGCCGGCGTAGAGGAATTCGCCGATGAGCAGCGCCGGAGGGAACGTGGTCGAATTGGGTGCGCGCGGCGTGCCGTCGATTGGATTGTCCGCTGCATCGTGGGCAACGTAATGAAAACCGTCGTGGCTGGCCCAGCTGGTATCTTCGTCGGGCAGCTCTGGGGCGATGCGCTCCATGCTGCGCACTGCTGGCGGCCCTGCACCGCCCGGCCACGGGCCGCCGTCGCCATTGGCTGTGTCGATCACTAAGGCGCCAATGAGCAGTTGCAACACCTCACCACCATCGTTCAGCCCATCGCCAAAGTCAGCCACCTGGTCGGCCGGGATATCCATCACCACTTGGTCGCTGCCGCGCTCCAGCAGGAAGAAGCCATACGGCGCAATCTCCCCCTGCAGCGGCACCGTCATTCCCCCGTCGGCGCTCTTGAGCTGCCAACCTGTCAGGTCGATGGGCCGTTCGGTGGTGTTGTAAAGCTCGACCCACTCGGCGCGCGCGTCCGCCAGGGTGCCGCTCCACGCCACCTCGTTGATCACCACCTCCCCAGGATTGCCACTAGGTGGCGGATATGTGGCGGAGTTAGGCCGACGCGGTGTGCCGTTGATCGGATTGCCCAGCACATCCTCACCGTTGCGCACCCGCCCATTGTGGGTGACCCAGTGCGCATCCACGTCGGGCGCATCCGGCGAAATGCGCTCCATCGAGCGCCACGCTGCACGCTCCCCCGCCGGCCACGGACCACCGTCGCCGTTGGCCGTGTCGATCAACGCACCGCTCGCATCCAACAGGTGCAACGCTTCACCATCCGGTGACAGGGCGCCCACATAGATGTTGTCTGCGGGTATGTCGCGGATGGTGAGGTCGCTGTTGCATTCCAGCAAGAAGTATCCCTGTGCCGCGATGATGCCCGCCAGGTCGATCACCAGCCGCCCATCTGCCGTGCTCAGCTGCCAGTTGTTGAGCCAGATAGGTTCTGCGGTGGTGTTGTAGAGCTCAATCCACTGGGCGGTGACGTCAGCGGCGGTGCCCGCCCAACCGATCTCATTGATCACCACAGCGCCGGGCGTGCTCTGCGCCATCAGGGGCGGATCAGAGGAGAGTGTCATGGTGAGTGTCGGAGTGAGAGGGTTTGATGAGGTGGATGGCGACTCAGGCTCCGGCGTAGCAGGTGCTTCGATGGTGCCGGAAATCTCCGCGGGTTCCGCAGATGGCACATCCCCCGGCGACGAGAGAGGCTCCTCTGCCGGTGACCTTGCATCGGTCGCATTGGCAGTTGGCATCTCCTGCCCAGGGGGTGTCTCAGAAGTGACAAGTGGAACAGGTTCATCCGTCGGCGCCGTCTCGACGGGCGGAGGAGGCGTGCTCTGCCACGGCTGTGCAGAGCCCTCGGGCACGATAGTGTCTCGAATTTCTGGGGTGGGTGGGGTCACGGCCGGCACCGGCGTGGTTGGAGGAATCTCGGGTGAGGTCAAGGAGACGCTTTCCTTGGGCAGTATAGAGGTCGTGGCCGCTCCAACCAGTGACGTTTCCTCTTCAGCTACCGTGGAGGTCTCCTCAGCGGTTGGCAGCACCCGGTCCTCTTCCGAGAGCGTGGGTGTGACTGGAGAGGTGGCCGTTTCCGTTGTTTCCTCCCAGGGCAGCTGGGCCTTCAACGGGATTGCGCGATCGGCGGACAGAATCGCCCCACCCACCAGTCCCAGGCAAACCACTACGTGGACGAAGGAACACAAGCGACGCTTCGAGGAGTTCATCGGGATGCGCACGAGCTGGGTATAACGTCTCAGAAGTCTTCCATTGATAGTTGCCTTATGCTCATTACCAATCTTCTATTCTGGTGGGTGAGCACGCTGCGACAGGCGTGCGCTCTGTCAAGCAACTGCTCATCGGCAGCTCAACGGTGCGTGCTGCCGTCCGGCATCGTCGCTTCCTGCAGGTTGGCGTTCTGCAAG
>JASFBB010000149.1:0-3434 GCA_036172345.1 Anaerolineae bacterium
AATGCATCTGAAAAACCAGTGCAAATGGCGTCCTTCCATTGCGCCATCTATATGGTATAATAATAAGTAGAACATATGTTCTAATCACGCCCACCCACCAGGGCGGCGGGCACGGGCGGCAAGTGCATAAACCGATCTCACAACCCAGGAGAGAGAACTATGGACACATCCCGACCAACCGAACCAGCAGCCCCACCGGAGGGACCCACGCAGCCACCTGCGCCCGAGGTCACCCCACCACCCCCGCCCGACACGGTCGAGGCGGACGTGCCGCCGTGGATGCAGTGCCCCAACGGAGGATGTTGCGATGGCTGACGCAGACAAAAAAGAAACGCCCATCCGCGCCATCGGATGGGCATCCCTACGCCACAGCCCGACGCATGCCCCCATGCGCCTGACTGCACCGCCAACACCATTCGATACTAGCACACCCCATCCGCGCTGTCAAGAGGTAGCCGAGCTCATCCGCGGCGCATCCGCTTATTGCACCAAGGCATACCAATTCCTGGCATGCGGCGACTGGCGCCGCGCCCGCCTGTGCGTGGAACACGCCCTGCGCTGCCTGAGGCGCGCCCATAATGAGATGCCCGAATGAACCCTCAGCCCACCACCCACGAGTTGCTCCGCGCCATCTTGCCCCACCTGCAGCGCGGCGACGCGCCTGAGCACCGCTGGCCCGATCGCAACGGCGAATATTGGGCGCTCTGCCCCTTCCACGACGACCACCACGCCGCCAACTTCTCGGTCAGCCTGCGCGGCTATCATTGCTTCGCCTGCGGCGCCAGAGGGAGTCTGGCCGATCTGGCACGCCACTTCGGCTGCGACGGCAACGGCAACGGACACGGCGCCACCGCACCCAGCCACCGTCAACCCTTCACCCTGGCCGACTACGCCGCGCTGAAACGCCTGCCGCGCGCCTTCCTGGCCGCCCTGCGAGTGGGCGAACGCACGCACAACGGCCGCCGCGTGGTGGCCATCCCCTACTACGACCTCCACGGCCGCGTGGCGGCGGTGCGCTACCGCCTCGCCGCCACCGGCGAACGGCGCTTCCTCTGGAAGCGGGGCAGCCAGGTGTTGCCCTACGGCCTGTGGCGACTCGCCGAGGCGCGCCGCGCAGGCTATGTCATCCTGGTGGAGGGCGAATCGGACGCCCAAACGCTGTGGTACCACGGCATCCCCGCGCTGGGCATCCCCGGCGCGGGGTGCTGGCGCGCGGAATGGGCCGTCTACCTGGAAGGTCTCACCGTGTATGTGTGGCGGGAGCCCGACGCGGGCGGCGCAGCGTTCGTCGCGCAGATCGGCGCGACCTTGCCCCATGCCATGGTGCTGACGCCCCCGCCGGGCCGCAAGGACATCAGCGAATGCCACCTCTTGGGCGATGACATCGCCGCGCTGCTCGCGCGCCTCAAGGCACAGGCGCGCCCTTGTGGCACCCATCACCCCGCGGCGCCGCCCGCGGAGGGGGATAAAGTGTCTGCGGTCAAGGACTATGCCCACGCCGCGGTGCTGGCGCAACTCTTCGACAAGCGCTACCGCTGGTATGTCGAACGCGGGCAGTGGCTGCGTTGGGATGGCACGCGCTGGGCGGAGGCGACCGATGAGGAGGTGGCGTGCGCGGCGAGCGAGGCGCTGCGCCAGCATTACACCGCCCAACTGGCCGCCACGCGCGACCGCGCCCGCATCGCCGAACTGGCCAAGACGATCGCCGAGGTGTGCACCTATGCGCGCATTGGGGGTGCGCTGGCCTTCCTGAAGGGCATGCCCAACGTCCTCACGCGTGCCCGCGAGCTCGACGCCGACCCCTGGCTGCTCAACGTGCGCAACGGCACGGTTGACCTGCGCAGCGGCACGTTGCGCCCGCACAACCCCGAGGACCTGATCACCCGGCGCGCCGAGGTGCGCTATGACCCGGGGCGCACCACCGGCGCGTGGCCGCGTCACCTGGCGCGCGTGCTGCCCAACCCCAACATCCGCCGCGAGGTGCAGCGCGCCCTCGGCCTGGCGCTGGTGGGCGCCCACCTGGATGAACGCCTCGACATCTGGCACGGCAGTGGCGCCAACGGCAAGAGCACCACCATCCGCGTGCTGCTCAACCTGTTGGGTGACTATGCCAAACGTGCCGCGCCCGACCTGCTGGTGCAGTCGCACTACGAGCGCCACCCCACTGAGCTCGCCGACCTGAAGGGTGCGCGGCTGGTCTTCTCGGTCGAGGTGGAGGATGGCAAGCGGTTGGCCGAGGCGTTGGTGAAGGAGTTGACCGGCGGCGACCGGCTCAAGGCGCGCTTCATGCGCCAGGACTTCTTCGAGTTCGAGCCTACCTTCAGCCTCACCCTGGCGTGCAACCACCGGCCGGGCATCAGCGGGCAGGACATGGCCATCTGGCGGCGCATCCGCCTCATCCCTTGGGAGGTTACCATCCCGCCTGGGGAGCGCCGTTCGCAGGAGGAGGTGCTCGCCGAGCTCTTGGCGGACGGCAGTGCGGTGCTGGAGTGGCTGCTCGCCGGGCTGGCCGACTGGCAGCGCGAGCGCGGCTGGACGGCGCCCGAGGTGCAGGCGGCCACCGCGCGCTACCGCGCCGAGCAGGATCGCTTGGGCGCCTTCCTGGGCGAGCGCTGCGAGTTTGCGCCGCACTACACCGTCGCCGTCGCGGCGCTGTATGCGGCATATGAGGAATGGTGTGAGGGCGTCGGTGAAGAGCCCGTGCGGAAGACCACCTTCGGTAAGTTGCTGCGCCAGCGCGGCTTCGAGCAGCGCCGCGAGGGGCATGAGAAGCAGCATCGCTGGATCGGCCTGCGTTTGCGGCCTAATGCGGCTCAAGATTCTGGATTCGCGACGGAATCTGAATTGGACGGAGATGAGACGGAAAATGGAGCCGCATCGGGCCGCACACAGGGGGCTGGAGCGCCCTCTTCTGCGCCGCAAGTGCCCCCCAGTGCCCCATCGCAGGCGCTCAAGGCGCGCCCCATGCCCCTTTGGAGCGCTGCGCCGCGTGCTGGAGCGGCTCAAGAGGCCGTCGTGCGGCGTCCGCGTGCCCCGGATGACAGCTGAGGGCGGCGCTGAGGCTGCTCCAACCCCCATCTGGCATTGAACCGCGCCGCGCGCGTAACCGAGCCGCGCGCGTGAGCAAGCGGCCCAAACCGCGCCGCGCACGTAACCGAGCCGCGCGCGTGAGCAAGCGGCCCAAACCGCGCCGCGCGCGTGAGCAAGCGGCCCAAACCGAGCCGCGCGCGTGAAACCGAGCCGCGCACGTAAGTAAGCGGCCCAAACCGCGCCGCGCACGTAACCGAGCCGCGCACGTAAGTAAGCGGCCCAAACCGCTCCCTCACGGTCGCGGCTCGGACACATTGAACCGAGCCGCGCACATAACCGAGCCGCGCACGTAAGTAAGCGGCCCAAACCGCTCCCTCACGGTCGCGGCTCGGACACATTGAACC
>JASFBB010000150.1:0-3703 GCA_036172345.1 Anaerolineae bacterium
GATGCCTGTTACCCAGGAACCGAACCAGATGATGCGCCGGATCTCCGGGTGCTCACGGCGCAGCTGGGCCACGTAGCGCTCAACCGCCTGCGCGATCGCGGTCCGATCGGCTGATTTGATCACGACAGAAGGTGACGATTCTCGCGGCACAGTCAATGGCCTGTTCTGCCTCTTGAGGCGTGTAAAAATCGGTCGGCGCACCCGAGTCGAAACCGTTCGGGTAGCGTGTCGGGATGTAGTGCTTATCCAGTACTTTAGCACACCGGATCAACTCTTCGTCTGGCTGAGCCTGCGATGGCAGATTGCCGATGAGCGCGGTCAACGTATGACCCCAGACGTCCATACCCAGCCGGCGGAAGAGCGCCTTGAGCGCTTTCTCGCCTGCCTGATGCGCGGCAAAACAGCTCCATTCGTAGTCGCCGCTTGTCAGGGCATTGCGCGCGTGGCGCAAATCCGCTTCTGCTTGACGCAGCCAATCCAAATATCGGCTGGGCATCTCGTCTAACCTCTACCTCTTCATTTTCATTATTTGGAGCTACTGCTTTCTAGAAATCTAGCGAAGGCCAACAGCTCCGCTTGTGCTTGACCAAACACTTCGGGCCCTCTTCAATGAGCATCTTCATCTTTTTGGGGTCAAATCGAAAAGAATAGACGTTGCGCACCAGATGCCGAAAACCTCGGTAGTTGTCCAGTTTAATACGGATCGCTTCCGAGATCACCGCTGGTCTTACACTTGTCACTTCGTACCACATCTGTTCTAGGAGGGGCTGGTGCCAGTTACTGCCTTGGGGCACGTATCCATCCACAGTGTCCGCGATCAGCTCAAAGCCCCGTTCAAGACCCGTGTACAATGCGTGCAGGTTCAGCGCCACACTATCTAAATACAAATCGTCGGACGAATCTTGGGCACGACGCCAAGCCACCCGAGCTCGTTCTAACACTTGTGTGAGCTCATCCCGGATGCGCACAGCGACCCGATGTAACACGTCGCTCATAGCTCAACGCCTTCTTGCTCAATTGCATCAAGGACGGAGGGGTGCACATCCTCTGGCGACACCAAATTGAGCTCGAACTGTGTGCTCAGACCGATGACCGCGGTCACTGCCCGATAGAACCGTTCAGGTGGGATGCCCCACGCCGCCAGGTCAATGTCTGACCGTGGAGTGAACCAAGCGCGATGTGCCAGCGAGCCAAAGACTACCACACGTTTGGCACCGAACTCGCGGCGCAACAAGTCGGCTGCTGCTTGGGCTACATGCCAGGCCTCAGTCCATCGTTCCGCTGTAGCACACTCGCGAAGGCGAGCGGCCGGGTGATACGTTTTTAGCTCTTCATCGCTCAGCTCCAACGCTGTTTTGCTCATCTTTGCGCCTCTTCAAATCCCTTGGGCCTGACCCTGATGGACACTGCATGGTGTCGACATCTGTCACCAAGGTGTATCACACTGAGCCTCATTTGCCACTCCCACCATAGGTTGCCGAGACGGTAGCGGGCAATGTAAGCGCCTCCACCGCCGGGTTGATCTTTTCAAAGAACAGGTTCGGGAACAGCCCGATCAGGAAGAACAAGAGCACAATCGGCAACATCACTACCACTTCACGCGCGCCCATGTCAGTCAGGCGGCCGTCGGTCAGCGCCAATGGGCCGAAGAGCGTGCGCCGCACTGCCGTCAGCAGGTACCACGCCGCCAGCACGATGCCAAAGGTGGCCAGCGCCGCATAGGTCGTGTTCACCCGAAAGGTGCCGAGCAGGATGGTGAACTCACCGACGAAGCCGTTCATGCCGGGCAGCCCGGCCGACGACAGCGCTGTGATGATAAAGAAAGAGCCGAAGAGTGGCACCCTGGACCATAACCCGCCGAAGTCGCTCATGCGCCGTGTGTGTAGGCGTTCATACAGCACACCCACCAGCAGGAACAGCCCGCCAGTGCTCAGCCCGTGGTTGACCATCTGCAATACCGCCCCGGCCATCGCCGGCGGATTCAGGGTGAAAATGCCCAAGATGATAAACCCCATATGCGCCACGCTGGAGTAGGCTACCAGGCTCTTGATGTCCTCCTGCGCCAGCGCCACCAGCGCCCCGTAGATGATGCCGATCAGCGCCGGGATGGAAAGCCACGGCACTGCGTGGGGCACCACATCAGGGAAGAGCGGGATGCAGAAGCGCAGGTAGCCGTAAGCACCCATCTTGAGCAGCACCCCGGCCAGGATGACCGAGCCGGCGGTGGGCGCCTCGACATGGGCTGCGGGCAACCAGGTATGCAGCGGGAAAAGGGGCACTTTGACGGCGAACGCCAGGGCAAAGGCGATGAAGAGCCAAGCCTGCAGGGCAAAGGGCAGCCGACCCGGCAGGGTATGCAGCAGTTGCGGCAGGTCGCTGGTGTTGCCGCCCCACAAGTAGAGTACGATCGCTGCCACCAGCATCAGCACACTGCCCGCCAGCGTGAACAACAGGAACTTGATCGCCGCGTAGATGCGCCGTTCGCCGCCCCAGCGTCCGATCAACAGCGCCATAGGGATGAGGCTGCTCTCCCAGAAGACATAGAAGAGGAACAGGTCGAGCGCCAGGAAGACACCCAGCATGCCTGTCTCCAGGAGCAGCATCAGCACCATATAGGTCTTGACCTCTTCCTGGATCGCTTTCCACGAGCTGAGCACCGCCAGCATGGTCAGCAGCGTGGTCAGCACCACCAGCGGCAGGCTGACGCCGTCCACGCCGACGTGGTAGCTGATACCCATGCCTGCCACCCAAGGCCTCTGCTCCGTGAACTGGAAGCCAGAGACGCCGGAACGGAAGGCGAACCACAGCCATAACGAGAGGCCGAAGACCAGCAGCGTGCCCAGCAGCGCCACACCACGGATGAGGTCGTTGCGCTCGCGTGGCAACAGCGCCACTCCGACCGCCCACAGGGCCGGCAGGAAGATCAACACGGACAGGAGCGGGAAATCCAATGGATTGTTCATCAGCGGACTACCAGATAGACCACTAACAACAGCGCACCGACGAGCATCGCCAGGGCGTAGTGGGGGATGTGCCCATCCTCGAATTGAGTCAGCCAGGCGCCGCTGCGCGCAAACAGGCGTGCACCTCCATCGATGGCGCCGTCGATGGCGGCTTTGTCCAGGCCCTGCGCCAAGATCTGCGCCAGCTGCTGGCCACCCCTTACGAACACGGCGTCGTAAACATCATCCAGATAGCATTTGTTGACCAGAAAGACGAAAGCAGGCCGCAATGCCGCTGCCAATCGCGCCGGGATATCGGTGCGCAACGCGTAGAACCAGTAGGCCAGCGCGATGCCCACCAAGGACATGGCGGCAGAGATTCCCAGCAAGAGCCATTCTGTCGCTGCGGACAAGCTATGTTCTGCGGGTGCAACGTGTGCGGCGAAGACCGGCGCCAACCAATCTGCAATTAGGTTAGAAGCCCCCAATGCGGGCGGCAGTCCCAAGATGCCACCCAGCAACGCCAGGATGGCCAGTACGGCCAGCGGCAACGTCATGATGCCCGGCGACTCATGCGCCTTCTCATATAGCGGCCAGTCGCGCGGCTGGCCCACGAAGGCCACGAACAGGGCACGAAAGATGTAAAAGGCGGTCAGCAGCGCTGTCATCAGGCCAAGCGCCCACAGCCCGGGCGAGAACTCAAACGCATTGAGCAGGATCTCGTCCTTGGAGAAGAAGCCGGCCGTCAGCGGGAAGCCGGC
>JASFBB010000151.1:0-1692 GCA_036172345.1 Anaerolineae bacterium
TGACGCGCGCGGCTCGGTCACGCGCACGACTCGATTAAAAAGCCACCCGCAAAAGAGCTCCGGAGGAGTCCCTTGGTGATCAAGAGCGAAGCATGCTTACCTCAGGGCTTGCGCACTCGTATTCGTTGCTCATCGGCCACAACAACACGTCCTCTGAAGAACTCCAAAGGCTGTTGGGCAAGCACTGGCGGCTTGAATATCCTCTGGCTTGAGGGTTGGATAACCTTCCAAAATCTCTTCAGCCGTGGACCCTTCCGCCAGGCTATCCAAAACGATGGAGAGCATTACGCGGGTGCCCCTGAAACAGAACTTCCCATGGCAGATGTTTGGATCCACGGTGATGCGCTCCAGTAATTCCTCTCGCGTCATAGCTCCACCTCATAGCCCCAATCCGCCGTACGATAATCCATGGAGCTGATGAACGTTTTGATTCTGGCCCGTACCTCGTCAAGCTCATATTATGAGGGTGTTGAAAACATTTTAGTTACCTTCTTTATTGGCCTATTTTCCTAATAAAATCTGAGCGGCCAAGAGACTTTTTCAACACCCTCTATTATGCTGTGGGTTTCTCGCCTTCGCAGTAAAATGGTATGATGTGGCCTGGGTCTTCAGCACCGGCTGATTCCCGAGCACCATTTTGTCACAGGAGCTGTTACGATGTCTTCTTCGCAAGCTGCTATCGAGTACGTCGCGGCCCACCAGACACATTACCTCCAGCAACTGCTTGAATTCCTGCGCATCCCCAGCGTCGGCACGTCGCCAGCCCATCGCGCCGATATGGAACGCGCCGCGCAGTGGCTGGCGAGCTTTATGGAACACATCGGGTTGCACAGCGTGCAGCGAATCCCGTGAATCTCCAGCGTGGGCCGGGCGGTGATGCGCTCGTGCACGCTGTAACCCAGCTCACCGTGCCATAGCGCGGGTGCACCGATCTCCTCGTGCAAGAATCGCTCCTCAGCGAAGGGGATGCGTCCCAGTTCATGGCGCTCCTCGGCGGAGAGCGGCTGCACGCGCGCGTAGAAGCCGGGGATGGCCACCCGCCCCTGCGCATCGTGCAGCTGGGCGATCATCTCCGCGGCGACCTGGAGCGGATTGTGCACCGCACCGCCATAGGTGCCGGAATGCAGGTCGTGACGCGGCCCCTGGATGTGCACCTCGAAGTACACCAATCCACGCGTCCCGATGGTGATCTTCGGGGTGGCGGCATCCCAAAAGCCATCGTCGGAGATGACCACGGCATCGCACCGTAGCATATCGCTGTGTCGTTGGATCACCTCTTCCAGGCCGGTGCTGCCGCATTCCTCCTGGCCCTCAATGAAGAATTTGAGGTTGACCGGCAGCTTGCCCGAGGTGCGCAGATAGGCTTCGGCAGCCACCAGGTGGGTGAACAGCTGCCCCTTGTCATCCGAAGCGCCCCGCGCATAGACGTTCCCATCCTGGACAGTCGGTTCAAAGGGGGGTGTGCGCCATTGTTCCTCGGGGTCGGCGGGTTGCACATCGTAGTGGCCGTATACCAGCAGCGTGGGCACTTCGCGATCATCCGACCCCCATGTGCCGTAAACCACCGGGTGGAGGTCTGTGGGGATTCGCTGCACGCTGTGCAACCCGATGTGTTCCATAAAGCTCGCCAGCCACTGCGCGGCGCGTTCCATATCGGCGCGATGGGCTGGCGACGTGCCGACGCTGGGGATG
>JASFBB010000152.1:0-11835 GCA_036172345.1 Anaerolineae bacterium
GAATGAATTAATTACAATTACCCACTCAAATATTATCAAAATATTAAAATAACAGTATTGTTAGACTATTAAAAACTTTATGTTAGTTTGATAGAATTAATCTCGCACTTCGAAAATTCAGAAAAACTAAATAGGAGGCTATAAGAATGAGTAATAAGAATAAACCTTTTAAGGTTGTATCTTCCATTACAGCCAGCACGATGATGGCAGCTGCACTATTTGCGGGATCTTTTGCCGGGACAGCAGCAGCTCCTTCAAAAGCTGGTTACTACGCATTGTGACCAATATGTGTTACGACCATTTGCGATATCAGCGTCGTCGACCGGCGCATTCTCTGGAGGAATTAACCACAGGCGAGGATGCTGAGGAAAATCCCGAACATTTTTCTTGGTTGGCTCACGATGACGCCGGCCCAGAGGAACTGATTATGAGTCGTGAGCTTGCCGACTTCATCCAGAGCGGCATTGCTAGCTTGCCGGCCGATCAACGCGTGATGATTGTGCTGTCCGATGTGCAAGGCTTCACCTATCAGGAGATTGCCGAGATCACCGGCATCCCGTTAGGAACGGTTAAATCGAGATTGAGTCGTGCGCGTGCCAAGCTACGCGACCATTTGCTGGCGGCGCGCCCGGAACTTCTACCCGACGAATATCGTCAGCTCATACGTGATGAAAAGGGAACAACCTAACCCGGACTCTCTGTTACATCAACAAGTTACCCAACTGCTTTCGGCCTACTTGGACGGTCAGGTGAATGCCCGGGAGCGCTATTGGGTGGAGCAACACCTGTCTACCTGCCCGAGGTGCCGACGCGATTTAGAATCTCTGCGCCAGACGGTGCGCCTGCTGCGCCAATTGCCCGCCGTCACACCACCCTATTCCTTCACTTTGCGCCCAGAGCGAGTCGTTTCGACGAAGCCACCGGTGTGGCACTGGCTTTTTGGTATACCAGGCCTGGCAACTGGTCTGGCGGCGCTGATGTGCGTCATCCTGTTGGCGGGAGTCTTGCTGTACAACCGCCTTGTCCCGCACAGTGCGGTGATGCCACTTGCACGGGCGCCGGTCACTTACAGCGCACCTGGCACCCCCACCGCCATGTTCGTCCCTGGCACTGTGAGCTCAGCCACCCCAATTGCATCGGGTCCTGCGGTGGCCCGCGATGAGCTCAGTCTGCCCACTGTAACGCCTATGCCTACATCAACGCAGGTCTCACCTATTCCGAGCCAGCCGATCGAACTCCTCGCGACGTCTCCTATCCCGTCGCCAGAAGCCCCGGTGGAAGGGTACGGAGTGCCCTCCCCTGCGCCGCCTATGATGCAGCCGGAACGCGAAAGCGCTGCGGAAACCCAGCCATCGCCGCAGCGGACCGAGGTGCCAAGCAAAGCTCCTACTGATGGAGCAATGGGTGCGCAGCGTTATGAGGAAGCCGTATCGCCTGAGCCATCGTGGAGCGCTCCGTCTGCCATAGAGGTAACCGTCGTGCCACCAGCGAGCGAGATGCCTGGAGTGTCGCTCCCAACGGAAGAGACAGTGATGCCTTCTGGACCGTCATCTGCCATCGGGGCAGCGGCGGCGCCACCGACGATAGGGATATCCACAACGCCCACGCCGCCCGTCGAGGAAGCCGGGCAGCCACCTGAGCCGTCGCCTGCCGCCGAGGTGATGGCCGTGCCACCAACAACCGAGACGCCGGCCGTGCCCACGGAAACCCCTGTGGTGTCGCTCCCCAGTCAGGAGGCTGTGGTATCCGCTGAACCGTCGCCTGCCGCCGAGGTGATGACCGTGCCACCAACAACCGAGATGCCGGCCGTGCCCACGGAAACCTCTGTGGTGTCGCCCCCCAGTCAGGAGGCTGTGGTATCCGCTGAGCCGTCGCCTGCCGCCGAGGTGATAGCCGTGCCACCAACAACCGAGACGCCGGCCGTGCCCACCGAAACCCCTGCACCACTTTTGGTTGAAGAGGCTCCGGCGTCGGCCACCGAGGAGAGTGTGCCCACCGTGCCAGCCACGTTTAAGTCAGGCACTCGGGAAGCCCCAAGTGTCAGCCCGCCCGAGTCAGCGCCAACACCCACCCGTATCCCAATATCGGTGCGCGATCTGAGGCTGACCATCAAGCCCGGTCTGATCCGCATTGAGGGCGCATTGCCTTTGCCACCGGGACAACCCATCCAGGCGGAGCTCTGGCGTGAAGGGGAGATTATGGAGTGGGCCATCCCGGAGACGCAACGCAGCAAAGTGCAGGAGGAAGGCCACTTTGAGCTGGAACTCAAGGCGCAGCCCGACCATCCCGATTTCAACCTCTTCCAGATACCGCCAGCTCGTTACGAAGTGCGCATTGTGCCCTTAGAGTTCGAGGTACCTGTTGAAGCGCGCATCCCTTTCGATACGTTTCCGCCGGCGACAAAACAGCCATAACACTTTTTTCCCAATTTTGCGTGTCGGAGATGATAGGAGTAAAATCCGCGCGCCGTGGCAGCTGCGTTGTGGAGGTACTTCCATGCAATGCAGCACAGGGTGCGCGAGCAACCACTCGAGTCACGTGCATCATTGATAGGTTTTGAACGGTGAACCTGTTCAGTGAATCCGGAAGACCATGAGAGCTGCCGAGTTTTCCATCTGTACGAGGGAAAGTGGATAGTAAGAGCAAATCGTCTTCTCAGATGCGGCGAATGCCGGCCGCACGGAAGCAAGGTATCACTACGGCCCAAATCATCCTTGTGATAGGCGCAATGGTGATAGCCGTTGCGTTGTTGATCATGCTGAACAGCTCGCGGTTGCGCCGAGCCACTGGAGGCACGCTATCCTATCCGACAGGTGTGACCCAGGAGGGCGCTCCCTACAAGGGCTCACCGGATGCTCCCCTCAAGATGGAGCTATATTCCGACTTCTTATGCGGACATTGCGCTGACTTTGCGAATGTGCTGGAGGCAATCAGCGCGGACTATATCGGGAAAGGCAAGCTCCAGGTCATCTTCCACAATTTTGCTTTCCTGGCGCCGGAGTCGGTACAAGCGGCACAAGCGTCATTATGTGCGCTCGAGCAGGGCCCGGCATACTTTTGGCAGTATCACGATCTCCTCTATGCCAGCCGTGGAGGTGGCATGGCTGCCTACAGCACTGTTCGATTAAAAGCATATGCTCAAGAGCTGGGGCTCGATACAGATGCTTTTAACCGCTGTCTCGATTCGCGCGCTAAAGCTGCCCAGGTCCAAGCAGATCTTGACGCCGGTCGGCAGGCTGGCGTGGATGGCACGCCCACATGGTTTTTGAACGGCCAAAAACATGTGGGCGCTATGTCGGAGGGCGCTCTGCGCAATTTGCTCGACAGTCTGCTTCCGAGATAAAGGGATGAAAGGCGCATATGAATGGTTTTGCCAAGCGAAAAGCTATTCCACCTGCCTTACCGGTGGTGGCGTGGCGTTGGTGGTTGATGATGCTTTTGACCTGCGCCGGCATCGGTGTGGCGGGTTATCTCAGCTATACGCACTTGTTCGAGCTACCCGTGATATGTGGGAATTCGCAAGGGTGTGATCTGGTTGCCCAGAGCATCTATGCCAAGATGTTTGGTGTTCCAGTCGCCGTGTTTGGACTGCTCGCCTATATCGCTCTGTTGGTGTTGCTCATAGCGCGTCGACGCATAGGCGAGAATCTTGAGGCTTATGTCACGCTCACTGTATTCGGCATTTCGCTGCTGGGGATGCTGTTCTCTGCTTATTTGACATATCTCGAATTGTTTGTCATCCTGGCTGTATGCACGTGGTGTGTTGCTTCGGCGCTGATTATGGTCGCTTTATTTGTCTTGAGCGTTTGGGAGATCAGTTTGGTCAATCCATAAAGAGCGAAACTCATTCCAGCGGCTGGCATTAAGTGCCGCTGGATTTCATATTTAGTTTGGAGGCAAAAGGCTATGACCAAGATTATCTGCCGTGCGAGTGACTGTATCCACTGGGATGATGGTGTCTGCTCCTCCGAGCAGATCACCTATGATCCTGAAGGCGGATGTCTCACCTACGAAGGCATCGAGGACGCGATGCTAGAAGATGACGAAGAGTGGGGGGAAGAGGAAGAAGAGATACTCGACGAGGAACCGCTGGAGTGGGAAGAGGAGGAAGAGGAGGATCTGTTCGACGAGGACGAGGAGGACGACTGGGGCTGATCTGCATAGGTGCTTGCGCAATCTGGGGTTCGTTCAGCTCCAGTCGGAATAGCGGGGGAGCTTTTAATCACAAGCCAGCGCGGTTTCCACCTTGCTGGCTTGTTTTGTAACCAACGTGTGGCATAATCCCTGGAACAGGGCGGGACGGGTATGCACATAGCGGACTGGTTATTGACTTATGGCACTGTAGTTACCATGGACGCCTCCGGTCGGGTCATCCCGGATGGGGCGGTGGCCATACGTGGCGATCACATTGTGGCGGTCGGCACAACTGCAGACCTGCAACAGCGTGTTGCAGCAGCGCAGACGGTGGATTGTTCTGGGTGTGCTATCATCCCCGGATTGGTCAATGCGCATACCCATGCCCCTATGACGTTGCTGCGCGGGTTGGCCGATGACTTGCGGCTGGATGTGTGGCTCTATGGCTATATGATGCCCGTGGAGCACGAGTTTGTGGGTGCAGACTTCTGCCGTGTGGGCACATTGCTGGCATGTGCTGAAATGATCCGCTCTGGTGTCAGCACCTTCTGCGATATGTATTACTACGAAGAGGAGATTGCTTACGCTGCCGCAGAGGCCGGCATGCGCGCGCTATGTACTGAGACTGTTCTCAAGTTTCCCTCACCGGATGCGAGGAGCTATGAGGAGAGCTTAGAGTATGCACGCACCTTTATAGAACGGTGGCGTGGGCATCCGCTCATCGTGCCTGGGATCGCGCCTCACGCTGCATACACTGTTACCCCTGAATTGCTGCATGCCGCTGTCCGCTTGGCAATTCAATATGATGTGCCTTTGCAAATTCACGTCGCCGAAACCGGCCAAGAGGTGGAGGATTGGTATGCCCGCTATGGCGAACCCATCGTCCCATGGTTGGAGCGGCACGGAGTGTTGGACGCTCGGCTGATTGCCGTCCATTGCGTTCATCTGGAGGAACGAGAGCTGCACGTTCTGCGAGCACACGAGGCTGGCTTGGTGCATTGCCCAAGCAGCAACCTGAAACTAGCGAGCGGTGTGGCCAACGTGCAAAAGATGATCCATCAGGGGCTGCATGTGGGCATCGGCACAGATGGGCCTGCCTCGAACAACGATCTCGATATGTTCGAGGAGACCCGTCTGGCTGCCCTGCTGGCAAAGGGTTGTTTCGGCGATCCGATTGCCGTGCCGGCACCTGTTGCCTTTGCTATGGCAACCATTGAGGGAGCGAAGGCTTTGCATCTGACGCACGCGGTCGGCTCGCTGGAGGAAGGCAAATGCGCCGATATTGCCGTTGTGATGCTGAATCAGACGCATCAACTTCCCGCGTTTCGCCGCGATCCGGACGCCATCTACTCGCAATTGGTTTATGCCACGAAGAGCAGCGACGTGCGCGATTTGATGGTCAACGGGCGGTGGCTCATGCGGGAGCGTCGCCTTCTAACCCTAGATGAGGAGGCGTTGCGCGAACAAGCGCAACAATTTGCGCGGCGCATCGATTCCTTTCTGATCGCGCGCGAAGGAAACCTGCTTTCCAAGCTGTTGGCGGTCGGCGGGGGAATTGTGCCACAGGAGACGTATGAGGTGCAGGTGAAAGTGTGCCTCGATGACGTGCATCGGATGCAAGAACGCATCGAACATATGAACCTGGGCATCAACCGTCCCTCGCGGCGCAACCAATATGACACCTATATGCTATTTCGAGAGCGTGAGCAAGGTCGTCTGCGTTATCGCGAGGATGAGATTCTAGATGCGGATGGAAAGGTACAAAGCGTTGAATACA
Organism: Anaerolineae bacterium; assembly: GCA_036172345.1. Lineage (GTDB taxonomy): Bacteria > Chloroflexota > Anaerolineae > 4572-78 > NAK82 > NAK82. Next base: position 5,912 of record JASFBB010000152.1, read on the forward strand.
CCCTTACCTTGGTGTTACCTATGTACGAGAAAGAGTACGATTATTCGGTAGTGCTGACACGCTCGCGCTATACGGCGCCTGCGAACCGTAGTTTACGTTTTTACCGCGAGTTTTTCAAACCGAATGAAGAGCGGCAAGTGACAAAGCATCGCTACCGCTTCCACATTATGTATCGGGATACCGATTTTGCTGTAAATTTGGACGAACTTACGACCCCAGCGGGTACTTCGCACTTCCTGGAGATCAAAAGCCGCACGTGGTCCGCGCGTGACGCTGAACACAAGGCGCAGCTGATTGGGGAGTTGCTGAACTTAATGGAGGTTGAGGTAAAGAATCTGGTCAAAGTCGAGTATATTGATCTAGTGCATTGAAATCAGGATGAGCGAAGAGCGGGATGGGTATGGAACACGAGCGTCTATATCGCACTGAGGCTCTCATCCTGCACCGCACCGATTTCGGAGAGGCAGACCGGCTGCTCCATGTGTTCACTCCACGCCTAGGTCGCCTGCGTCTGCTGGCTAAAGGGGTGCGCAAATTGAGCAGTCGCAAAGCAGGTCATGTGGAGTTGTTCACCCATGTCAGCTTGTTAGTGGCACGCGGTTCGACGTTCGATATTGTGTCTCAAGCGGAAGTATTGGAGCCATTTCGGCGGCTGCATGAAGACCTCGAGCGCGCCAGTATGGCCTATTATGTTGGTGAGCTGGTCATCCGCTTTACTGAAGAACAAGATGAGAACGCCCCTTTGTTCTACCTGACTCTGAACACGTTTGAGCGACTGTGCACGGCGCGCGATCCACTCCTTGCGCTGCGCTTTTTTGAGCTGCACACCCTAGAACTGACAGGTTATCGGCCTCAGCTGTATTTCTGTGTGGTCTGTCAAAGACGCCTTGAACCCGTGCTCAATTACTTCAGCCCTCCCTTGGGGGGAGTGCTTTGTCCGCGTCACAAGGGGCGAGTGGAGCATATGACGCCACTGAGGTTACCCACTTTCAAAGTGTTGCGTTATATGCAGACGGAATCGTGGGAGCAAGTTGCCACCTTGCGGTTGAACTCAGAGATTCATATGGAGCTGGAGTCACACCTGCGCGATTTCATCGTACACGTACTGGAACGACAGCTGAAGTCGGTGGAGTTTATCCACCGTATGCGCCGTGAGCTACACAGGGATACGATCAGGGATCACACTTAAACCTAAATCTCATACTCATCTACAAGTGATAAAGCGTCTAAAGCATCCGGACGAAGTGACGGGGCGAAGGGCGAATCCTCACCATAAAAGGGTGTTCATATGACAAAACCGCTTAACTTCCAGCAAATTATTATGAGATTGCAACAGTATTGGGCAGATCATGGCTGTCTTATATGGTTTCCCTACAGCGAGAAGGTGGGCGCCGGCACGGCAAACACGGCGACCACGCTGCGTGCGCTCGGCCCGGAGCCGTGGAATGTGGCTTACGTCGAACCCTCCTTCCGCCCGGATGACGGTCGTTATGCGGAAAACCCCAACCGGATGCAAATGCATACCCAGTTCCAAGTCATCCTCAAGCCGGATCCCGGCAATCCTCAGGAGCTCTATCTGGAGAGCTTGTATGCATTGGGCATCAAGCCCGAGGAGCACGACATCCGGTTTGTGGAAGATAACTGGGAAAGCCCGGCGCTGGGTGCCTGGGGATTGGGCTGGGAGGTCTGGCTGGACGGTTTGGAAATTACCCAATACACCTACTTCCAGCAGTTCGGTGGATTCGACACCGATCCGGTCGCTGTGGAATTGACGTACGGCTTGGAACGCATTGCGCTCTACTTACAGGGAGTGAGCTCAGTTTGGGAGATCGACTGGGATGGTGAACACACCTATGGCGACATCCTGCGCCGCCAAGAGGTCGAATATTGCACGTACAATTTCGAGGTGGCCGATGTCACGCGCATGGTGCAGAGCTATAATATGTTTGAGCAGGAGGCCAAGGGGTGTCTGGCGCGCGGGCTGGTTGTCCCGGCGCATGATTATGTGTTGCGCTGCTCCCATACGTTCAATGTCCTGGACGCACGTGGCGCTATAGGGGTTACCGAGCGCGCCCGCTACTTTGCCCGCATGCGTGAGTTGTCGAGGCAAGTCGCCGCTGCTTTCATCCAGCAACGTGAGCAGGCCGGCTACCCCTTCTTGAAATCATCTGTGCGTCCTGCCCAAGCTATCAGCGTGCCTTCGATGCCGCAACCAACTCAGCCAGTCGCCTTCCTGCTTGAGATCGGCACTGAGGAACTGCCACCCCAAGATCTGAGCGCAGCGCTTGCCCAGCTGCGCGAAGGAATACCTGCGCTGTTGAAGCGGTTGCGGCTGGAGCACGGAGCAGTGCGCGTGTTGGGCACGCCGCGCCGATTGGTGGTGCTGGTTGATAACCTCGCGGCGCGCCAGCAGGATGAGGAGCAGCTGGTCAAGGGACCGCCCACACACGTTGCCTACGATGCAGAAGGAAAGCCCACGCGTGCCGCTGAGGGATTCGCCCGCAACCAACAGGTCTCGGTCGCCGATCTGCAAGTGCATGAGATAGAGGGTGGCCGCTATGTCTTCGCCGTGCGGCGCATTCCAGGCCGCCCGGTGGCCGAAGTGTTGAGCACGGCGTTGCCCGAGCTCATTGCCGGCCTCAAGTTCGAGAAAAGCATGCGTTGGTTACCCTCGCCGCGCGCTGGTGGTGAGGGTCCCAGCGTCAGTTTCAGCCGGCCTATCCGCTGGCTGGTGTGTTTGCTGGGAGAGGAGGTGCTTCCGTTCCGCTATGCCGGCGTGGCCAGCGGACGTGTCAGCCGTGGGTCACGCCCTGCAGGCAGCCCCCCCATCGAAATCCAGAGCGCGACCAGCTACCTCGCAACGATGGCAGTGCACGGCATTCAGGTGGACGAAACAGGACGGCGTGCCATTATTCGTGACCAGGCAGCCCGATTGGCGGCCGAGGTGGGTGGTTATGTGCCGGACGATCCCGACCTGCTCGATGAGGTGGTCAATCTGGTGGAGCAACCCACCGCGCTGCGCGGTACGTTTGACACGCGTTACTTGGCGCTGCCCGAGGCGGTATTGATCACCGTGATGAAGAAGCATCAGCGTTATTTCCCGGTGATGAATCAGGCAGGACATCTAATGCCCCACTTCATCGCCGTGCGCAATGGCGATACTCGGCACTTGGACACAGTGCGACGAGGTTATGAGAATGTCCTGCGCGCCCGTTACGATGATGCCGAGTTCTTCTTTAAGGCGGACAGCGCACAACCACTGGAAAGCTTTTTGCCACGCCTGGACACGCTGCTGTTTCAGGAGCAACTAGGCTCGATGTTGGACAAGACTAGGCGTATCGAGCAGCTGGCGCCTATTATTGGCGAGCAACTGGGTTTATCCCGCGAGGAGATAGAAACGCTGCGCCGAGCGGCTCACCTCTGCAAGGCGGACTTGGCCACCCAGATGGTGATTGAGCTCACCAGCTTGCAGGGGGTAATGGGGCGTGAGTACGCGCTCCGCTCCGGCGAGAGTGAGGCGGTCGCCACGGCGATTTTCGAACACTACCTGCCGCGCTTCGCCGGTGACATCCTGCCACGCACACGGCCCGGCATAGTGTTGGGAATAGCCAATCGGCTGGACAGCTTAGCTGGTCTCTTCCTTGTCGGTCTGGCACCCAGCGGTTCCGCTGATCCCTATGGCTTGCGCCGTGACGCGTTAGGGCTGGTGAGCGTATTGCTGGAACACGGTATTGACTTCTCGGTGGCGCAGGGATTACAAACCGCTGCCCAATTCCTTCCAGATATCACCGTGGAACCGATTGCTCGTGACGGCACGCGTACCACCTCTGTGCCAATCGGCGACCGACAAGCAGCCCTGGCAGCATGTGCAGAGTTCATCCGACGACGCTTGGAAATTGTCCTGCGCGAGAAGGGGCTACGTTACGATGTGGTGCAAGCCGCATTGGCCGAGCAGGGGGATAATCCGGTACGCTGTCTGGCTGCGGCGCAGGCGCTCCAGCGTTGGGTAGACCGCCCGGATTGGGAGCGCATTTTGGTAGCTTACGCTCGCTGTAAGCGTATCGTGCGTCCCCTCGGTGAGGAAGTGCGCACCTATCCTCTCGATCCTGCTGCGCTCGATCCGGATAGTTTGGCGCTCTGGCAAAAGATGTGCGAGGTGACCGCTCCGCTCACAAAGGATCACCGAGATGTGGATGCAGTGCTGAATGCACTCGCCCAGCTGGCCGATGCCATCAATCTTTTCTTTGAGAAGGTGCTGGTGATGGCTGAAGACGAAACAATTCGGCGCAACCGCTTGGCGCTGGTCTATTCCATAGCAGCATTGCCCGATGGATTGGTGGATCTCAGCCAGCTGATGGGGTTCTGAGTGGCCAACAGTTTATCAGCCCATCAGACCCAAAACATAACTTTTCACTCTTTGCTGACCTTGATGGTGGCGTCCTTGGGCAACGCCAGCCCGGCCGCCACCTCCACCGCTTTGAGAATGCCTGCTGGCACCGGGCAGGCGGAATGTGTCAGATACTTGGCTGCCAGCTGATGGGTGAGAGGGCCTTCACCACGGAAGGTGAACTCACGCAGCGCATCTACCTCAGCCAGTTCCTGAGCTAGCCGTTGGCAAGCTTTGCAATCGCTGGTGATCTTCAGGTGGACGCGATGGTGGTCTCCCTCATCTGCTGTCGCTTCGACGACAGTCACAAACCCACATATGCCCGAATGAATCTCTGCGCGTGACATACTAGACAACCTCGCTCACAAAACGGATAGAACCCGGTTTATCTTGCCACCCTTCCCGAGATGGATCTTCACCTGCCGCACCTTGCAAAGAAAGAAGCGCTATGGTCAGGCTTCAACGCAACTTCCAAGGGCCATAGCGCTCCAATGGATTCCTCAACTAACGAGATTCTACGCTGCCTTCCTTCTCAACCGCACAATAGGTGATCGCACCGGACGGATGCCATAATAGATCTGGTGTCCTGCCAAAGTGCGCAGAATTATAGATGCCGGGCGATAGGGTAGCTCCTCATGCAATTCCACAGGCGTGAGTGGTTTGTTGTCATAGGCCACGAAGATTAAGAACGCGGCATAGGTCAACGGTGTCTGTGGGGTGATGTAATCCGGCTGTTGGCTACAACAGCTCCGAATCGTCTCCCACAGAGCGGGCAGACGCTTCACTTCTCCGCTGTAGGGATCTACCCAGTCGATGAGCTCTGGCTCGTTCTCACTGTATTTCTGCTTACATTCTGGACACAAGCGCGAGATTAAATATGTATCCAGACTTCTGCCCTGTTCATGCCACCAGTCGAAGTCTATATGGAATTTGGTGTCAATAGTTGGCTTAATATATTCACCCATCCGCTGCTAACCCTGGCAGACAAAAGTTATCCTGAACGACTTTCTACCTGTATGTCACCGTGTTACACCTTGCTTGCGTCGTAGGTCCAATACCCGTGCCCCATCGGGACGAAGCATTCGTTGCGCACGAGCTCCTGGAAGATAGGGCCGGGTGGGCAACGCCGCACCACGTTTATAGCGCTATAGAGCGTCTTGGCATGCACGGTGCCTTGAGAGTTGATCTTGATCAGCTCCAGTGCCACTTGCCGCAGCAGCGGCAACAAGGGTTTGCTGCTACGCGCATCCTCCCACAGCGCATCTACAGCGGCCGGATTCTCCTCTCCCACAATCATCAGCTCGTCATACTGGCATATGATCAGCATGCGCATGTTCTGGAAGGTCAGCCGTCCTCCTTGCACCACCACGCTGCGTACCCATTCGCGCTTGGGGCGCACCGGGCGGTAGCTGATCTCGAGGGTAAGAGGGGAATCGGTGCGGTGCAACGTGATATATGCGCCGGTCACCAATTGGTGCCGCGCATACCAATCCGCCAGACCCCACACATAATTGTGTTTGCCAACCACCCAGCCGGG
>JASFBB010000153.1:0-6022 GCA_036172345.1 Anaerolineae bacterium
AACTCACCGCCGCCGGGCAATACCTTGACGTTACCCTTTGCCTTCTCGGCGTGATAACCCTCCGGCTCCGCCGTGGCCGGCAGCACCATGCCCAATGCGTCTTGATCGGGATTGCGCGCAATCCAACGCACGCCATGATCCAGCTCGGCGGGGCGATGGCTGATGAAGTCCGCCGAGCCATCGGGATGGACCTGCATCGTGTGTGCCCAGCCCGCTTCATCGGTCAAGTAGTCGATGAAGAACACCACCTCCGGATCGAACGCCAAGCCTGGCTTGAGCATATTATGGCGCTCAGGATGCTGCGCCAGCTCTTCGAGAAACTCGCGATAGCCAGGCGGCGGCTGCAGGTGCCCCGGAATGCTGCGACGCACACGCACATGCTCCGGCGTGCAGCGTGCCGTGTAGACCAGGCGGCCGTTATCCACCGGTCGGAAGTTGGCGTGCGCCATATACATGTATTCCATCGGGCTGCGCTTGAGATTGCGGATGGAAATGGAGATGGGCACACGGGCGGAGTTGGCATAGAGCTTCGCCAGCGGGCGGGCCACGTAGTTGGTGTTGAACGCCACCGTGTATTGCCAGCTGCCACTCACACCCACATAAGGCCCACGCTCGTCCTCGCCGATGAGCAGCTGCGCCGCCTGATAAGGTGCATTGGGCAGCTCGCCATGCAGCGGATGTTTGTCCTGCTCCGTCGGCACCCCCATCGCCGTGAAACCACAATGCACCATGAACGCCCCATAGGTGCGCAGGTATTCCGCGCTCTCGGTCGGCTCATCGAACATCGAGCGCATAGCCAGCTCACGCCCGTGCAGCTCCAGCCGCCAGATCTGCTGGCCTTTGTAAGGCAGGACAATCATCTGCCCCACCTTGTTGGTGATGCGCAACCCGCACACCCCGCTGGAGTAGCGAAATGCGCGCGCGGTCAGCTCACCGAACTCAGCTAATGGGGTCTCGAAACGATGGAAGAACTCGGGTTGCAAATGGATGACAGTATGCCACGACATAGGACATCCTCCTTAACGAGTATTGAGTAGACTTATTCTCAACGCAGAACACAACTTGGTGAAGGCTCAGCGAGTACACTCCCCATCCCTGTCACCCTGACGCCGTACCCCCGTCGTGAATATCCCATTGGCACGCTCCGACAACCAGCGCTCCACCCACGTATGCTCATCCTGGAGTGTGACCACCTCCCCATCCAGTCGAGCGCCGCGCAAGGCATCGATGATCTGACGGTAAATTGGCCCCGGACGCAATTTGAACACGCGGCGCAGGTAATGGCCATCGATAAGCGGCTGCACATCACGCAGCTCGCCTTGAAACTGCGCCAGCTGGGCGCGCACACTCTCATCATCGCTTCCCAGCCAGCTGACGAGCAAACTGGGGATGTCAAACGGGGCGAGCAACTCATATATACGACTGGGACGTTGGGGTTGCTTCAACACTGACAAACGCGTGCGGCGCAACAGCTCCACCTGGCGCAACGTGCTGGCAAGTTGACCGGGAATGTGCAGGCGGGTGATCAGCTCTTCCAATGCCGTCTGCCCCATGCGAAACGTCAGGATGCCCCAGTAATGCACTTCAGATGGTCGTACACGCTCCCAAGGAGCGCCCTCGCGTGCCCGGCGCAGCGCGACCATCCGCTGGATGGTCCATTCATCCGCGCGCAATTCGGGGTGAATTTGGCGCAGGACGCCCAATACATCTAATCGGCTCAGAGCGCGCTCCGGCTCCGGCTCACGCAGGATGAGCAACAATTCATGGAGAATGCGCTCGCCGCTCACCCGATCCAACAGATCGAGTGCACTCTGTAACAACTCTAGAGTGCGCGCCTCGATCTGGAATCCCAAACGCTGCTCCAGACGCACCGCGCGCAGGATGCGCGTGGGATCTTCCACAAAGCTGAGGCTGTGGAGCACGCGGATGAGTCCCCGCCGCAGGTCATGCTCGCCACCGTAGAAGTCGAGCAGCTCGCCAAACCGCTCCGGAGAGAGGCAGATGGCCAGCGTGTTAATGGTAAAGTCGCGGCGGTGCAGGTCTTGCTTGATGGAGCTGCGCTCCACCTCTGGCAATGCGGTGGGATGTTCATAGAACTCCATGCGCGCCGTGACGAAGTCGAGCGCGGGGGGCAGCCCCTCTGTCGCGACGGTGAGAGTTTGTCCGGATGGGGTGCCTTCCTCCTGGGCTTCAGGCAGCTGAAGCGTCGATGGCAGCAACCATTTGGCTGTTCCAAAGCGCTGATGGCTGCGCACCTGCCCCCCATAACGTTGCGCCAGACGACGTGCCAGTCGGATGGCATCTCCCTCAACCACCAGGTCGATGTCCGGGTAAGGCACATGGTTTTCGGAGTTGGCACGATGCAACAAGTCGCGCACGAAGCCACCCACAATATATAATGTATCTCCATGGTCGGCAGCAACGCGACCTGCTTCACGCAGCAACTGGAGCAGGGCAGCCGGCATCACCTCCTGCATGCGTCGCACAATCTGCTCAGTGCGTGAGGCCCCCGGCGAGGCACTCCATAGCTTGATCAGATCGGTGCGGGTGACAATGCCGATCACCTGGTCACCGTTCACCACCGGCACCTGCCCAATGCCCTCGCGTGTCATAATGTCCTGGAGCTTCTCCACCGAATCGGACGGGGTCACGTAAATCTCACCCTTGCGCATGATCCGACTGATGGCACTATTGCCCAATTTGTGATGCAACGCCTTGTCAATCTCACGGCGCGTCAGCACGCCGACGACGCGCCCCCCTTCCACCACCGGGAACCCCTCGTGGCCATAGCGTGCCATTATCTCGGCGGCGCGCGCCACCGTGTCGTGCGGGGATAGCGTGTGCACACCACGCGACATAATATCGCCCACCATGACCGAAGGCCGCACATTGCGGTGGAGCAGTTCCAGGAGCTGCCTCCGCGCTTCCTCCACGTCCACACCGCGCACCAACGCCGCTGCTGCCCGGGCATGCCCCCCTCCTCCGAACATACCGGCAATAAAGCCGACATCAATAGCATCGGTGGTAGAGCGCGCCACAAGCTGGATATGATCCTCCATTGCCACCAGCAGGAAGAGGGCATCGGGCTCGAACAAGTCGCGCAATTTGTGGGCCAGGGTGCTGATCTCCTCTACATAGCGATCCGCCACCGCTGCCGCGATCATAACCACATGGCCGGCGATATGATGAGTCTGCATCGCATCCATCAGCTGGCGATAGAGCGCTTGCTGATCTTCGCTCAGCGGGTACTTGAGAAACTGGCGCACTACTTCCATCACGGCACCCTGTTCCATCAACCAAGCGGCGGCATAGACATCACGCGGCGTAGTGCTCGCATACAGCAGCGAACCGGTGTCCTCATAGATGCCCAAAAGGAGCAAGGTGGCTTCGTGCGAGGAGAGCGGAATGCGATGCGCTTTGATCTCTTCCACGAGCAGAGTAGCAGTAGCTCCTGTATCCTGTAAAGTAGCGATTACACTGTCAGGTAGGTAGGGTGCCCGTGCGTGATGGTCAATCACCTGGCAGACCGTCTGGGCATCCAGCCCGCGCAGGGGCGGGATATGCTGCGTGTCCACAATCGTGAGACGGACTATTCGCTCCTGCGGCAGCTCATGGGGCCATAGGAAAGGAAACTCGTCTCCATATAGGTTGAGAAAATCGCGCACATTGCGATTCAGGCGATTCGGGAGCAATGCCTGAGCAGCTGGATAGAGCTTGACAGCGCCCAGCAAGGACGCCACAGCATCAAAATCGGTATTCTCGTGCGTCACGATCAGGTGCATAGATCCTACCCATTTTGATTGTAACCGGCAGTCCAGCAGAGTCAAACGGTCGGAGGGGGTGCATTCTCACTTGAGGGAAGGTTGTCCGCGCCACGAGCGTATAACCGCGCCGCAACTATATGACTGGGCCGCGACCGTGAGGGAGCGGGTTTGTGCCGCTTGCTCACGCGCGCGGCGCAGTTTGTTTCTTCTGCGTCGGTGGACGGCTGGCCGCAGGCCCCATAAGAGCAATTTCAACTGCTTTCCAGCGGTGGCACGTTGACAGACACAAGGGCGCCCACAAAACTGGACGCCAGGCCCATTTCATGGGATGATTCGGATAGTCCTGGTCATAGAAGTGTTGAAACAATCTCTTCTTAAGGAGGCTTCTCATGCTCACACCGAAGGTCGCTTTCATCGTGTACGGAGTCCACAAAGACGGGCTGCTGGATCCTCTGGGCACCCCTTTCATCGACGAAGGCATCATCGCGGCGGCGAAACAGGCGTTGCGCGCCGCTGGCCTGGAGCTGGTCGAGTACCCGGTGGTGCTGGCCACCAAGCAGGAGGCACGGGCGTGTTTTGCCCAGCTGAAGAAGATGGACGATCTGGATGCCGTGGTGCTCTTCTCGGGCACATGGGTGTGGGCGGCCCACCTGATCGGCGCCGTGCGCGACTTCGCCATGAGCGGCCGCGGCATTGTGCTCTGGACGGTGCCGGGTTCCCAAGGCTGGCGACCGGTCGGCGGGTGGGTGATGCAGGCTGCCTTCAAGGAGATCGGCCTGGCACACCGCTTCGTGTACGGCCACTATAACGAAGCGCGTGCCATCCAGCGCATCGTCTCTTACTGCCGCGCCAGCGCGATGAAGAACCGCCTCAACATGAGCACCCTGGGCGCTTTCGGAGGGCGCGGTATGGGCCAGACGTGTGGCGTGGCCGACCCATCTCAGTGGATGAAAGTTTTCGGCATTGACATCGACACGCGCGATGTCACGCAGCTGATCGCCACCGCACGGGCGATCACCGCCGCGGAGCTGCAGGCAGCATGGCGTCACATCCAACCCTATTTCGTCGAGCCCATCCCCGATGATGAGCTGGCCGAGCGCTCGATCCGCCTCTACCTGGCGATCAAGAAGATCGTGCAACAAGAAGGGTTCGACTTTTACACCATCCAGTCCTTCCCCGGCATGGGCGACGATTACGGCGCCACCTCGTTTGCGCAGAGCATGATGTTGGAAGATGGGGTAGCCACCTCGACGTTGAGCGACTTCAACACGGCGCTCACCGCCAAATTGCTGCTTGACCTGGGCGACGAACGCCCCTACTACGGCGACTTGCAGCACATCGACAAAATCACCCGCGAGGCGAAGATCATCGGCGATGGGGCATGTCCGCCCTCGTTGGCGGGCAAGGTAGGGCCGGCACGCTTTGCCCAACACGGCATCCCCACCGAGGGGGCAGCCGGCGGTCTGTCGGTGGATTTAGTCTGCAAAGAGGGTGAGGGGGTAATAGCACGATTGGGCCGCCGCGATGGCCAATTCGAGATGGTCATCACCCGCTGCACGGTTTTTGAGCCGCCCGCGGAGCGGATCGAGGCGCGTCGGCGCGAGTGCGGCATCCCCTTCTGGCCGCATGCCTTCGTGACGTTGCATTGCGATATAGATGCCCTGCTGGACGCCTGGAACAACGAGTACGCCGTGCTGGGCTATGGCGGCCATCTGTACGACGAGCTGCAAGATTTCTGTGAGCTGACCGGCATCCAAGCGATCGCGCTGTAGTGGCAGACAACCACCGCAGAGAGACGGCGCACTCACGGCGCGGATACATTGAACCGAGCCGCGCGCGTCAGCCAGCGGCCGGGATACCGCTCCCTCACGGTCGCGGCTCAGTTATGTGGCCGCGGCGCGGTTACATTGAACCGAGCCGCGCGCGTCAGCCAGCGGCCAGCATTGCCGCTCCCTCACGGTCGCGGCTCGGATACATTAAACCGAGCCGCGCACGTCAGCAAGCGGTTATATTACCGCTCCCTCACGGTCGCGGCTCGGATACAGGGTCGCGGCGCGGATAGACCAAACCGAGCCGCGCGCGTCAGCAAGCGGTTATATTACCGCTCCCTCACGGTCGCGGCTCAGTTATGTGGTCGCGGCTCGGATACATTAAACCGAGCCGCGCGCGTCAGCAAGCGGTTATATTACCGCTCCCTCACGGTCGCGGCTCAGTTATGTGGTCGCGGCGCGGATACGTGGTCGCGGCGCGGATACATT
>JASFBB010000154.1:0-2443 GCA_036172345.1 Anaerolineae bacterium
ATGGCCAATGACATGGCCGACGATTCCGGCCAGGTGACCGAAGCGCACATCCGGCACTACGTGCGACGCGCCGCTGCCGGGGTCGGGATGGTGATCGTCGAGCATTGCTACGTGCGCCGCGACGGACGCTATAACCCGCGCCAGCTGGGCATCCACGATGACAGCCTGATACCGGGTCTGGCGCAGCTCGCCCGCGCCGTCAAGGCGTGCGACGCGGTGGTCGGCGTTCAGCTCGCCCATGCTGGCGGTCGTGCCACCTTCAAAAGCATGGGAGGCCAACCGGTGGCACCCTCGGAGGGGGTGTTGAGTCCCGGCGGCAGCGAACCGGCACGTGCCCTCACGCTGGCAGAGCTGGATGCGTTGGAGGAAGCCTATGTCGCCGCCGCGCGGCGCGCCGTTGAGGCGGGTTTCGATTTTGTGGAGGTGCATGGCGCCCATTGCTTCCTGCTGTGCGAGTTTCTCTCGCCGCTGGCGAACCGCCGCACGGATGCTTATGGTGGCAGCCTGGAGAACCGCCTGCGCTTCCCCCTGCGCGTGGTGCGAGCGGTGCGCCGTGCGCTGCCGGATGCGCTCTTGGTACTATATCGGCTGCCGGGCAGCGACTTCCTGCCAGGCGGTTTAACCGAGGAAGAGGGGCGTCAAGCGGCTCAGGCGCTGACCGCCGCCGGTGTGGATGTGCTGGACGTCTCGGGCGGGATGTGCGGTGCCGAACGGCCCGGCTGGGATGGCGAGAGCCAGGGGTATTTCGTCCCCACTGCCGCCGGCATCAAAGCGGTCGTCTCAGTGCCCGTCATCGTGGCCGGTGGCATCACCGATCCCCATTTCGCCGACCAGGTGATCCGCTCAGAGCAGGCGGACCTGGTGGCGATCGGGCGCGCGATGCTCCGAAATCCCAACTGGGCGCAAGAAGCCCGCGCGACCCTGGGAGTAGAATGATGGGCCATGGGTGGAGCGGTCCTCCATGGAGATCGTCCCTGGCTTATATCGCATCGCCGACTTTTTGAGCACCTCTTATCTGATCGTCACGCAAGAGGGCTTGGCGCTGATCGACGCCGGCATCGCTGGAGGCCACAAGCGCATCCTGCGTGCCATCGCGCGCCTTGGCTATGAGCCAACCCCGCTGCGCCACATCCTCATCACCCACGCGGATGGCGACCACGTGGGCGGACTGGTGCCCCTGGTGGCTGCTTCGGGCGCGCAGGTGTATGCCAGCGCTCTCGAAGCGCAGGCGCTGGCGTGCGGTCAGTTCTCACGCCCGCTGCGCCTGCATGGCCTGCCGCGCTTCCTCTTCTGGCTGGCACGACCGCTCTACCGGGTGACACCGTTCGACGCCACCGAGGTGGTCAAAGAAGGGGATATCCTGCCGGGCCTGGGCGGCTTGCACGTGGTTGAGACGCCCGGTCATACGCCTGGACATCTGTCCTTCTTTGCGCCCGCGAGCGGCATCCTGTTTGCCGGCGATTCGATCGCCTACCACAATGGCAAGCTGCGCCGGCCGTTTGCGCTCGTCACATGGGATGAGCAGCTGGCGCTCGCCTCGCTGCGCAAGCAGGCAGCGTTACAGCCGCAGATTGTCTGCCTGGGGCATGGCCCGGTCGTGTACGAGGCTTCCCAAAAGTTCTCCATCCGGGATTAACAACCGTCCGAGGGGAGCGCCAGCCGCGGCGCGTGTGTGGCCGAGTCGCGCGCGTGAGCAAGCGGCCATATTACCGCTCCCTCACGGTCGCGGCTCGGATACATTGAACCGAGCCGCGCGCGTCAGCAAGCGGCCATATTACCGCTCCCTCACGGTCGCGGCTCGGATAAATGGTCGCGGCGCGGAGAAATGGTCGCGGTGTGGGGTGTTCTAGCCACTTCACAGGGAAGCAGATTGGCGCGCCAGACATTCCATGAAGTGGATGGCAGTGCGGATGCCCCCGAAGAATTGCGCCAGACTCAGCTTCTCATTGGGTGCGTGGAGATTGTCATCGGGAAGCCCGAAGCCCATCATGACAACCGGCACCTGCAGGATGCGCATGAAATCCGCCACCACCGGCAAGGTGCCGCCGCTGCGCAGGAAAACCGGCGCCGTCCCAAACCCCAATTGATACGCTTCCACGGCAGCCTGGATTGCCGGCGCATGGCGGTCAACCAAAGCGGGATGAGCGTGCGAAAGCAGGCGCACAGACACGCGCACCGTGGGCGGCGCGATGCGCTGGATGTGCTCCTCGAACAAACTAGCGATCTCCAGCGGGTCCTGATCGGGCACCAGGCGCATGCTTAGCTTGATCGTCGCTTCGGCCGGAATAACCGTCTTCTGTCCCTCAGCGACGAAACCGCCGCGAATCCCGTGAATCTCCAGCGTGGGCCGGGCGGTGATGCGCTCGTGCATCATTGGGCGGCCACCGTCGGTTCACCCACGACGAGATCCGCCAGGTGAGAGATCGCATCGCCGCTGGGCTAT
>JASFBB010000155.1:0-22532 GCA_036172345.1 Anaerolineae bacterium
TGACTTCCCCACCACACCCGGCGCATTTGAGACACGCCACCAAGGAGATCGCGATGCCTTTGTGGCCAAATTGCATCCGGATGGCACCACCCTGGAGTATGCCACCTTTCTGGGAGGCAGGAACAAAGATTGGGGTTCTGCCATCGCGGTGGATGGGGACGGCGCCGTATATGTTACCGGCCGGACGGAATCGCCCGACTTCCCCACGACACCCGGTGCATTCGAGAGGAGATACCAAGGCGGCTGGGACGTCTTCATCGCCAAGCTGGACTCCAGCGGCGCCACGCTGGAATATGCCACTTACTTAGGGGGCAGCCGCTATGACAGAAGCTTTGCCATCGCCATAGACACCGAGGGCGCTGTGTATGTCATTGGCCCAACTTATTCCCCCAACTTTCCTACCACGCCCGACGCGTTCGACAGAGAGCTCGGTGAGGGCCCATGTGAAGGGGAACAGTGTCTGGACGCCTTTGTGGCCAAGTTGAATTCTGCCGGCTCTGACCTGGCATATGCCACCTTTTTAGGAGGAGCCAGCTACGATTATGGCTCCGCCATCGCAGTGGATGCCGACGGTGCAGCGTATGTCGCCGGCGAGACGCGCTCACCTGACTTCCCCACCACATATGGAGCGTTCGACAGGGAGCTCGATGGCGCGAGTGATGCCTTCGTCGCCAGATTGAACCCCAGCGGCACCGCCTTGGAATATGCTACCTTGCTGGGCGGCAGCGATTGGGAAGGGGGTTTTGCCACCGCCCTGGACGTTGATGGTGCACTGTATGTTGCCGGACCGACCTATTCTCCCGATTTCCCCACCACGCGTGGTGCGTTTGCTGTGGACTATCAGGGCGCCGGGGACGCCTTTGTTGCCAAGTTGAACCCGCGTGATTCCACATTAATGTATGCCACCTTCCTCGGCGGAAGCGATTATGATTACGCCTCGGCAATCGCCTTGGATACCGACGGTGCGGTCTATGTCACGGGCAGGACGTGGTCTTCCGATTTCCCCACCACACATGGAGCTTTCGACGGAACGCTTGGCGGCAAGAGCGATGCCTTCATCGCCAAGTTGGATGCAGGCGGTGTCGCCTTGGACTATGCTACTTTCCTGGGAGGGAGCGACTACGATTATGCCTCGGGCATCATCGTAGATACCGATTATGCCGTTTATGTCACCGGCTTGACCGACTCACCCGACTTCCCCACTACGCCTGGAGCGCTCAACAGGATGCTGGATGAGGGCATGTGTGAGCAGGCGCCGTGTCTAGATGCGTTTGTGGCCAAGCTGGCATGGTGATGGGCATTCATTATAGCATCGGCCCTGGGCTCGAAATCCGAGCCGCGGCTATCAGGGAGTGGAGCGGTATATACGGCTTGGCTCGGTCGGGAAAGTGGCACGTCAGGGTGCGGTAAGCGCGCACTCAACCGAGGCGCGCGCTTACCGCTCTGTTTCTGCGAAGATCTTACCTGGATTCAAGATGTTATGCGGGTCGAATAAGCGCTTGAGGTGCAACATATGTGCGCGCGCCAGTGGGTCGAGCGCCTGGCCTACGTAGTCGCGCTTGGCCAGGCCGATGCCATGTTCGCCACTCAGTGTGCCGCCCAGCTCGAGCGCCGCTATGAAGATTGCCTCCGCCGCCTGACGCACGCGCGCCATCATTTCCGCGTCGCCCCGGTCGCAGATCAGGTAGGGGTGTAGGTTGCCGTCGCCGATGTGGCCGAATATGGGCGTGCGCAGGCCATACGTGCGTCCGATAGCACGGATGCGTTCCACCATCTCCGGGATGCGACTGCGTGGCACGGCGATGT
Source organism: Anaerolineae bacterium (assembly GCA_036172345.1). Lineage (GTDB taxonomy): Bacteria > Chloroflexota > Anaerolineae > 4572-78 > NAK82 > NAK82. The sequence goes on from JASFBB010000155.1 coordinate 1,807, forward strand.
CCTCGCCCAGCTTGTCGCCCAGCGCAGCTAGAGCAGGCGAGATGGCACGCCGTGCCGCCCATAGCTCCTCTGCCTCGGCCTCGTCGCACGCGCAGCGCACCTCCCGTGCGCCGACTGCCTCACACGCCGCGCGCACCAGGGCGACCTCGCGCTCCAGCGCTTCCGGCCAGCCCTCCACGTCGATCAACAACACGGCGTCTGCGTCGGTGGGCAGGCCGTAATCGCGCTGACTCTGCACCGCGCGGATGCAGTCGCCGTCCATCAGCTCGGTGGTCAGCGGCAGCACGCCCGAGGTGATCACGCGCGTGACCGCCGCACACGCATCGCCGATGCGCTCGAAGACGGCGAGCACAGTGCGGCGTACCGCCGGTTTGGGCAGCAGCTTGAGCACGATCTCGGTCACCACGCCCAACGTCCCCTCTGAGCCAATGAACAAGGCGGTCAGGTCATAGCCGGTGACGTTCTTGATGGTGCGCCCACCGGTGCGCATGACGTTCCCATCCGCCAGCACCACTTCGAGGCCGAGTACATAGTCCTTGGTGACGCCGTACTTGAGACAACGTGGCCCGCCGGCGTTCTCCGCCACGTTGCCGCCCAGGGTGGACATGTCCCATGAAGCCGGGTCGGGTGGGAAGAAGAGGCCATAGCGTGCCACCGCCTTCTGCAGGTCCATGTTGACCACGCCCGGCTGCACCACTGCAATCAGCTCATCCGGGTTGATCTCCAGGATACGGTTCATACGTGCCAAACACAGACAGATGCCCCCCATGATCGGGATGGCGCCGCCCGAGAGGCCGCTGGCAGCACCGCGCGGCACCACCGGGATGCGCTCGCGGTGGGCGATACGCAACGTGGTCGAGACCTCCACCGTACTCCGCGGCAACACCACCACATCTGGCAGCGCCTCACCCCAAGTGGCGTCGTAGGCATACGCCACCCGGTCCACCAATGTGTCCAGCACGCGCTCGGCGCCAAGCGCTGCCTTGAGCTCCTCGATAATTCGCGCGTCGATCATGTCCTCACTCCCTCACCTCTGCCCCACCACACCACGTATCTGGATAGAGAACGTCACCCGTGTTCACACGCTGACATCGCGCCAACAGTTGCGAAATATGTAACACTTGGAAAGGCAGCTGCTGTTCGCGCGCCGCGGCACGCAATTGCAACAGGCAGCCCGGCCCGTTGGTGACTACCACGGCGGCGCCAGTGGATAGAATGTCATCCAACTTGCGTGCCAGTCTCCGATTCGCCATGTCGGGATGGGTGATGTTGTAGATGCCGGCACTGCCACAGCACGCTGAGGGCGCTTCCATCTCCACCACCTCGATGCCACGGATGCGCCCCAGCAGGCGTCGTTGCGGCTCGTGCACACCCTGTGCGTTGGCCAGATGACACGCATCGTGGATGGTGACGTGCAACGGTGTCGTCGAGTCGTTGCCCCACGTCGCCGGCAGGATGGCATCATACCATTCGTAGACGTCGCGTACCAGGGCGCTGAAGGCAACGGCACGCGTGGCAAAGGCAGGCTCGTCCGCCAGCAGGGTGGCGTATTCCTTGAGCGTGTGGCTGCAAGCGGCACAGTCGGTCACGATGGCGTCCAGCCTGCCGAGGCGCTCGAAGAGAGCGATGTTGGCACGTGCCAGGCGGCGCAGCTGGAAGCGGTCACCTTGGTCGTCCTGCGGGCTGCCGCAGCACACCTGGCCGCGCGGTGTGACCACCTCGCAGCCCGCTGCGCTCAGCATCTCCACTGTCGCGCGACTCTCGGCGGCGAAGAGCTGGCTCATCATACAACCAAGGAAGAAGCCCACCCGATAGCGACGGAGGCCCTGCGCTGGGGTGATGGCCGGCAGTGTCGCGTGCAACGGGTGGGGTGGCAACGGGGGTAACAACACTTCCATGGTGCGCAGTCGGGCCAGAGGACCCGGCAGCGCGCGCAACACAGGTCGCAGCGGGCGGGCGAGGCCGCTGCGCTGATATAGGCGCAAGGGCCAGAGCGCCAGACCCAACCGCTCTGCCGAGATGAGCATATGGCGGAAGATCAGTCGCCGCCACCACGCCAGGCCACGTCGATGAGCAAATGCGGCGCGACCAGCCAAGATACACTCGCCAATAGGCACATTCGCTGGGCACACTGTGTTGCACATGCGACAGTCGAGACAATGGTAGAGGTGCTCCTCGACCGCGGATGTAGGGGGCAGCATCCCTTCCGCGACTGCTCTGAGGAGTGCCAGCCGCCCGCGCGGGGATTGCACTTCGTGCAGCGTCTCCTGATAGGTGGGGCAGACGGGCAGGCAGCGTGCGCAGCGCACACAATGGCGCAGTATAGAGTAATCTGGCAGCTCGGGAATGTGCACCCGCGGTCCGGAGAGCGGCTGTGTCAGGCGTTCCAGGCTGTTGCTCATATAGCAGCGGATTATAGGCGCGCCGGTGGGCGGGGGACAAGCTGAAGAGGGAACCTGGGCGCTCACACCACCCCTAGCCCGCGCAGCGCCTCCTCCACTGTCAGCCAGCCGCGGCCTGGGAAGAGGCGCGCGATCTGCGGGGCGAACAGCGGCGACGCGCCCATCACCTTGGCAGGCACTCCCTCGGCGATGAGCTCACCCTGGCTGATCAGAACCACCCGGTCCGCTGTCCGCGCGGCAAATTCGACGTCGTGTGTCACTACCAGGATGGCCATGCCGGCATCGCGCCAGTGGCGTAACAAAGCGCTCAACGCCTCCTTGGCAGTGTAGTCCAGCCCGCGCGTTGGCTCGTCCAACAGCAGGGCCACCGGTTGCGTCACCGTAATGGCACCCAATGCCGCTCGTTGGCGCTCGCCCACGCTCAGGTCGCGCGGATAGCGTCCAGCATGCGCGGTCAAGCCCAGCTGAGCAAGCAGCGACTCGATCGCCTCATCGTGCTCTGGCAAGCCGTGATTGCGCAGCGTGATTTCCAGCTCCTGGCGCACCGTGTCGGCGAACAGCAATGTGTCTGCCTCCTGCGGCAGATAGCCCGCCCGCCGGCAGATCGTGGCGACATCCTCACCGGTGACCTCGCGACCGTCCACCCATACCCGCCCGGATTCGGGCCGCACCAGGCCCACTAGTGTCTTGAGCAGGGTGGTCTTGCCCGATCCGTTGCGTCCCATCAAGACCAGGATCTCGCCGCGCCGCACCTCCAGGCTAACGTCGCGCAGCACGGGCTGCCGATCGTAACACACCCAGACGCGCTGCAGCGCCAATCCGACTGCACCATACCGCGGCGATGCAGCAACGGGTAGGACAGGCAGGATGTGCTCAGTCAACGCACGGCTGAAGTGCAGTCCCTCCTTCGTTGTCAGAGGCAACGGCTGCCAGTTCAGCTGCTTCGCCAACGCGACCAAGGGCGGGAGCAACTTCAGTTGAGGCAGCACCTCGCGCGTCGTGCCGCACAGCACGCCGTTCTCCCCATCGGGGGAGTCGGGCAGCGCGATTACCCGGTCGGCGTATTGTAGCACACGTTCCAGCCGGTGTTCCGCCAGGAGTATGGTCAGCCCCAGGTCGTGGTTGAGGCGCACCAGCGCATTGAGTACATCCTCGGCGGATTGGGGATCGAGCTGCGAGGTCGGCTCATCAAGCACCAACACGCGCGGCCGAAATGCCAAGGCGGCAGCAATCGCCACACGCTGGCGTTCCCCGCCCGAGAGCGTCTCCAGCTTGCGCTCGCGCAGCGCCGCTAGGTCGAGCAAATCCAGCACCTCTTCGACGCGCACGCGCATCTCCTGGCGAGGCATAGCGGCATTTTCCAGCGCGAAGGCGATCTCATCCTCCACCCGATCCAGCACAAACTGCGCCTCTGGGTTCTGGAAGACGAAGCCGACGCGGCGGCTCATCGCGCGCGGTGTAGCGTATAATGGGTCGAGACCGGCGACAGCCAGGCGGCCGGCGAAGGTGCCACCACTGAAATGGGGCACCAGCCCGTTGACGCAGCGCAACAGGGTGGACTTGCCGGCGCCGGAGCGCCCCACCACCAGGGCAAAGCTCGCTTCAGGCAAGTGGAAGTCCACATGGCGCAGGGCAGGTCGCGCCGCGCCGGGGTAGGTGTAGCTGACATCGCGGAAAATGATCATCGAGGTTCTCCTGTTGGGGTAGATGGGTACGCGGCCTCCGAGGGGTACATCGCTACAGTCGCGATGCCAGATGGGGAGCCCGTCACCGCTTGCCCCTCCTGCACGGATGCATCCCGTTTAAGTATGGCACGGTTGGCCCATGCACTCTGGAAGAGAGATAGGTACCGCGTGGGTGGGATGAGCAGAGCCGGCACCAGCAGCCCACCCAGCGCCAGCGCGATCCATCCGCTGAACCCAGGTGACGCCAGCGCCGGATAGGGATAGAAGAAGATCGAGCTTCGGTCCCATCCGGGCCATGCCACCAGGAAGGCGGCGGCCGCGGTGCCGCTTGCCAGCGCGATGACAGTGTCACGGGGGTACCAATGCGTGGGACGATAAGTAGTGCGCGGCACTTGCCGTCCCAGCCACCACAGGCTCGCTACCACCATGCCGCCTCCCAGCGCCATCAGTGGGATGCCGATCGCGCGCTGCTGCCACGCCAGCCAAAGCACCCATCCGGCGAGCAGGGTGAGCAGTCCAGCCGCAATCACCGTGCGGGCACGTCGCATGGGAACCGTCTCCGCTGCACCGGCGAATCCGCGTGCCGTCATCGCTTCAGCGAGCTGGAAGGCATGCTCCAACCCACCGATCAGGAGTGGCAGGAAGAGCGGCAGCCAGTCGTGTAGGCCGCGAATGCGATGCCCCCGGATCGCCTGCGCGTTGCGAATCTGGCGCCAATGGCGCAGGGTGACCGGCACAAAGGTCAACGCGATCGAGGTCACCACGGCCACCGGGAAGAAGGCGCGCGGGATCAATCCCACCAGCGCACGCACCGCCACCGCATAGTTGAGCACAATGAAGGCGGCGTAGATGCCGGTCAGTGCCAGGCCGTTGAGTGCGCCGAACGTGAGCGCTTCGAGCGTGATCGGCCCGCCCAGCAGGGGTAACGGGGTGGGCAAACGCAGCAACACGGTGCGTCCCATGTGCACCGTCAGGGCGTTAAACAGGGCGGCCAGCGGCAGCACCACCAATCCAAAGCGCAGCGGCGATAGAGGCACGGTGGGAGCATCGACAACACGGCCGCGCAGGCGCAGCAGCACGATCGCCGTGCAGGCAATCGCAGATGCCAAGTAGAGCGGGTTGCGCGTCGCCGAGAGCACGGCGAGCTCCGCTGCCAGCCAGATCAGCCATGCCAGTGGATGGATCATACGCCTGCTTGTTCCACGGGTTGGTAGGTGAAGGTAAAGCGCTGCTGAAAGCGACGCAACACGCGCAACGTGGGCAGCCCAAAGACGAACATCAACAATATGTTGCCGGCCAACCGCATAGCATCCCAGGCCAGCGACGTAGCCAGGTAGAAGGCGGCGTATCGTGCAATGCCGTCTGTCCATTGAGTGCCGGGCTGCCAATGTTGTTCTTGTGGCCCGACGGCATAGGGCCAGAACCACAGGTTCATGATCACGCCGTAGACCAGCCCCCAGGCGCCGGCGAAGAGCGCCAGCACCGCCACCTCACGCCACGTCCCCTCACCACGCACCAGGCGCACCAGGGGGCGGCAGGCGGGCGCCGACAGGCCGATCCAGCCGGCGGTGAACATCTGATAGGGCAGCCATGGCCCGACGCCAGCGGTGATCAAAGCGGAGACGAGCAGCGTCAGCGCACCCATCAGAAAGCCGAAGCGCCCGCCCATCACATAGCCTGTCGTCACGATCAGGAAGAAGATCGGGCTGAAGCCGCCCGGGCCGGACACGGCAACCTCCAGGAAGCGCAAAGGTGCATTGATAGACACGAGCACCCCAAGCAGGGCGATCATCTTGGCGCTGCCCGCCTGGGCCTGCGCTTCCACCAGCAGCGCACCGAAACAGATGCCTATCAAAACGGTCAGCAGCAGTGGCGCATCGTTGGCGTGCTCCATCCCCATGGCAGCTTCGTCGGACAGCGTGGACGAGAAAAAGGGATAGAGAAAGGCAATCACCCCGATAGTTGCGCTTGTCAGGTAGACAACCCAACTCGCCAGTCGCGCGCGCATTATGCTCTCCCTATGGTATTGCGCCACAGCAACCATCCCCCTGCTATAGCACCCAATACCAGCAGAATACCGGCCACTAGCCACCCTTGTAGCAGGGAGCCCCTTTCCGCCGTTTGCTCACCCGACGGCGCAGCATTGCAGATATCCTCAAAGCGTACCACAGGCGGTTGCTGTCCTGGGCGGGCATATTCTCCCTTGCCCCACACCCATCCTTCCACATCGCCGTTGCGCACCCGGTAGCTCGCTGCCCCCAGCGAGGAGTATTGCCATTCGCCGTTCACCAGGTGCCAGTAAGACCAATACACACACGGGGTTCCTTGGCACCGGCAGAAGCAGTCCTCAGCCGGGTAGTTGCAGCCATGGTGATCGATGCTACAGATGGAGATCCCTAGCGCACCGCCGGCCATAGGGATGAGTGCCAGACCTGAGCGTTCTAGCACGTCATAACCCGAAATATACTCCTCGCTGAAGGCAACACATTTCTGAATAACCCCATCCTCGTGCACCACCACCAGGCCGGCATGGTTGGGTTCTTGAGCACCTGCTCCACCGGCCCACAGGATTGCCAACAGCAACGCCAGACACACCAATCCCCACGCAATCCGTCGCCCCCATGGGATAGTATGGTACTGGCTAGTCCATACGTTGCATTTCGCAATCACTCAGTGCACTCCCTGGCTACTCCAGATACCGAAGAGGTCCGTTCAAGAGGGAAAGAGCGGTATAGCAAAGCAGGAATGGCCTGTTGCGTCGCCAACTGGTTTGCTCCTTGGCCTGGCTGCCACTCGAACGCCCCGTTCGCCAGCTGCATGTTCACCAAATAGCTCAAGGGGTGGTTACTCCCCTCTTTCCAGCGACCAGTGGTGGGGTCCTCGCCCGCTGCCAGGATCGCCTGTACCACATAGGCAGTCGAGTTGGTATCGCTACTCTGGCTTGAGTCCCATGGGAAGCCGCCATCGGCTTTCTGTACGCTGTCTAGATAATTCAGCCCCCTTGTCACCGCGGTCGAAGTCACCGGCTCGCCGGCCGCGATCAGCGCCTGGATGGCCAGCGCAGTGCCGTTGGTATCGCTGGTGCTGCTCCAGGTGCCATAGGCCCAGCCACCGTCGTCCTTCTGCAACGCCTTGAGCGCCTGTACTGCCTGAGCGGGCACCGCCTGACCAAGCGCGCGCAGGCCGATCATTGCCCAAGCATGAAACCCAGCGTGGGGATTGAACGAGCCCGTGGTGGCATCATAATAAGCCATGATGTGCGAGGCGTTTGGCGATTGGCAGCTGCCTGCCGCTGCCAGAGCCGTTGCCAGTCTGCCCGCCTCGCCGGCATGCTGGGTGTCCAACCCTGCCTCTGCCACGGCCGCGAGGAGCGAGGGCTTATCCGGGCCGCGCCGCCACACGTCAGGGTCATAACGGTTCGCCACCGCGGCAAGCAATGTCTCCAAGGTGTCGTTGAGGGTGCCATAGCTACCTGTATTCGCATCCTGCAGCAGGCGTAGCCATTCGAGCCCCTTGTATGCCGCCACGGCACCCGGCCCATAAGGGGGTTCCGGCGCGGGCCACTGATCCGTCCACACGTAGCCGTCTACATGCCCGTCCTGGGAGATCACGCTGTCACCCACCCCGACCGGGTATGCCGCCCACTGCGACTGTGCCGCGTCCCAATACCATGTGCTCCAGAAGAAGCTGCCGTTGTCACAGTTGTCGCCGGTGCGATTGATACGGCCCACACCGTCGATGGCACACAGGAACAATCCCCATGTCGCATGGACCGCGGCGGGATTCAGCCCAGCGCGCTGCAAAGCGACATAGCTGGAGATCGGTTCAGTGAAGGTGAACGAACGTACTATCGCGTCGTGGGCGCCAAAGCGCACCACTACGTAGCCCATCCTGACCGGCTCACTGGCATGCACCGGCTGGGGCAGCCACGTCGTGAGGGTCAGCAACACGACCAGCAGTGCGCTGAAGCCGAGCGTTGGTGCCAGCACCAGCGCCCCCAACCGGATCCTCACGTGCTGTTGCATCCTTTTTCTACCCCCCTTTTCACATAGGAGTCTTGGCGCTGCCATCTCTTGGATTGAATTGATATAAGCGCATTACAAAAAACACCCCCTTCGGCAGTGCCTGGGGGTGTGATCCGTACTGTTATGCTGCACCACACCCTTTACCGCGAAGGCGAATCGTGGTGCACAACACAGGTGGATGACCTGGCTCGGCAGCGGATGCCATGGAGACGTTTCCGCTACCCTACAGTTGCGGGACAGCGTTGGACTTCCCATATGCGAGGCCCTCATACCGAGGTCTCGCGGGTCACCAACTTCACCGTTACCGCCCGTGCCATCCGGGGCGACGGGCACCTGTATTGTCCAAACAATGTGCAATTGTAATGAGATCATGCACCAGAGCGCGGTGCCTGTCAAGTTAGTGATGCCTATAGGGAGTGGCATTGGAATTGCAAGTTTTCCCATCTGTGCGTCCGGGGGTATCAATCTTTCACCGTAAGAGCGCCGAGCACGTAGCATTGCACCCTCCCGCAGGTTTGGAAGCTTTGGGAGGTTATTGCGATGCACACCTGCTGCCTGCTGACACGCGCAGCCCGGTTTATGTATGTACGTATCCCATCCCCATCCCTATCCATTATGGGTGGCAAGGGCGTTGTCCCACGCTCAAAGAGGATGTATAATTCGACACATAAGTGAACAAGGAGGGAACGATGAACTACCGACGTTTTGGGCGTCTCGGCTGGATGGTGAGCGAGATCGGCTATGGCATGTGGGGCATGGCGGGGTGGACCGGTTCCGACGATCAGGAATCGATCCAATCGCTGCAACGAGCCATAGAGCTGGGATGCAACTTCTTTGACACTGCATGGGCGTACGGTCAGGGTCACAGCGAGCGATTGCTGGGTCAGCTGATCGCAAACAATTTCCAGACCAAGCTCTATGCTGCCACCAAGATTCCACCCAAGAATCTCAAGTGGCCCAGCCGCAGGGAATACACACTGGACGATTGCTTCCCCCCAGATCACATCGAGGAGTACGTGCACAAGAGCTTGATGAACCTCGGTGTACAGACCATCGACCTGATGCAATTTCACACCTGGGAGGACAGCTGGCTTCAGGACGAACGCCTGGCGCGCACGATGGAAGAGCTGCACCGTCAAGGGTTGGTGCGCGCGTGGGGCATCAGCATCAACCGTTGGGAGCCATGGAACGGCGTGCAGGCAGTGCGCAGTGGTCTGTTCGACGCGGTGCAGGTGATCTACAACATCTTTGACCAGAATCCGGAGGACGAGCTCTTCCCCGCTTGTGTTGAGATGGATGTCGCCGTCATCGCCCGTGTCCCCTTCGACGAGGGCACCCTCACCGGCACGCTCACCAAGGACAGCAAGTGGCCGGAAGGCGATTGGCGCAACACCTACTTTGTGCCGGAGAACCTGATCCCCAGCGTGGAAAGGGCCGAGGCGCTGAAAAAGGTGCTACCGGAGGGCATGACGATGCCGGAAATGGCATTGCGCTTCATCCTTTCCAATCCCACCGTCAGCACCACCATTCCGGGAATGCGCAAGCTCCGCCATGTCGAGGAGAACATCGCTGCCAGCGACAAGGGGCCGCTTCCGGCGGAGCTCCTTGCCATATTGCGTCAGCACCGCTGGGATCGCGTGCCGACTAGCTGGTCGCAATAGGAAAGCGAGCCGGGCGGAAACACAAGCATCACGGGAGCATGCCCCGATGCGCACGGCGATCTGGTGGCTGTGCCGCGACTTGCGGTTGCCGGATAATCAAGCTCTGGCGACGGCTCTGGCGAGCGCGGACGTTGTGCTGCCGGTCTTCATACTGGATCCTGCACTGTTGTGCTCCCCATATGTCGCGCCACGGCGGTTGGCTTTCCTATACGAAGGGCTTATACGAAGGGCTGCGCCAGCTAGATGCCGCGCTGCAGGCGCGTGGCAGCTATCTCATCGTGCGGCATGGTGCACCCTATGAGGTGCTGGCCACGCCGGTCGGCGAAAGCAAGGTGCACGCCATTTATGCTGAGGCGGACTACCCCCCTTACGCCATCCGACGCGACCACCAAGTTGCGGCACAGGTGCCCTTACATCTGGTAGGTGGACTGACGGTGCACGCGCCGGAGACGGTGGTGCGCGCCGATGGATCACCTTATCAGGTTTTCACCCCCTTCAGCCGTGCGTGGCTCGCTCTGCCCGCCCCCGCGGAGGACGATCTATTGCCACCGCCTAGACACATCCCTACGTCGCTGGGGATCGCGAGCGAAGCGTTGCCTGTGCCGGAGGTCATCCCGGAGTTTCCCGCTGGCGAGACCGAAGCACAACCTCGGCTCATCCGCTTTGCCGGTGCCGCGGCAGATGCGTTGCCGTGCACTGCGACGAGTAACCGCAGCCTCGATGAAACCCCAGCGCAGCCACCGATCTATCACTATGCCCAGGTGCGCGATCGAATGGATATGCCAGGAGCCTTCCATCTCTCCCCTTATCGGCGCTTCGGCATGCTTTCGGCGCGTCAGGTGGTGGTCGCGCGACGCGCTGCGCAGCGGGCGCCGGACGCTGTTGCACGCCAGAGCGCTGTGACTTGGCTGAACGAGCTGATCTGGCGCGAGTTCTATATCTCCATCCTGGCACACTATCCGCACGTGCGCGGCCACGCCTTCCGCGCCGATCTGGGAGACATCCCCTGGTCGAACGACGCGGATCAGTTGGAACGTTGGCACACCGGGCACACCGGCTACCCGGTGGTGGATGCCGCTCTGCGCTAGCTGGCGCAGAGCGGTTGGATGCACAACCGTGCGCGTATGATCGTCGCTTCGTTCCTGGTGAAGGACTTGCTGATCGATTGGCGCTAGGGAGAGCGCTGGTTTATGCAACAGCTGCTGGACGGCGATCCGGTCTCGAACAACGGCAGCGGGCAGTGGAGTGCGGGCACCGATACGGATGCGGCACCCTATTTTCACATCTTCAATCCGGTGACGCAGGGGAAGAAGTTCGACCCCTCGGGTGACCATGTGCGGCGCTGGGTGCCCGAGCTGGCGCGGGTGCCGGGGAATACATCCGCGAACCATGGCGCATGCCGGTTGAGGTGCAGCGCAAGGCGGGATGCCGCCTCGGCGCGGATTATCCGGAACCATGTATTGATCACGCAGCCGCCGGGCGGCGCACCCTGGCGGCGTATATGCAACGGCCAAGGCATGCCACAGACCCGTCACCAACGAGGCACACGATGGGTGTCGTGCCGATTGAGGCGATGAATCTACGCCAAACTAGCGGTGCGCCAAGAGAGACGAAAAAGCGCCTGCCGGGGCAGGTTGCGACGATGCAGCATGCGGTGGCAGGCGCCTGGCGGGGAAGTGGCGGCGGGTGGATTTGAACCACCGACCAAGGGCTTATGAGTCCCCTGCTCTGGCCGCTGAGCTACGCCGCCGATCCCATCCCTCTTACCAATTATCATTATACACATTCCCCTCGAATCTGGCAAATCGGTCGAAAAGGACGCGCTCACACAGCGGGATGATGCACCCCCCAGAACACATAGGGATCGCAGAAAAAGAACACGGGAAAACTCCGCGATCTCTGCGATGGATCGGAACTGTATTGCAACTTGTGCCATCCTCTCCACCCAAATTACCTATTTTTGCAGCGCTAATGTACAATGGGGCGCGCTGGCGTTCCGCCATCATGGCCGGAGCCAAGCACACAGACCGTATCACTACACGGAGATGGCAAAGGATGATCGTCAACGGCATAGCCTATCGCACAGTATGGATGGAAGGCAACACGGTATATATGATCAACCAACTGCGGTTGCCCCACGCCTTCGAAATCGTCGCGCTGCCCGATCACCGTGCTACCGCCACCGCCATCCGCGATATGTGGGTGCGCGGCGCCGGCGCCATCGGCGCCGCGGCCGGCTATGCGATGGCCCAGGTCGCTCTGGAAGCTCCCAATGGAGCTGGGTTCATCAACTATGTTCAGCAAGGAGCGGCCACCATTCGGGCAACTCGCCCCACAGCGCAGGATTTGTTCTACGCAGTTGATCGCGTGCTGGCGGCGATCGAAAAGGCACCCGACATCTCTACGGCGCGCCAATCCGCAGTGCACAGCGCTCAGGCGCTTGCCGATGAGAATGCTGCTGCTGGCGAGGCAATCGGACGGCACGGGGCACCCCTCTTGCCCGACGGTTGTCGTGTGCTGACCCATTGTAATGCCGGCTGGCTGGCTTTCGTGGATTGGGGCTCCGCGCTGGCACCCATCTACGCTGCCCACCGCACGGGAAAACGTCTTTTCGTCTATGCCGATGAGACACGTCCGCGCAGCCAAGGTGCCAAGCTGACCGCCTGGGAGCTGGCCAACGAGGGCGTTCCCCATGCCCTCATTGCTGACAACGCTGCCGGTTTCTTCATGCAACGTGGCGAGGTGGATCTGTGCATTGTCGGCAGCGACCGCATTGCCGCTAACGGTGACATCGCCAACAAGATCGGCACCTACGAGAAAGCGGTAGTGGCGCACGAGCTGGGCATCCCTTTCTACGTGGCTGCTCCCACCTCGACCATTGATCCGACGTGTCCTAGTGGAGAGCACATCCCGATTGAGGAGCGCAGCCCGGATGAGGTGCTCTATGCCGAGGGATTATTGGATGATGGACAGCTGGGGCGGGTGCGCATCGCGCCGAGCAGGTCTGCAGCGCGCAATCCGGCATTTGACGTGACTCCCGCACGCTATATCACCGCCATTATCACCGAGCGTGGCATCTTCAGGCCGGAAGATATTCTACACGCTCTGGAGGAACGTTGAACGCCGTGAGAATTCCTCACGTGGGTATAGGTGAAGGGAAACATAGAGGACAAGGAGGCTTTGGGAGTCAAATGAGTGTCAACAATCCCTTGAAAGAATTACTGCAGTATGGTCAAAGCGTATGGTATGACAACATTCACCGTGGTTTGTTGCGCTCGGGCGAGCTGCAACGGCTGGTGGATGAGGGCGTGCGCGGTGTGACCTCGAACCCGACCATTTTCAAGAACGCCATCAGCCAGGGAGAGGAATATCGCGCCGACATCGCCGCATTGAGCCAGGCGGGCAAGTCACCGCTTGAGATCTACGAGGCGTTGGTCATCGCCGACATCGCCGCCGCGGCGGATGTGCTGCGCCCGATTTACGAGCAGAGCAACGGCTTGGATGGCTATGTGAGCATCGAGGTCAATCCGCTGTTGGCACACGACACACAAGCTACTATTGTCGAGGCGCGCCGTCTGTTCGCCACCCTGAGGCGGCCCAACATTATGATCAAAGTGCCCGCCACTATGGAGGGCATTCCGGCAATCCGCGCCCTGATCGGCGAGGGAGTCAATGTGAACGTCACCTTGCTCTTCGCCGTCGAAATGTACCGGCGCGCCGCGGAGGCCTATATCGGCGGTTTGGAGGATGCTGCTGCGGCAGGCCGCCCGCTCCAGCACATCGCCTCGGTCGCCAGCTTCTTCGTCAGCCGCGTGGACACACTGGCCGACCGCTTGCTGCAGACGAGGATCGAGGCCACACAGGATGAGGCCGAACGCGCACGCCTGCGCGCCCTGCAGGGCAAGCTGGCCATTGCCAATGCCAAGATCGCCTATCACGATTACAAAGAGATTTTCGGTTCACCGCGCTTCCGGCGCCTGGCGGAACAAGGTGCGCGGCCACAGCGGCTGCTCTGGGCAAGCACCAGCACCAAGAACCCGGCCTATCGCGATGTGATCTACGTCGAGGAGCTGATCGGTGCTCCTACTGTGAACACCATGCCGCCGCAGACGATCGAGGCGTTCAAAGACCACGGCCGGTTGCGCAACAGCCTGGAGGAGGACCTGGCCGGCGCCGAAGCTACCATCCGCCAATTCGAAGAGGCCGGTCTGAGCATCCAGGCGATCACTGACCAGTTGCTCGACGAAGGAGTGGCAGCTTTCTCGCAGTCCTTCAATGAATTGTTGGCTGCCATCCAGGCACAAATGCAAGCAGTGGCGACACCCGCCTCATGAATCCTGTGCGAGACAGTAGATGCATCAGCCGAGCCGCGCACGTCAGCAACCGGCTATATTACCGCTCCCTGGCAGTCGCGGCTCGAAATGGATGGGCTGGATGATATGGAGGCACGCCTGCGAAGGTGAGAGCGAAAGGTGCGAAGGTCGGAGGCGTACGGCGATTGGTTGCTTCGTGCCTAAGGAACCTCACCATGAAAAAGCATTGTGAAAAGTTCGAGGAAACGTGCCCCATTTTTAAGGGGAAAGGAATAAGGCAATGAAGACCATCCTGTGCTATGGGGACTCCAACACGTGGGGATATAACCCATTGAACGCGGAACGCTACCCGCGCGATGTGCGCTGGACGGGGGTGCTGGCGCGCGAGCTGGGAGGCGATTATTACGTCATCGAAGAGGGGCTGAATGGGCGCACCACCGTGTGGGATGACCCGATCGAGGGCTACAAGAACGGCAAGGAGTATCTGATCCCGTGCCTGGAGACCCATCGTCCGCTGGATTTGGTGGTGTTGATGCTCGGCACCAATGACCTCAAGATGCGTTTTTCACTCTCCGCTTACGACATCGCGCAGGGTGCGGGTGTGTTGGTGGAGGTCATCCAGAAGAGCGCGGCAGGCCCAGGTGGTCGTGCGCCCCAGGTGTTATTGATAGCACCGCCTCCGGTGGCCAAGCTGAGCGAATTTGCTGAGATGTTTGAGGGTGCTGTTGAGAAGTCGCGCCGGCTGGCGCAACACTATCAGGCGATTGCTGCCCAGTACGGCTGCGCGTTTCTGGACGCCGGCGCGGTGATCGTCTCCAGCGATGTGGACGGTATTCACTTCGACCCACCTGAGCACCGCAAGCTGGGGCTGGCCGTGGCGCAGCGCGTGAAGGAGCTGCTGGGGTGAAGGTGGCATCATGTCGTGCAGCGTTGCCGCAGGCTCACACGACCCCTGGAAAATGGAAGGCTTGCGGGATGGCACTGAGTGCCGTTTGCTATGTCGGGGATGGATGAGCGATGTGGGGTGAAGTCCTGGGAATCCTGCAACGCCATAACCGCTTCATCATTACCACGCATTCCAACCCGGATTTGGACGCCCTGGGGTGCGAGCTGGCGCTGGACGAATACCTGCGCGCCATCGGCAAGCAGGTGTGCATCCTGAACAGCGATCCCATCGCACGGCCGCATCGTTTCATTGATCTGCGGCGGCGTATCCGTGTGTATCAGCCGCATCGTCACGACCGCTTGATCGAAGGGGCCGAGGTGCTCATCGTGCTGGATGCTTCCGGGGGATGGAAGCGCCTTGGCCGGATTGGGGATACGTTGGCGCGTATGCACCCCTACCCGGTGCGCATTGACCACCATCCCGACCCACAACATTTCACCGATGTGGAGGTGGTGGATGACAGCGCTGCGGCAACTGCCGAGCTGATCTTCGAGTTGGTGCGCACCGCCTCGGGTAGCATCACCGAGACAATGGCACGTGCCCTCTATGTGGCGATCCTGACCGACACTGGCTCCTTCCGCTATCCCAAGACCAGCCCCAGGACACACCGCATCACCGCCGAGCTGATCGAATTGGGCGCCGCTCCCGCTGAGTTAGCTAAGCTGGCCTACAACCAATATTCGCTGAACCTGTTGCGCCTGCAAGGACACATGCTGGACATTATGCAGTCGGCTGCCGGAGGCCGCTTGGTATGGAGCGTGCTGGATCAGCACACGTTGCGCGCCTATGGCGTGCGAGAACCGGAGCTGGACAACTTCGCCAGCTTCGGCATGCAGGTGGCGGGAGCATTGGTCAGCGTTTTGTGTGTCGAGACGCCCGACGGACGGGTCAAGGTGAGCTTGCGCAGCGATGCGGCGCTGCCGGTCAATGATCTGGCAGCGGAATGGGGTGGTGGTGGCCACGCATCCGCCGCCGGCGCTACCGTGTCCGGAGAGTTGCACCAGGTGACCAATATGGTGATCTCCCGTGTGAAAGCACTGATCGATTCCCACGCTGCACGCCCGCATGATCCCGCTTCTGGAGCGCCCTAGCCCATGCACCTCGAGATTTCATCCGCTTAGGAGGAAAGTTCTATGCCCGACAACGCACGTATCCGCCAAGTGCGGGAACACCTGGAACACTACCTGACCACCAGTCTGCTTCCTTTCTGGATCGAGCGTTCGCCGGACTACGAATATGGTGGCTTTCTCACCTACTTCGATCGTTACGGCCGGCCCACCGGCGAGACGACTAAGACCTTCCTGATGCAAATTCGCATGCTCTACACAATGTCCAGCGCACATCGCTACGGCTACGGGGGTGGTCGGTGCGCTGAGCTGGCACGCATGGGTGCCCAGTTCTTGATCGATCACTACTGGGATGCGGAGCACGAGGGCTGGTTCTGGATCGCAGATCGGAAGGGCAATCCCACCGTGAAGGCGAAGATCGGGTATGGTCAGTGCTTCGCGATGTACGCCTTCAGCGAATACTACATGGCCACCGGCGACGTGCGTGGGCGCGAGATGGCCGAGCGTGCCTATGCCGCGGTGTGCAAACATATGGCCGACACGCGCTACGGGGGCTATCTGGAGATCATGCAACCCGACTGGCAGCCCGAACGTCCAGGCCGCTTCGGCGGCGACCGCAAGAGCATGGATGTGCATATGCACATGATGGAAGCGCTGACCAACATGTATGAGATGACCTGCTCAGCCACCCACCGTCGCCGCCTGCTGGAGGTGATCGACCTGATCATCCGTCGCATGCTGCGCCCTGAGAACGGCACCGGCTATATCCAGTTTGCACTGGACTTCACCCCACTGCCGGCCATCATGTTCGACGTGGAATGGGGGCGTGACAAACCCCCGGAGGATGGCCAGGCGCGTCCGTTGGAGTACACGTCATATGGCCACAACGTCGAATTCGCCTGGCTGTTGCTACACGCTGCGGACATCCTGGGAAAGCCGCGCCAGGAGTATGCCGCGGTGATGCGTCCCATCTTCGATAACTGTCTGGAGTTTGGCGTGGATTGGGAATATGGCGGAGTGTTCGTCGAGGGGCCTTACAATCGCCCGACTGCCCTCACCGAGAAGCAATTCTGGCAGCAGGCGGAGGTGATGATCGGCTTCCTGGACGCTTATGCCCTCTTCGGCGATGAGAAATACTGGCAAGGGTTCGAGAACGTCTATCACTTCGTATTCGACAAGTTCGTGGTGATGGACGCGGGCGGGGAATGGTATGAGCGGGTGGATCGCTACGGCAACCCGATCGACGATGCACTGGGCCATGCCTGGAAGATCAGCTATCACACGGTACGTTGCATTGTGCAATGCATCCGCCGGCTGCGCCAGCTGGAAGGCAGCAGCGCACACTGAGATCTGAGATTGAGCGCGGCGCTCGCCATACAATGGACTATCGTTTCTCGTTGGGCACGTCACGGGAGATCGAGCACACTTCAGGGCGTATGCGCTGCTCTCCGACTTGGGAAAGGTGAGTTTCTCTCTTCATAACATGGGGCTACGTCTAAAAAAAGGGGGGTGGAGGCGTTGGTGGCTGCTGGGCCTGTTGGCGGTGGCCCTGGTGGTGCGCCTGCCCAACCTAGGCAAGTTCCTCACCCCTGATGAATACCTCTGGATAGATCGCTCGCGCAACTTCCTCGCCGGGCTGCTCGATCCGAATTTCACCTGCAAGTCAGAGGTTTTGCACACCGGTTTCGAGCAGGCGCAGGGGTTGGCGTGCACCCTGCGCACTGGCCATCCGGGTGTCACCACGATGTGGACCGGCAGCCTGGGCATCCTGCTGCGCTACCTGGCGGATGGGAGACCCGGTTCCCTGCTCGACTACACCATTGGCCTGTCCACCAACCCGTTGGATGCCCAGCTCATCGTGCCCGAACGTCTCCCCTCGGTGCTCTTTCTCAGCTTGGCCATCGTGCTGATCGCTTGGCTGGTCGGAAGGACTTTCGACGACTATCGGATCGGCCTGATGGCCGGGTTGCTCTTGGCGCTTGATCCGTTTCATGCAGCCTTGTCGCGCGTCATCCACCACGATGCGCTAGCAGCCACGTTTATGAGCTGCGCGGTGTTGACCGCGCTACTGTACTGGGTGCGCTGTGGGTCACGTCGTTGGCTCGTTGCCTCAGGGGTGTGCAGTGGTCTAGCTTTTCTCAGTAAAAGCTCCGCTCTTTTCCTGACACCTTTTATGCTTCTGCTGGCTCTCTGGCCGCTGCTGGTTCAGAGCACGCACAGCCAGCCCCTCAGCAGACGCTCTCTGTTAAGAGTGCTCGCCGAAGTGGGAATGTGGCTCGCCATCGTCCTCGTCACCTTCTGCGTCTGTTGGCCGGCAATATGGGTAGTGCCCCTGGACGCTGTACGCACTATCTTCTCCGTGGGGATGAAATACGCCAGCGAGGGCCATGCGAAGGGCAATTATTTCCTGGGTACCATCTCGAACGATCCCGGGGTGTTCTTCTACCCCTTTACTTGGCTGTTGCGCAGCTCGCCCCTGATATGGACGGGTTTGCTGGCATTGGTCTGGATGGCGATCAAGCGCTGGACACGGGTGCTATGGGTTAGGGAGAACGGTGCGGGTGCGAGCAGTGTGTCCGTTAGCAATTGGATGCTACGCTGGTTGTGCCGGGCCGGCCTCGTGACGACACGGGTTCGCTTAGACCATGCCCCCGTTCTCTGGCTCTTGTTCATATACGTTCTACTCTTCACACTCTTTATAACCTTTGGTGAGAAGAAACAGGATCGCTATCTCCTACCGGTCTATCCGATCTTCACCGCTATGGCCGCGGTTGGGCTGTTCAGAACGGCGATGTGGCTGGCGAGAAGGGTGGCGTGTCGTCCTGCTATCGCGCGCGCAATCTTCCCGGTGCTGTTGGCCATTATTCTAATTTTTCAGGGTTTCCTGATCGTCGTGCATCATCCCTACTACTTCACTTACTATAATCCTCTGCTGGGGGGCATTCGCGGGGCGCAATCTATGGTGACCATTGGCTGGGGCGAGGGACTTGATCTGGCAGCGGCTTACCTCAACCGGAAGCCAAATGCGGAGCAGCTGCGCGTGGCCGCTTGGTACCAGTCCACCTTTGCCCCCTTCTTCAAAGGCGAGGCGATCGGCTACTCGAAGGAGAAGGGCAAAGCGCTGAGCGGCAACTATGTACTTTTCTACATTAACCAGCTGCAACGACGCTTTCCCGATGAGGAACTCTTTCGCTATTTTGAACAGCGTTACCAGCCCGAGGCGCTCATCTCGCTCCACGGCATCCCCTATGTGGTGATCTACCCAGGGCCAGGGATGCAACACTACGTCGAGGACCGCGTGGACGAGCACCGCCGCAATTACCGGGGCATTGCGGCTCTTTTGGGTT
Source organism: Anaerolineae bacterium (assembly GCA_036172345.1). Classification (GTDB taxonomy): domain Bacteria; phylum Chloroflexota; class Anaerolineae; order 4572-78; family NAK82; genus NAK82. The sequence continues at coordinate 21,253 of JASFBB010000155.1, forward strand.
GGGATTGGCTAGATGTCGCCAATGTGGGCTATCCCACCGTCGCGGCCGGGGACGGGTTGCGCTTCCGCCTCTACTGGGAGTATCTGGGCAAGCGTCCTGAAGAGGAGTTCTTCTTCCGACTGTTGGACGCGGAGGGGCGCCGCCTGGTCGAGGCGATCAGCCAGCCCCTGCTGAACGAAAATGGTGATCCCTCGAGCTGGCGGAAGGGGCAGATCATCGTCGAGGAGGGAGTGTTGAACGTGCCGGTGGATGCAGCGCCTGGCGAATATCAATTGCAGATCGGCTTTTACACCCAGGCACCGGCGGTGACGGAGGGAGAGCTCGTGTTCGAGCTACCAGAAGGTGATGCGCGCGTCTTGGTGGTGGCGCCAGGTGGGGGGATGCGCTGTGACGTTTCGCGCTGGACGTGGGCCGTGGCTGGTTGTGTTGGCGCTGCCACGCGCTATGACGCCCCGATCATTTACTGCCCCGAGAGGCTTGTGCTATAATTTGGGGTGGATATCCTGGTGGGAAGCTCACTCGGACCATGGAAAGACCTCTCGAAGGATCTGTCGCGTTGGTGACCGGTGCGGGGCGCGGCATCGGGCGCAGCATTGCACTGACGCTGGCAGCGGCGGGTGCCCGGGTGGCATTGGCGGCGCGCAACGCAGCGCAATTGCAAGCAGTACAACAGGAGATCATCGCTGCCGGCGGTGAAGCAGCCTGTTTCCCCACTGATATTGCTCAAGAGGCACAGGTCGTGCACCTGGTGGTGGCGACGGTCGAGCGCTTCGGGCAGCTCGACATCGTGGTCAACAACGCCGGCGTGGGGTTTTTCGCCCCCTTGGAACATACCTCCGTCGAACAGTGGGATTACATGATGGCGGTCAACGCACGCGGACCGTTCTTGATCTGTCGTGAGGCGTTGCCCCATCTGCGGCGTAGCGCGCACCCCTTTATCGTGAACATCTCCTCCGTCGTGGGGGTGAAGGGATATGCCAATCAAGCGGGATACAGCGCCTCCAAGCATGCCTTGCTGGGCATGACCAAGGCCCTGGCGCGCGAGGTACAAGCCGATGGCATCCGCGTCCACGCCATTTGTCCGGGTGGCGTTGACACCGACCTCGTCGGCCAAGCGAGACCCGATCTAGACCGTTCGGAACTGATGAAGCCGCAGGAGATTGCCGAGATCGTGCTCTTCTTGGTCACGCGCCGCGGCAACGCCGTGATCGATGAAATCGACGTCCGCCGCTGCGGCGCCACGCCTTGGGGATAGCAACCGAAAGAATCACTCCATTCTG
>JASFBB010000156.1:0-6401 GCA_036172345.1 Anaerolineae bacterium
GCAAAGATCGTTGCAACGGCGCGGGCGCCGATCAGTCCGCCTGCGTTGTAACCCAGCGCGGCGAAGGTGGGCCATAGCATGCTGCCGGCAAACCAGGAGAGATAATTGTCGCTGGCAGCATAACCCTGCAATCCACGCTGACCGGCAGTGATGTAGATAGCCTCGTCGAAGAAGGGGCCATTGTAATCGAGAGTGACTATGCATACCATGAACCACAGCCCCGTCACCAACCAGGTAGCCACCATATAGCGCTGCGTGGAGAACGTGCTCGGATTACTCACGCTTCAACTCCGGCCCTTCTGTTGTGTCACCCGTTCCACCTTTAGCAGGTTCGTCGTGCCGGGCACCCCCAATGGTGTGCCTGCCAACACCACTATAACATCCTCGTGGCGCACCAACTGGCAGCGGTGCACTTCCTCCAAAGCCCTTGTGCTCACCCCGGCGAGGTCGTGTAATGGAGGGCATATCAGCGGGGTGACACCCCAGCTGAGCGCCAATTGCCGCTGTGTGGCAGGTGACGGAGTGAGCGCCAGGATGGGCGCTGGCGGCCGATGACGACATAGGCGGCGTGCAGTGCTGCCCGATTGCGTATAGATCACAATGGCAGCCGCCTTCAGATCGCACGCTGCAATATGACCCAGGCGCGCAATCGTCGCATCGACGTCGCCGGGCGGTGGCAGATCAGGCGGACGTGCTACCTCGCCGGTCAACCAGGCGGCTTCGGCGCGCGCAGCGATCGTGGCCATCGTCGCGACGCTTTCCACTGGATAGCGTCCCAGCGCTGTCTCGCCAGAGAGCATAAGCGCATCCGTACCATCGAACACGGCATTGGCCACGTCGGTTGCCTCGGCGCGGCTCGGGTGATCGCGTTCAATCATCGATTCCAGCATCTGTGTAGCCGTGATGACTGGCACAGCGGCAACGCGACACCGAGCAATGATGTGCTTTTGTGCTATCGGCACCTCCTGAAAGCTCATTTCCAGCGCCAGGTCACCACGTGCCACCATCACCCCATATGCTTCATGCACGATGGCATCTAGATCTTCCAAAGCGCCCTTCTTCTCGATCTTGGCGATCACCAGTATATTGCTGCCCTGTTCTTGCAACAAGCGCTTGAGCGCGCGCACATCCTCGACACACTGCACGAAGGAGAGAGCCAAAAAGTCGATCCCTTGCTCCACAGCGAAGAGGACGTCTTCCTTGTCCTTGTCGGTCAGCGCAGGCAGGCTGACATGAATGCCAGGTAAATTGATGCCGCGTCGGCTGGCGATGCTGCCACCTTCAAGCACCGTGCAGTGGATGTCGCGTTCCGGCGTGATGCGTTGCACCTGCAGTATTACATCGCCATCGTCGATCAACAGGAGATTGCCCGGTTGCAGATCGTTCGCCAATCCAGGGAAGGAGACCGAAATGCGCTGCGCATTACCCACCACCGTCTCCGGCGTGAGCACGATGGTCTGGCCGCTGACCAGTTTGATCTCTCCATCCGCAACCTCTCCCACGCGGATGCGCGGCCCGCGCAGATCCCCCAGAATCGCTATCGGGACGTCGAGCTCTCCGCTGAGTTGGCGCAACGTGCTGATGACGGTGGCATGGCTCTCCAGACTGCCATGAGAAAAATTGAGGCGGGCCACATCCATGCCCGCCAAGATCATCCGGCGTAGTACCTCCGGCCTAGCACTCGCAGGTCCGATAGTAGCGACAATCTTCGTACGTTTGCGCGGGCGGTCCGTGCATTGATGAAGCGCCATCTCCCCCCACTTCTTTCTAGATTGTGATTCACACTACGAGTGTAACAGCTCTATCTCGGTATGTCAAAAACATGATATTCTGATTTACAAAGTCATATTCCCTTAAGGAGACTTGCGGAATGTTCCCATCAACTCAGTCTGTGCCAACACATGACCCTTCATCGCCTCTAATAGCTGCTGCTTGGTAGCACCTGGCGACAGGTTAAGCAAGGTGTCGAGCGCGTAAAGCTTGAAGAAGTACCGATGGGTGCCTGAAGGGGGACAAGGGCCACGATAACCGGTCTGCCGCCAGCCGTTCAGCCCCTGACGGCTGCCATCCGCCAGCTGACCGTCGGTGGGCACACCTTCGGGCAGGGAACGCGCTGTAGCAGGCACGTTATAGATCAACCAGTGCACCCAGTCGCCCGCCGGCGCGTCCGGGTCGTCACAAATGAGTGCAAAGCTTTGGGTGCCTGCCGGTGGATCGCTCCAGCTGAGCGGTGGCGAGACATCCTTGCCGCGGCAGGTATATTGTGCCGGGATCGACTGACCATGCGCAAAAGCGCTGCTGGTTAATTGGAATGCCATCGTTTCACCTCCTTGTTCAGGCGTAACTGTAGGAGAGGGCGCCGGGAGTGGCGCCAACTGACATGCGACCAAAATCAACGAGGTCATAAGCCCCACAGTCCAAGAAATCGGATATTTTATCATTGTGCTCACCTCCTGATAAAACAACCTCCCACCGGGAAAGATGCGGGACAAGATTCCCACTCTCCCCCCTCTCTTAAGAGATCGGGCCGGTGGACTATGCGACCTGGATTCTTTTCCCATTTACCTAGATCAGCTCATCCAACAAGCGACGCACACCCAGGGGGATCAAGTCACCTGCCACACCACTGCCCTGTACGTCCATTCCCACCAAGTATAGACCGGGTATCGGAGTGCGTGTCTCCAGGCGTTGTCGACCTGTCTGTCCAAAAGTCTGAGCAGTCTCCGTGCCTGGCCATCCATTGGTGAAAAACATGGGTAAGTGCCATACGAGCACGGCGTCCAGATTGGGAAATAGCATATGCAAGTCCTCGAGGGCTAGCGCGAGTTCGGCCTTGCGGTCGGTGCTGTGGAGGGGTAAGAAAGCATCGTAAAGATGTAAATTGTCTTGGCTGAGAGAAGGGTCAAAGCGAGTTGGTGAGAAGATGCCCGCCACACGCTGGCATCCAGGTGTCATTAAGATGGGAGCGTCTTCGAAGAGAGGTTCGCGTGTGGCAAAGAAGATCGCGGCACACTCCACCCTTTTAAGAGACTGCAATCGCGCGCGATAGGCTGGCGGCAGATTGTCGCTGCCGAGGAGGCGGATCAGCGCAGATGGCCCGGCGTTGTGCACCACCACATTTCCGGTGATCTGCTGCCCATCTGCAAGTTCGATTCCTCGCGCTTGTCCTCGTTTTACAAGGATATGCCGTACACGGCTGCTCAGATGCAACTCTCCTCCGTGCGCTTTTAGTGTATGCACGAGCGCATCGACAATTGTTGCCACCCCTCCTGCTGGCATAGCAAAGTCAGCCCCTGCGGCAGCGCTGTCGAGCACGATTTGGACGAACTCGCTGGCCGGCATTGCCCGGCTACTCACCCCTGAGGCAGTGACCGCTATGGCGTCCACAACGGCTAGCAGATCGGCATCCGAGCAAAAGCTGGTTACATAATCGTAGGCGCTCACACTTTCCGGAGCGCCACGCCGTCCGCGCGCAATGGCACGCATCCAGGCGCGATATGCTTCAGGTGGCAACATGTGCTGCAATGACGCATATTGTCGGCCATCCGGAAAGCGTATAGCGTATTGTTCGCACAATCCTATATCCTGCAGGGAGATGTAGCGTAAGCCCCCCCTGTCTGGCTCTTTGTCAATACCAAGCTCGGCCAGAAAGCGCCCGATGTGGCTCTTCGGCCCCAGACTGGTCCATGCGGCTGTGGGCACAGCTGCGCCGCGGTACGAAAGCTCTGTATAACGCCCTCCGGGAAAGCTCAGTTGCTCGAACACGGCAACGCGGTGTCCACGATGCGCCAACGCGGCGGCAGCCATCAATCCACCGATTCCCGCGCCGACGATGAGCACGTCATAGTTTTGTCCTCCGTGATAGTGCCGCGGCGGAGGCAGTTCTTTGTCGGGCACGAAACAGCAGTTAGGGCAAGCATAGTAACATAGGTGGCAATCCGTACAGCGTTCTGGGATCAGGTACGCCCAGCCATCCGTCGCCAGAGCACCCTGAGGACAAACCATAACGCAGTAGGCACATCCTGAGCAACATTCACACTGCAGTTTCATCTATGCTCCGTTTACTATGGCCTGCTCGCGACCAACACGTGCCAGTCACCGCGTTGGACGGTTTTGCCATCCTGGTTGATCACGCTCACGTCAAAGATCACCAGTCCGCCCCCTAGGCGAGCCATCGGCTTTGTCTCTCGACATACTGCTTTCACATGAACTGTGTCACCGATAAAAACGGGCAGACTGAATTTCCAGGACAATTCACGGAAGGCGAGCGCTGTGCCTTCGATGAAGCCCAGACGCGCCGCCAGCCCGGTGGCAATCGAAAGCACCAGCATACCGTGGGCGATGCGCTTCCCATAGGGGGTCGTGCGGGCGAATTCTTCATCCGTGTGCAGCTGGGTGTAATCTCCTGAAAGCCCGGCGAACATAACCACATCTGTTTCGGTGATCGTACGTGCCGGACTAATCTGTTCTTTGCCTATTTCGAATTCCTCGAAATACAGTCCACGTGGTCTCATACATTGCCTCCATGCAGGGATAACTCTTGTCGACTTACTGTGGGGATCTCTCACATGGCCAGAGCGTCATATAGACAATCCAGGCTGAGCGTCTGGCAGACCGAGTCGTTGTGTCGAAGTGTTAGCGCAGCTGCCGCTGCTCCCAGCCGCACCGCTTCGTCGATGGGGAAGTTGTTGATCAAGCCGAACACCACTCCGGCGGTCAGAGCATCGCCGGCGCCAGTGCGATCCACCACGCGCGTCTTCACTGCCGGCACGTGACCGCTTACCTCGGGGGTCGCATAACATATGCCTAGTTCGGCTAAAGTCACAATCGCCACCTGAACACCCATCGTGACCAGCTGCTTGGCCGCCGCGATCCCGTGGGCGCGCGTGTTGCGCAATGTACGCTCACATAACACCTCTGCCTCGGAGATATCCGGCGTTACCATAAAGAGATCGGGTAAATAGGGCTTGAGATGACTCGCAAGTGGCACCGACGTTGGGTCTGCGCTGACCGGCACTCTGTACTTCTTCGCCTCGCGCATCAGGGTCTGCAGGCTGGCCAGAGGAAGATTGGCGTCGATGACGACCATCGTGGCGGTGCGGATGAGCCGACGGTGGTTGTAGATAAAAGCCGGGGTGAGCAACTTCATAATTTCCATATCGTCTACCGAGAGCACCAGCTGGCCTTCCTGATCGTAGATGGCCATATAGGCTGCTGTATGATGATCAGCGCTCTCGATTACATGAGAGACATCAACTCCAGCATCGGCGGTCTGCTCACGCACTCGTCTACCTGAACGCCCCTTGCCGACCGCAGAGAGCAGGATGGCTCTCTCACCCAGACGAGCTAGATTTTCGGCCACGTTCCGCGCACATCCACCGTTGCTGACGTAAATGGTGCCGGGATTACTGATGCCCATATGCAATGGGCCGGCAATATAGCCCTTTGTATCCAGTCCGGCCGCTCCGATCACCAGGATATGGGAATGGTGTCTGTTGAGCATTGCCACGGGGCTTTCTCGTAGGTTGATGTGCCTGACCGGACCTGGTCAGGCATAATCAGGTAACACTATACTATATCACTTCGAGCGAAGCGGCAAAACTGTGCTGCTCGAGGTATGTTTAATAATTGGGGAGGGATTTAGGGAAAGCACATCCGGCAATATCAGAAGAGGGCTGGCAATTGGGGTTGCCCCTGGCAGAGCGCTTGCCCAGTGTCCCTTTATAAGGATACAGCACGTTTAGGCTTCCGTCTGAACCAACATGAATACACCTCGGGCAGCGACGACCGCGCAGTGCTCATAGAGCTCAGATGGGATCTAGCTGGTGCCAATTTGATGAAGTGGCAGCGCTCAAAAGCCCAGCAAAGAGGGGTCTTCCATCATTTCGGGATGCCACTGCTGCTGGAGCACTTCCACTTCGACCGGCACCCCCGCCGCTTTTTCGGCGATCTCGTGCACCTGCTTCACCATCCACGGTGCGAAGGGGCAGAAGGGGGTAGTGAGCACCATTTTCAGGAGAATGGGCGAGACGCTTGTGTCGATCTCGCGGATCAACCCCAACGCGATCACATCGAGATGGAGTTCAGGATCGATCACTCTGCGCAGTGCTTCTCGGATCTTCTCCTCTGACACGGCTGCTGTTTGCTGGGTGTGTTCTTCAGTCATCTGAGTTCCCCTATATATTGAAGCGACAGATTTATCGTTCTTCCTGCGGTGCGATCAAAATGTCACCGTTCTCTATCTTGACTTGGTAGGTAGGCACGGGATGGTAAGCAGGTAGCGAGCGCACCTGACCGGTGCGCACATCGAAGCGTGCTCCGTGACGTGGGCAGATGATGATGCTACCCTGTAATTCCCCTTCCACCAGTGGGCCGCCGTCGTGGGTGCATATGTCGCCGAT
>JASFBB010000157.1:0-6621 GCA_036172345.1 Anaerolineae bacterium
GCCTTCAGTTTGTTGACGCCGTCCGGTCCGGTGCCGGCCTATGCCGCGCTCGCCAATATGCCGAAGTGAGGGGACGTAGTAGTATGCAACGTGACACAAGCTTTCGGCCGGTTGCTCCCCGGCCAGTTAATTCCAGTAATGTGCGCTGGTTGCTTCCTGTGATCCTACTGGGAGGATCGGTAGCATCCGTCACATGTGCCGCCGCATTCGTGGTGTTTGCGTTCTTGTGGCGGCCACCGGTTCCCACGCCGCAAGTGGAAGTGCCCACACCAGGGGGACAAGTAGTGCGTTTCGTGAGGGAACAGCCACAGCAGTCGGCAGCGGTTGCTCTTCCGACTCCTACGCCGTTACCGCCATCTCCCACGCCGCCCGTACAGGCCGTAGCGCCGACCGTCACCCCGGTGGAGCTCACTCCGGTCCAAACGTCTGGCCAGCCGGTTGAACAACCGGCTGGAGAAGCGCCTGCCGAGGAGGCGACGCCGACCCCTAAACCCAAAGCCACCAAGCCCAAACAGGCACCAGCGCCCTCTGCTGGCGCGCCCAATCGCTTCGCCTACGGCATCCAGGTAGATCCAGATGGTGCATCCCGTGAGGTCGTGGAGCATATCAAACAACTGGGCATTAAATGGGTGAAGTTCCAGCTCTCCTGGGAGGATATCGAGCCCAGTCGAGGACAATACAATTGGGGAGCGTGGGACCAGATCATGTTGACCTATCATCAGGCTGGCTTCTATATTCTGCTCAGTGTGGTCAAAGCACCCGACTGGGCCAGGCCGGCCAACACCGATTTCAGTCAGGAAGGTCCGCCAGCAGATCCCAACACGTTTGCGCGCTTCTTGGGTGAGATGCTGCAACGCTACCGCACCGGTGTCCAGGCGATCGAAGTGTGGAATGAGCAGAACCTGGCGCGTGAGGGTGGAGGCGCTCCGATGCCCCCCGCGGAGTATGTGGCGTTGCTTTCCACTGCCTATCGTACCATCAAGCTGGTCGATCCCTCCGTCATTGTGGTCAGTGGTGCGCCTACGCCAGCGGGCGATGTGCCAGGCGCCGCGATCGATGACATTCGCTACTTGGAGCAAATGTATGCTGCCGGCCTCAAGAATGTCTCGGACGCTGTTGGCGTCCATCCCAGTGGTTACAACTGTCCGGCGGACGCCGATTGGCAAACGGTGAGTGATCCAACCGCGCGCTTTCGTGGCCCCTTTGAGAATCGCCATCACAGCTGGTGTTTCCGTGGCACGATGGAGGGCTACCGCAATGTGATGGTGGCAAATGGTGATGCGGACAAGTTGCTATGGCCGACCGAATTCGGTTGGGCAGTGGCCAGTCCACCACCTCCAAGTTATGAGTACGCTGCGGACAACACCTACGAGGAACAGGCCCAATGGGTTGTGGGCGCCTTCCAGCAAGCGCAAGCGTGGGGCTGGGTTGGCCCGATGTTCCTCTGGAATCTGAACTACGGGGTCACCAAGCCGGGTTCTGAGCAAGCTGCCTTCAGCATCTTGACCACGTCAGGACCAACGCCAGCCTATCAGGCTTTGCTTAGCATTCCCAAATGATTCTCGACTGAGCGTCGCGAGGAGAAACCCAGGCCACCATCTTGCCCCCGCTTACAGCAGGGCAGTGTCGAGCACGATGGTCACTGGACCGTCGTTGTGGATTTGCACCAACATATGGGCGCCAAAGAAACCGTTGACCACATAAGCGACCCCCTCGGAGCGCAACGCAGCGATAAACGCTTCGATGAGCGAGCGCGCTTGGTGAGGAGCGGCTGCCTCGGTGAAGCTCGGTCGGCGTCCATGCCGGCAGTCAGCATAGAGAGTGAACTGGGGTACCACCAGCACTGCACCTCCTACCTCGAGCACCGAGCGGTTCATCTTGCCGGCCTCGTCTTCGAAGATGCGCAAATGAGCTGTCTTGCGGGCTAGCAAGACCGCCTCAGCCAAGGTATCGCTGTGCGTAGCACCCACTAAGACCACCAGACCAGCCCCGATCGTTTGGGGAGATTGATCGGCCACGCTGACGGAACCATAGCAAACTCGCTGGATGACAGCACGCATAGACCCTTGCGCCTCGAAATAGAATGTGGCATGCTGGTATCATAGCAACAATACCATGGCTGGATGGAGCACGCAATGTGCCGTGCCCACGGTGCTCTGAGTGTCTTCGACTTACTCCCTCCCGTGTGGTTATGCGGGGTGTCGCCCGCACAAGGCGTGTAGGCTCCGTTCCAGACAAGCAGGGAGGTGAGCATATGGGACATTTGGTGTTGTTTGTCCTGGATAATATGGCCGTGTTGCCGGACATTCTGGAAGCCTGGCAATCGGTCGGGGTGCCGGGTGTGACTATTCTGCCAAGCACAGGGGCTTATCGTACTCAGAAGTGGCTTCGTCGTATGGGACTGGGCGCGCTGGATCGGTTATTCGATTCGGGAGAAACGACTCGGCGCACGTTGCTGGCTGCCATCGAGGAAGAGGCGGTTTTGGAGCGTGCCATTGCGGAAGCCGAACGAATAGTGGGCGGATTCGACCGTCCAGGCAGTGGTCTCTTGTTAGTGCTGCCGGTGTCACGCGCGCTTGGATTGTATAAGGCACCCCCGATGGAATCCGACACACGATCCTATGAAGCGGCTCATCTTGGCTGGTTGGCTTGGCGCAACAAAACTGCAGCAGAAGTAACAGCATTGTTCGATCTGCGACCGGTCATCGTACGGCGCGATACGGCGCTGGGTCAGATCCCTCAGGCACTTATGGTGCAGCCGGAGGTACAGGTGGTGTGCGTGACTTCGGAAGATGATGTGCTTGTAGGGTTGCTCTCTTTGTCCGATCTGGCTGATGCGCTGCTGTTCTATGAGGTGCCTGAGGAGTTTCTCAGTGAGGTGACTGATCTTGAGGACGTGATTGAGTTTGCCGAACGCAGCCGTGTGCGCACAGCAGCTGATGTAATGAAACCTCCCGTATGGGTGCGCCAAAGTGATCCGGTGGAGCTGGTGTTCAGACGAATGCACCAACATCGGTTACCTGGTCTCCCGGTGGTGGATGAGACCTATCACGTTGTCGGGTACATTAGCTTGCTTGCCCTGTTGCTGACTGTCTATTGTCTGTCTCATCCCTCTCGTGAAGCGGGTGAACCGGAATGATATCCTCGCCTCTCACATTATTGGCTGCGGCCATCTTCTTCGTCACCTATGCGCTGATTGTCAGCGAGCGGGTGCATCGTACGGTCTCGGCGCTGTTGGGTGGCCTGTGTATGGTGCTCGGTGGGGTGTTAAGCCAGGAAGAGGCGTTTCACGCCGTCGATTGGAATGTGATCTTCCTTTTGCTCGGCATGATGGCTATCACTGCCATTCTGCGCGAGACGGGGTTGTTCCAGTGGGTTGCGGTTCAGGCAGTGCGGTTAGGAAATGGCCGTCCCCATCGTATTCTGGCGATTCTCTCCCTGGTCACGGCATTGAGCTCCGCCTTTCTGGACAATGTGACCATCGTGGTGCTGGTGGTGCCCATCACCTTGTTCGTAGCCGCCAGTCTGCATATGAACCCCCTTCCCTTTCTGATCAGTGAGGTGCTTGCCTCGAATATTGGTGGTACAGCCACGTTGATTGGTGATCCACCCAACATCCTCATCGCTAGCGCGGCTGACATTGATTTCCTTACCTTCTTGATTCATATGGGGCCTATCAGCGGCCTCATCTTGCTGGCTTTTTTGGGGCTGAGTTGCCTCATGTTTCGTCGGGAATTGCAGGCCGATGTCGATTGGCATCCTAATATCGCAGGACTAGATGCCCACACGCTGATCACCGACCGACGTACATTGATGCGCTCTTTGGTCATCTTAGTGCTGGTAATCGCGGGATTCTTGATCAGCGGGTTCGTCCATTTGGAACCAGCTACGATCGCGATGAGTGGTGCCACTCTGTTGCTTTTCTGGAATGGCGTCGATCCACAGCGTGTCCTGCGTGAGATAGAATGGACAACGTTGCTTTTCTTTGTGGGTTTGTTCATCATAGTGCAGGGGGTTGTGCATGTGGGTCTGATCGGCTGGCTGGCACAAGAAGCTCTTGAGATGACACATGGCAACCTTACGTTGACTGCTATGCTCATCCTGTGGTTATCTGCTGCTGTCTCCGGCATCGTGGATAATATTCCCTACACCGCCGCGATGATCCCAGTGGTTGAGAGCTTAACCCATACAATGACAGGTCAGCCTCTGTGGTGGTGTTTGGCCCTAGGAGCGTGCTTGGGCGGAAATGCTACGTTGGTGGGTGCATCCGCCAATGTGGTGGTGGCGAGCTTGAGCGAACGTAGTGGTCATCCCATTCGCTTCTGGCGCTTTATCCGCTATGGTGTGATCACCACGACTATGTCCTTGACGCTTTCCAGCTTGTACGTCTGGCTGCGTTATCTTTGATCTTCGGTGGAGGTACAGTGTTCCGATGCGTGTCGCAGTTGTTCAGATGGATGTGGCGCGGGAACGCAATGCGAATCTGGAGTGCGCATTGCGGTTGATCGAGCGGGCGGCACGACAAGGCGCCCAATTAGTCGTACTGCCGGAATATGTGACCTTCCTGGGAGGTTACGAACGTTTTCCTGCTATGGCCGAGACGATCCCTGGCCCAACTACAGAAACACTGGCTGCGTGTGCTCGGCAATACGGGATTTACCTGCACGCCGGTAGCTTGATTGAGCGTTCCCCTATGCTCGACCACCTCTATAACACCAGCCTTGTGTTCGATCCGCAGGGCGCTTTGATCGCCACCTATCGTAAAGTCCATTTGTTTGATGTGGATTTGCCTGGTATGGCTAGCGAGCGTGAGTCACAGGTGATCTTACCGGGTGATACGTTGTGTCTAGTACAATTGCCTGAGCTAGTGTTGGGTCTTTCCCTCTGTTTCGATCTGCGCTTTCCAGAGATGTACCGTCATATGGCCTTGGCGGGGGCGGAAGCTTTTGCCGTCCCGGCCGCATTTGTGCGCGCCACCGGCCGTGCGCAACATTGGGAGGTTTTGTTGCGCGCACGTGCCATTGAGAACCACGCTTACGTGCTGGCGGCTGCACAGTGCGGATGCGATGGTGCCGGGCGTTGGCACTATGGCAATAGCATGATCATAGGCCCATGGGGGGAGGTGTTGGCAGCTGCACCTGAAGAGGGCGAACACGTGCTCATCGCAGATGTGCAGCGCACATTGGTGCAAAGGCGACGTCGAGAGATGCCTGTGTTGAATCTTCGTCGGCCCGATGTGTACACAACGTTTGGAGCTCATACGGATGCCGGATCATAGTGTTTCTTGACGTAACATGGTGACAGATTGCATTATGTATGGTATAATAGGAAATGAGGTGGGTTTGCTTGACCTGCCTAGTGGCAGCGATATAGCTCATTTCATCTGGTAATTGGACACCACAGCGGAAAAGGAGCACTGCGATGATCCGCACGAAAGCCAGTCTCAAGGACAGAGGGCTGGAGCTGCTGGGCATGACTCGTCGACAGTCGATGCCTGATATAGGGGTGCTTCCACAATCCCGCAAAGAGACGGCGCGTGACGAATCCGCGATGACGGAAGACCCCGCTTCTCTGCTCCAGGTGGGCGTTCGGGCGCACTCCCGTGAGTGGGGACAGGATGTACGTCACCCATGGGAGATAGCGGAGATTGAGAAGCTGCTAAGCGAGGAGGCAGATATGGCCGTAGGTGGGGAGGAGGAGATGGTCGCCACCACCCCATCTCCCGCTTCACCCGAAGAGTCGCCCCCTTTGCCTTCCGAGGAATGGATTGCGCCGCTGCCGGTGACCGCTACACGTCCGTTACCGCATCCTCCCCCTGGGTTACCCGCGGATCAGAGCGCCTTTCCATCACCCTTTGTGGATGACGGGAAGACTGCAACGGAATACGGTCCTGATCGTGTTGTCGTACCCAAAAACCCTGTGCCTACGCCTACTGCTCCCACACCCGAAACATTGTCTGTTCCTCAATCCTTTACCAAATCAACAGACCGACTGGTCGCCCTTGAGAAAGCGATCGAAGCGGAGTACGAACGCATCCGAAGCGAGCAAGTAAGCAGTAATCAAGAGCTCACCGATTGGTGTCATCAGCTGCTGCTAGAGGCTCATACCATTGTGACGCAAGGGATGATGGAAGAGCTACCGCGTGCCGAATGGTGTGTCGAACAAGTGCGCGTGCGGCTCGATCGGGCTCAGCGGAGTATGCGCCAGATGCACACACCGGTCGCGCTTACCCTGTGGGGGGTGGGATGGTTCTTCGTGTTGGTGTTCTTGACCTTTGATCCCATTTGGCTGCTCAGGTGGATTGGTCTGAGCGAAGTGGCCGATTTCTTTATCAATCCCACTGTATTTTTGCGCGCCCTAGTGTTTGGAGGGTTAGGCGGGGTAACTGCCATCTTCTATCACGTGTTCAAGTATGTACGTGAGCGCAACTTCGACGATAAGCACGCACTTTCTTATTTGGGCAAGCCCTTTATGGGGATGATCCTGGGTGCGATGGCCTATTTGGGGATGTTTGTCTTTATGCGCATCCTGGGGATGAAACCGGTGGGATTGCAAGTAAGTGATCCCGAAATGCTGACCCATGTGTTTTATATGGCAGCACTCTATCTCCTCGCTATGGTG
>JASFBB010000158.1:0-7743 GCA_036172345.1 Anaerolineae bacterium
GGATACATTGAACCGAGCCGCGCGCGTAAGCAAGCGGCCCAAACCGAGCCACGAGCGTGAGCCAGCGGCCCAAACCGCTCCCTGACGGTCGCGGCTCGGATAGTGGTCGCGGCGTGGTATGATCTACTCCGCCTGCGAGTGATGCGCGATGCCGGACTTCGAAATCCTCGGCGAGCGGTGCGCTTGGCCGAGAGCAGCATCTGTGAGGCGGAGCTGCACTGGTTTGAGGCGCACGGCATCGGCCGCAAAGACTTCAAGATCAAGCGGGTGATCGGATGAGCGGTTTTGTGCTGTGTATTGATAATCGGAGCAACCCTGCCAGCCTGATCGTGGGCAAGGTATACCGCCTTTTGCCCGATGCGGAGGCGGAGGGTTATCTCTATCCGGCAGCGCTGTTTGTTCCCATCGAGCTGCCGGAAGCAGCGCGGCAGGCGTTGCTGGCTGCGGAAACCACCACGCCGTAGAGACCTTGTACGGGCGACCAGCCGGTCGCCTGTGCTCGTGGGGGTAGTGCCCTCACCCCCTGGCCCCTCTCCCACGCCGCGGGCGAGGGGAGTTACGGTGCCCCCGCGGGCGTCCTAATATTTCTACCCACAATCCCGTAGGGGCAAATGGTTATTTGCCCCTGCGTTTGTCATGCCCTGCAGGGCAGCCCGTCTCTTCCCACGCACGGCGGTGTGTGCCCCATCATCCCTCAAAAATAAGCCAAATGCACTATCTATTTTAGTGCATTCGGCGCCCTTCCATGACGTCATCTTGTGGTGTATAATAGAATTAGAACGTATGTTCTAAAAAGCATCTAATCGCATAACCGGAACGCGCGACAAAAGGAGGATGGCCCGATGGACTCTGATGCCGAAACCGTGAAGATCTGGCGCAGCTGCCGCACCCCCCTTGCCTTGAAGCTCCCCATGCTGTTCGACGCGCTGATGCGGATCAACTTCTGCCGCGATGGTCACGAAGCCGGGGCACTCACCTGCGGCGAAATGACCCGCCGCTTCGCCTTGCACGACGAGAATCTCTCCATGCTCACCCGCATATTTGGCGATATCGGCGTCCTCACCCCCGAGGTGGCGGGGCGGATGCGCGCCGCCCGTGAGCAGGGTCTCTCTCAGGTGCTGTGCTGCTCCGGAGGACGTTCATGAAGGCGCTCAAAACCACCGCCCTTGCATGCATCGTTGTCTTCTACCTCATCGCCCTGGAGCTGATCAGCTATGCCATCGCCCAAACGTACCCGACGCGCTGCGCCGTCCGCTAAGCCCGCGGCTGCCATCGAAGAGATCATCGCCGACGCGCTGCGCCGCCTGCAGCAGCTGGGCGCGTACATCGACGCCCACCAGGATGTGCTCTCCACCACCGAGCTGGCGCGCCTTCTTTCGGTGCATGGCGAGAACGCCGCCCGCCTCGGCCGCTTGCTGCGCGATGCCCATGCCCTCTCCGGCGACGCCGCCGACGGTCTGCTCGACGCCGTAGGCAAAGCGCTCGACGAAATCGCCACCCAACTGGGGATCGACCTATGACGCCACCCGCCCATGGCACACACACTTTCCTGAACGCGTTGCGTCGCCTGTGCCGCCCTGCCCCAGCCTGCGCCGAAATGCCCAAGCCGCGCGACCCGTTCGAGGCGTGGGTGGAATACCGCCTCTGCCAACTCGAAAACTGGCAGACGTGGATCATCCGCCTGCTCATCGGCAGCCTGGCGGTGCAGGTGGGATTGAAGATACTGGAGCTGGTGCGATGAACTCCATCACCCAGCTGAAGAACCTGCTCACTTCCATCCAGCTCTTCAGTCGCTTGGTGCTGCACACGCCGCTCTATCCCTATCAGCTCGAACCGGCCAATGCCGTCCTCGACGCATGTTTGCACCATAAGGGGTTGGAGTTCCTGCTCGTCTTCCCGCGCCAGTCGGGCAAGGACGAGACCATTGCCCAGCTCACCGCTTTCTTGCTCACCCTCTTCCAGCGCACCGAGGCGCGCATCGTCCACGTCTATCCGACGCGCCAGCAGCTCGCCGTCGGCACCACGCGCCTGCTGCGCCACATCCATCATCCCCTGGCCGCCGGCCGCACCTGGAGCAAGGCCGATCCGATCCGCATCGGCATCGGCAAGGCATATTGCACCTTCTTCTCCGGCCATCCTAAGGCGCGCAGCGAAGGTGCCACCGCTGATCTGCTGCTCATCATCAACGAAGCTCAAGACCAGGACGAAGCCACCATCGAACGCCGCTTCGTCCCGATGCGCGCCAGCACCAACGCCACCGCCCTCTATGCCGGCACCGTGCGCACCACCTCCGATTATCTCTGGCGCACCAAGACGCGCTTGGAACGTCTCGAAGCTGAGGATGGCATCCCACGCGTCTTCCTTGTCACCCCCGAGGTCGTCCGCCGCTCTAACCCCGCCTATGGCCTCTTTGTGGATGAGCAGGTGCGCCTCAAAGGACGCCACCATCCCTCAGTCAAATCCGAACTCTTCTGCGAGCCGATCGACGCACTCACCGGCCTCTTCCCGCCGCGCCGCATTGCGCTGATGACCGGCACACACGCGCGCCAACGCACGCCCGCGCGTGGCAGCACCTACCTCGCCACTCTGGACGTCGCCGGTCAGGACGAAGCCACCGCCGCCGCGGGCACGCTGCGACGTCCGGCGCGCGATTACACTGTCTGCACCATCTTCCAGGCAACACCTGGCCCGCTCGGCATGCTCTACCGCGCCGTAGACGCCTTCATCGATCACGGATCACGCCATTTCCAATCCGCGCCCGGAGCGCCCGCGTTGCTGGACCGTCTCATCGCCTACCTGAACCTGTGGCAACCCATCGCCCTGGTCGCCGATGCGTCTGGCGTCGGTCAAGGCATCTGCGATGCGCTTGCCAAGACCTGGAAACGGCAGATCGTCACCGTGCACTTCACCGCCGCGCGCAAGAGCGCCCTCGGCAACGACTTCATCGCCCTGGTCGAGACCGGCCGCTTCCAATACTGGACGCCCGACGATCCCGACGGCTGGACCTTTTACGAGCAATGTCGCCTGTGTGCCTACGAAATCCAAGAGGGGCTGCCGCCCGAACGCGGCTTGCGGTGGGGTGTGCCGCCCCATGCCACCACGACGTTGCCCGACGGCAACGTCGCCCTTGTCCACGACGACCAGCTTCTCAGCGCCGCCCTGATTGCCGAAGCGGATCGCCTCTACCGCCAGGGCAAGCTGTTCATCGGCCGCTGTGCCTCCGAGGTGATCAGCCCACCCCGTCACGAGCGTGGACGATGGACGTGATGCTTTCATCCCATCTTTCCCCTTCTTTCCTCTTCCTTCCCCCGGTGGGGCGAGGGAGTGCCTCCCTCCCTTGCCCCACCCTACCCCCACGGCCGCCCGCGGAGTGTGGGGGCGTGGGGTCGCTGTGCCCTGGGGTGGAGCATGCGGGGTGGAGAAACAAAACCACAATGCATTAGGAGGGAGCTATGCCGCTCAAATTCCACTTGCCCCATTGGCTCAAACGCCCGACGCGTGTCACCCGCGTCACCGACGCCGACGCATGGCCGGCGCTCATCCCTGCCGATCAAATCGAACGCCGCTTCTGGCCCCCCGGCGCGCCCGCCGACCGCCCATGGCACGATCTAGCCCAAGACATGGACGACGCCCTCGCGGCTTGGCGTAAGAACTTTCTGGTGCGCCAGATTGTGCGCTTGACCACCGCCTACGTCGTCGGCGACGGCATCACGCTGAACGCGCGCCACCCCTATGCCACGAGCTGGCTGCGCGCTTTCTGGAACCACCGCCAGAACCGCATGGCCGCCCGACTCGCTGCCTGGTGCGACGAACTCACCCGTGCCGGCGAGCTCTTTATCTTGCTCTTCCCCAACCTCATCGACGGTATGCAGTACGTGCGCGCCGTCCCAGCCCGTCGGATCGTGGCCGTGGAAAGCGCGCCGAACGACTACGAGGCCGAGACCGCCTACCTCGAGCTCACCGAGGGAGCGGGCGACCAGGACACGCCCCCCTTTACGCGACGCTGGCGCTCCCCCCTTACCGCCGCAGCGGCTGAACCTTGTATGATGCACCTCGCCGTCAATCGGCCCGTCGGCGCGACGCGTGGCGAGTCTGACCTGACGCCGATCCTGCCGTGGGCGCAACGTTATGCCCAATGGCTCAAGGATCGCGTGCGCTTCAACGCCATCCGCACGGATATGGCGACCGCCTGGATCAGAGTCCAAGACGAAGGTGCGGTCGCGCGCAAGCGCATGGAATATGCCGCCAACCCGCCCACCGGCGGCAACATTTTCATCACTGGTCCGGGCGAGGAAATCTCCTTCCCTGCTGCCAACATCGACGCCGGCGACGCCTCACCCGATGGCCTCGCACTGCGCCTGGCCATCGCTGCCGGCGCCAACATCCCGCTGCACTACCTTGGAGAGGGCGCATCCGCCAACCGCGCCACCGCCGCCGAGATGGGCGACCCGACGCGCCGCCATTACCGGATGCGGCAATTCGAGTTCGCAACCTTCCTCTGCGACCTGGCCACCACCGCCTGGCAACGCCGCTGCCAAATCCTGCGCATGCGCACCCCCGAACCCGAGATCACCGCCGACCTGCCCGATATCTCGCGCGAAGATAACCTGAGCCTGGCCCAATCCGCCCATACGATCATCCAGGCTTTCGCCCTTATGAAACAAAACGGCTGGATCGACGACCGCACTGCCATCACCCTGGCGTTTAAATTCGCCGGCGAAATCCTCACCGAAGAGCAGATCAACGCCATCCTGAAAGGAGCAACCTGATGACCCCACGTCCCTGGTTTCGCCTCTACCGTGAAGTGCTTGGCGACCGCAAGATCGCGCGCATCAGCAAGACCACGGGCCGGCCCAAGGCGCTCGTCATCGGTTTCTGGGCGACGCTGCTGTGCCTGGCCAGCGGCTCGGATCGCCCCGGCATGTTGTTGCTCAGCGAGGGCATCCCGTTCACCGTCGAAGACCTAGCCGACGAAAGCGGCTTAGACCTTGCCACCGTAGAGACGTTCCTCGAACAGATGATCGCGCTGCAAATGCTCACCCGCGAACCCGATGGCACGTTGGTGGTCACCCACTGGGAAGAACGCCAATTCGAGAGCGACCTGTCCACCCCGCGCGTGCAACGCCATCGCCGCGCCAGGCCCTCCAACGCTCCCGAGGCGGAAGGAGATGCAACGTTTCATGAAACACCCCCAGCGTTCTATGAAACGTTACAGAATCAGAAACAGAATCAAAATCAGAATCAGGATCAGAAACAGAGCAGAACAGAATCAGACCAACAAGACGGAGCAGACACAGAACACCATGCTGTTGCTGTGGATCGCTCTGTGATTGCTGGGATGATGTCTGATTCGCCAGCTCTCCAGGCAGATGATCCCGAAGTGGGGGCATGCCTGGCGCCGCCGGAAGAGGGGATGTCGTCTGCGGGTGGGGAGGAGGGGGATAGCGACAAGGAGCAACGGGTGCGTGCGCTGACGCACGAGGTGGCGATGACGCGGGATGTCAACTACCGGCAGGCGTGCGAGCAGCTGATGGCGTTGGGGGTGGACCCGGCCACGGCGAAGCGGTTGGCGCGTGAACACCCGTCGGAGCGCATCCGGGGCTGGTGTGCCTATGCGCAGCGGCAAAATAGCCTGATCAATCCGGCCGGCTTCGTAGTGGATCGTCTGACGCACGGCCTGGCGCCGCCGGAGACGGCTCAGGCGAAGCGCTGGTACACCGACGAGGAGTATGAGCGTTTCTTCGTCCGCGGAGGGTAGGGCTGTGGCGCCGCTGTGCCCCTACGTGGTTTGTGATGGTTAGGATGGACACCTTGCGAGGTATCGCCGCGCCCCCATGACTACGACCGGCACCCGACCCGTTTTCCATAACTCCCCCAATGCGCTTATAATGAGGTCTATGGACGAACGCGCGGTCTCTCCACACACCAAGCCTGAGGAGATCCACCTGGACGCCGGCCTGCGTCCCCGCACCTGGGATGAGTTCGTCGGCCAGGCGACCGTCAAAGAAACGCTGCGCATCCTGATCGCCGCCGCCAAGGCGCGCGATGAGGCGCTCGATCACATTTTGCTCTATGGCCCGCCCGGGCTGGGCAAGACCACCCTGGCGCACATCATCGCCGCCGAGATGGGCGTCAACCTCAAGATCACCGCCGGTCCGGCCATCGAGCGGCCAGGTGACCTGGCGGCCATCCTGACCAATCTGCGCCGTGGGGATGTGCTCTTCATCGACGAAATCCACCGCCTCAGCCGCACGGTCGAGGAAGTGCTCTATCCCGCCATGGAAGACTTCGCGCTGGACATCGTGATCGGCAAGGGGCCCGGCGCGCGCAACATCCGCCTAAACCTGCCGCACTTCACCATCCTGGGCGCGACCACGCGCCTGGCACTGGTGGCTGCGCCGCTGCGCGACCGCTTCGGCGCCGTCTTCCGCCTGGACTTCTACAGCCCGCAGGAATTGGAGCAGATCATCCGCCGCGCATCCCGCCTGCTCAACACGGCCATCGACGAGGGTGGCATCCAGGAGATCGCGGCGCGTGCGCGCGGCACGGCGCGCATTGCTAACCGCCTGCTCAAGCGCGTGCGCGACTACGCCCAGGTGCGCGCCGACGGGGTGATCACGCGCGAGGTGGCCCGCGAGGCGCTCACCCTGTTAGACGTGGACGAACTGGGCTTGGACGAGCTGGATCGCAAGGTGTTGCGCACGCTGATCGAGAAGTTCGGTGGTGGGCCAGTCGGGCTGGAGACCATCGCCGCCAGCCTGAGCGAGGAAGGCGACACCATCATGGACGTGGTCGAGCCCTACCTGTTGCAGCTAGGATTTTTGGATCGCACACCGCGCGGCCGGGTGGCGACGCGGCGCGCCTATGCCCACCTGGGGTTGCCCTTCCCCGAAGACAAAGCGCCGCAGCAACCCTCGCTTTTTTGAAGGAGACACCCCACCCCAACCGGGTAGAGGCACGGCAATGTCGTGCCTCTCCACGCTACCATGTATCCGAGCCGCGACCGTCAGGGAGCGGTATCCCGGCCGCTTGCTGATGTGCGCGGCGCGGTTCGATGCTACCCTACGGCGTGGCGCTTGCGGCCGGCACTTCCGCGCTGAGGTCGACCGGCACCACCAAAATCTGGGGCACCGCCACCGTCGGCGCCGGCTTGCCCAGCTCATAGGTGGGCGTGGGTGGCACCTCGCGGCTGAAGCCCAGGCCGGTGTACGCGCCGGCGCGCACTTCCGCCGTGGCGTTCATCCCCGAGATGCCCGCACTGACACTATAGGCGTATTCACCCGGCGCCAGATTCACCTGCAGCCGCCCGTTGGCCGGCACGCGATAGACACTGCCTTGCAAGTCCACGACTAATTCCTCGCCGATGTAGTTATCGAACACCAGCGCCCCCAGACCGGCCGGGATCGGCTGCAGCGGGCTGCGCGTCGCCACGGGGGTGGGCGCCGCGGGCTGCAGACTCGCCTCAAAGAAGACGAGCACATCACGCGGCTTTTCGATCACCTTGCCCTCGGGTGACAGGCGCGCCGGCAGGGTGTCCAGCCGTGCCCCCAGCACATACTGCTGACCGGGCGCCAGCTCCACCAGGCCGTTCGCGCCGGGGCCACCCGGCACCACGCCGGTGTATTCGTGCTTGCCAGGCGCGAGCGCAAAGCGCAGTTCGCCCGGCTGCCCGTCGCGCGCTGCCGCCACCGTATGCTGCACCCCGTCCAACGTGAAGGACATCTCCTTGCCCACATAATTGAG
>JASFBB010000159.1:0-2634 GCA_036172345.1 Anaerolineae bacterium
GCCGCATCGATGGCTCTACGCCGGTGGTACGCCAAACCGAGCACTTCTTCTTCGACTTGCCCAAGCTGAAGGATCGCCTGTGGGCTTATCTAAACAAGCATAAAGAGCACTGGCGTCCCAACGTGATCAACTTCTCACTCAGCTATCTGAGGGAAGGCCTGCGCGGGCGCCCCATCACGCGCGACATCGAATGGGGCATCCCGGTGCCGGTGCCGGGGTACGAGTACAAGCGCATCTACGTCTGGTTTGAAGCGGTCATCGGCTACCTGAGCGCCAGCATCGAGTGGGCGCACAACATCGGTCAGCCGGAGAAGTGGAAGGAATGGTGGTATGACCCTGGTGCCAAGACTTACTACTTTATGGGCAAGGATAACATTCCCTTCCACACCATCATCTGGCCGGCCGAGCTGATGGCCACTGAGCGTCTGTACGATGACGATCCCAATCACACGTTCAATCTGCCCTACGATGTACCGGCAAATGAATATCTTAATATGGAGAGCCAGAAGCTCTCCAAGAGTCGCAATTGGGCCATCTGGGCGCCGGATTTGCTGTCGCGCTACGATCCCGACCCAGTGCGCTACTACCTGACAGCTATCGCTCCGGAGACGCGCGACACCGATTTCACCTGGTCCGACTTCGTGCGCCGCAATAACGATGAGCTGGTCGCGACATGGGGTAACTTGGCCAACCGAGTGTTAAGCTTTGCCTATCGCCACTTTGACGGGCGCGTGCCCGTGCCCGCCACGATGGACAGCGCCGATCGCGAGATGCTGGCGCGCAGCGAGGCTGGATTCCGCGATGTGGGCGATTTGTATGCCGCGGTGAAGCTCAAAGCGGCTCTAGAGGAGGCGATGACCATCGCGCGTGCCGCTAACGTCTATCTCGACCAGAAAGCGCCTTGGTTCCAGATCAAAAGTAATCCGCAAGCCGCTGCCACGACGATTTATGTTACATTGCGCGTGATTGACAACCTGAAGACCCTGCTGGCGCCGGTGCTGCCCTTCACCAGCCAGCGCCTGCACGAGATGATGGGCTACGAAGGGCAGCTCTTTGGTCGCCAATATGTGCATACTTTCGAAGAATCGACCCGCGCCCACATCGCCCTATGTTACGATGGCAGCCAAGCGGTGGGTAAGTGGCAGCCTTCGCAATTGCCGCCCGGACAAGTGCTGCGCGAGCCGGCGCCACTGTTCAAGAAGCTGGACGACGACACTGCCGAAAAAGAGCTGGCGCGCCTGCTCGGTAGCTAGCACGTCCACTGAGCAACTCGTGGGCTGGACACCTCGATAATTCCTTTCACAGTCGCAGCCCTTAGCCTCTGCGAGGTTAAAGGAAAATATCCCCTGTGCATTTGTTCACCTGTGGATAAGTCACCCTAAGTTGTGGATAACTTGCTCCTTCTGTGGATAAATCTTTGCACGAGAGAGCAAGCTCGCTGTGTATCAAAAAAACCGAGCCATCTGCCCCGGAGAATCTCCCTCACCTCATCTATCTGTCACACAGCGGTGAACTCCGCCGCTTGCTCGCGCGTGCGCTTCGGCCGATGCACCCACTCCGTCGTTATTTCGGAAATCCATTCACAAGGGGCTATGCGTTTCCCCTTCACTTCGTGGGTCACAGGCGGGTAAACAAAACTGGAAAAGACGCATGGATTGCGACAGTTTCCGAAACCCTTCCAACCAAATACTTGACATTTCAACTCAACTATGCTATACTCTTTCTTGAATGAGATCGCAGGTTGTGAGTACGTTAAGGAGGTACTGCTATGCGCATCTCGACACGAGGGCGTTATGCTTTGCGTGCGCTGTTAGATGTGGCGTTACACGAAAGTGAGGGGCCGGTATCACGCCAAGACATTGCAGCGCGCCAGGAAATCTCCGCAGAGTACTTGGCCCAGCTGTTTCGATCGTTGGCAACGGCTGGACTGGTCAGAGGTGTGAAGGGACCTGGAGGGGGTTATATTCTGGGACGCGACCCGGCAGCCATCCGGGTAGGAGATGTGCTGCGAGCAGTGGAAGGACCAATCGCCGCAGTGCATTGTGCTCTCCCCCAGACTAGCAGCAGGCGACGTTGTCGTCGTATGGATAGCTGCGTGACCCACCTGGTGTGGGAACAGATGAGTGCAACGGTCAATAACCTGCTCGACTCCCTCACCCTCAGAGACCTATGTCTCAAGGCGCGCGAACTGGCCGGATTGGGAGCATCTGGATGTAATGGAAGCACTGTCCCTCAAAAAGAAGCCTCCGTTGAGGCAGGGTATATGTACGTCATTTAGATAATGGCCTGGTCTTGCAGCCACATTTTAGCCGCGTATGGCGTTAATCACCTTGAGATGGTGCCCAAGTTCAATAGATCAAGGAGGTAGTACCTGTCAATGAAAATCGCAAATGACATCACTGAGCTCATTGGAAACACACCCCTCGTGCGCATTCGACGCCTCACCGAGGGATGTGTGGCCGATGTGGTGGCCAAGCTGGAATTCTACAACCCGGCGCACAGCGTCAAGGACCGCATCGGAGTTTCGATGATTGAGGCAGCCGAAAAGGCAGGGCTGATCAAGGAAGATACCATCATCCTGGAACCCACAAGTGGCAACACGGGCATCGCGCTGGCATTCGTATGTGCCGCTCG
>JASFBB010000160.1:0-2019 GCA_036172345.1 Anaerolineae bacterium
CCGCCTCTGCGTTGAACGGGGTACCATCGTGGAACTTGACATCCTTACGCAGGTAGAACGTGAATTCTTTGTTGTCAGGCGAGACCTCCCAACGCTCGGCCAAGCCCGGCAGATAGCGTGTGTTGTCCGTCGGATCCAGGCGGAGCAGAGGGTCATAGATGTTCTCGGACATGGCGATGACGATTTGCAAGATGGTTGTCTGGATATCCATAGTGTCGGGTGCCTGCCAAGTCCCGTAGATCAGCTTGCCGCCGGGCGTGCAAACAGGAGCTTCTGCCTCGGTCGGGGCAGTCAACGGCGGTGCGGCATGCGCTTGACTCTCCAGCATAGCCATGCTCGCGATCAGACCCACCAAGCACAGCACAGTCAAACAATTGCGGATGTTCATGGTGTCTCCTCCATTCTTGCAATATGGGGTATCTCTAGAACTTGTTCTGCACCTTTACAGGTTTGCCTGTCCGAACCGATTCCCAACAGGCATGCAAGGCTGAAATCGTCTTCAGCCCCTCCCATGCATCCTCCGGACTGCGCGTGTCATTGACGATAGCTTCCTCGAATGCTGCCATGTAGCGCTTCACCGCGTCCATCTGCCCGTAGGCACCCTTCGTGTCAGCTGGAAAGTTCATCACCATAGTGGGCTTATGCTCCAGCTTGGCGAGGACCACCTTACATGTGGAAGGCTTGAAATCAGTGAAGTCCGCCGCGGCCGTGCCCTTCGAGCCGTAGATGGTCAGGCTCATCATGGGATAGGGCGGCTCCACCATGCCATAGGCCGCTAGCACACGGGCGATCTTGCCACTGGTGAACTTGAGGTTGATCAGGAAATTGTTTTCTTGGGGGTAACGCGGGTCACCAGTGCGATTGGCGTAGACAAACACCTCATCAACCTCGCCCATAAACCACACGAGTGAGTCCACTGGATGGCAAGCACCTCCGTACATAAAATCCTGCGGCTGCAGATAACGCCACGGTGTCACGTCGAAAATGTTGCCCAAATCGTGGACGTAGTGTGCCTCGGCGAAGTACACCTCGCCCAGGTCGCCGTCGTCCAGCAACTTCTTGGCCGCCAGGAAGGATGTGTACCAACGGCAGGTTTCGCCGACGATCAACTTCTTACCGGATTTCTCCTGGGCACGTGCAACGGCAATGCCCTGTTCCAGAGAAACAACCATCGGCTTTGTGACAACCACATGCTTGCCTGCTTCCAGAGCCGCAATCGTGTGTTCAGCATGCAAGATGTCCGGTGAAAAGACTGCGATGACCTGGATGTCATCCCGCGTGAGCAGCTCTCGGTAATCTGTGGTGGCAAATACACACCCGGTACTTGCCGGTACCTCTCCAGCTTAGCTGGCGTGGCTGCACAGATGCCTCTAACGATGAAGCGAGAGTTGGGGTCCTCGTTCAGATATAAGAGGTCCGCTCCCATGCCGAGGCCGATCACTCCAATGCCGAGGTTCTTTTCCACCATACCCCTTCCTCCTTGGAAAACCGGTGACGCTCCCAAAGACTTGCTAATAGGACACCGACGTCCAAAGACCCCAAGCTCACTGCTCCATACGCACCACCTCCTCTCATCAACTCACACGACAACGACCTCTACCCCTATGTCACGGAGCGCCGCCAGGAAATCCGAAGGGGCTCTCTCGTCGGTAATAAGTGTAGAGATCTTGGCAAGCGGCAGAATGGGGGTCAACCCAACCACGCCGATCTTCGAGGAATCAGCAACCACTATGATCTCAGCAGCCGCTTCGGTAATCACCCGATCTACTTCGGCCTCGAGCACATTGGCGGTCGTTAGCCCGTACCTAAAGGTCAGACCATCAGCACCCAAGAACAGTTTGTCCGCATACAGTCCCTTAATCTGCTCCACGGCATGCGGACCAACCATTACCTGATAGCGGCGCAAGTAGACTCCCCCTAGCACGATAAGATGCACCCCGGCGCACTGGCCCAGCTCCATCACTACTGGCAGCGAGTTCGTGATGGCGGTCAGCGTATCAGCGCTGCCCAGGCTGCTAG
>JASFBB010000161.1:0-3482 GCA_036172345.1 Anaerolineae bacterium
AATTCATGCCCGCCTGGATCGCCGATTATAGCCGCTACTTGGAGCCGTTAGAGCCACTCGCCGAGAAGAACGGTGTCGATCTGCAGCGTGATGACGTTGCCCCTGCATTCCGTGACATTTACAACAAGTGGGGTGGGGTCACCTATGCAATGACCTGGGACGGTGACCTCAATATCTTCTACTACAATCGACTGGCCTTTGAAAACCCCGAGTATCAAGAAAAATATATGAAAGAGACCGGCAAGGAGCTGCGCGTGCCTCGGACGTGGGACGAGTACCTGGAAACGTGCAAGTTCTTCGCTGGCTGGGATTGGGACAACGATGGCCAGAATGAGTTCGGCTGCGATGAGTACCTGCAACGTGGACGCATGTACTGGTGGTTCTTGGACCGCTTTGCCTCGATGGGAGGTGTCTATTTCGATGAGGAGATGAAGCCACTCATCAACACCAAAGCGGGTGTGATGGCATTACAGAACATGATTGACGCACTGCCCTATATGCCGACCGGAGCGCTTAACCACGGCTATACCGAGCTGCGCCTAGCCATCATCAACGGCGATGTGGCGATGGGCAAGCAGTGGACTGATGTCGGCAAGGCAGCCGATTTAGCTGAGGAGTCGAAGGTCAAAGGACTCATCGGCTATGCTATGGTGCCCGGCTGGAGATGGGGTGATAAGATCGTGCATCGCCCGATGCTGGCCGGTGGCTGGCAGCTGGGCATCCCTAAGGACTCCAAGCACAAGGATGCTGCCATTAAGTTCATCGGGTTCATCACACGCCCTGACATCAGCTTGGCGATCACGAAGGACCCGAGCACGGCGTTGGATCCGTATCGCATCTCCCACTTCCAGTCGGCGGAGTTCCAGAGCTTGTGGCCCACTGCCAAGAACTATCTAGCGGCGATCATGGTGACTGCACAGTACGGCTTCCCCGAACTCCAGATCCCTGGTGCGGCGGAGTACATGGATACGCTAGATCTCGAGCTGACGGAAGCTCTGGCAGGCAACAAGAACCCGCAAGAGGCATTGGATGCGGTGGCAGAGAAATGGGAAGAGATCACCGATCGCCTTGGCCGCGAAGCGCAGAAAGAAATGTGGAACAAGCAGTATGATGCAATGAAAGCGGCCGGCATCCAATATCAGCCGCTGCCTTAATGGGTACCTGGTGTGATCCGGAGGGGACAGTGTTGACACTGTCCCCTCCTTAATTCTGCACTCGCTGATGGAACGTGTTTGCATCTAGGCTTGAGAGATATACTCTGTACGAGAGTCTGTATGGTGAGCATGGATCCCCACTCCGAAGAAATAGCTGTGCGGTATGATGCCTTGAACCTCCCAAGCGCAAAACAACGACGCAGCGCGCTACAGCGTTGGTTGGAGCAGAAGTCGCTGGTGATCCCAGTGGCCGTGCTGCTGTTCGGGGTCACCATCTTCCCGCTCGTTTACTCGCTGGCGGTGAGTCTCCATGTCTACGATTTGCGTCAGGAGGTCTTGTGGAGGTTTGCTGGGCTGGAGAACTATCGCATTGCCCTGTTCGAAGATGCGCGCTTCTGGAGCAGTTTGTTCACCACATTGCGCATCGGGGTAGCGGCGGTGACGATTGAGTTTCTATTGGGTTTGGGCATTGCCTTGCTGCTCTACGGTCCGATCGTCGGGCGACGCTTTTTCACCACGTTATTGGCGTTGCCAGTGATGGTCTCGCCTGTTGTCTCAGCTCTCATTTTTCGTATGATGTTGCACGAGAAGTACGGCGTCATCAATGGCACGATCAACACGATCATTACCCACTTTGGATTGGGCAAGGAATTTGCGATTCTGGCAGATCAACGTTGGGCCATCTGGGCAGTCGTGCTGACCGATGTGTGGCAGTGGACACCATTGATGATCATGATCCTGCTGGCTGGCTTGCAATCCATGCCCCTGGAACCACTAGAAGCAGCGCGCGTGGACGGCGCCAGCCGCTGGCAGACCTTCTGGTACGTTATGTTGCCTATGTTACGATTGGCTATCTTTGCTGCGTTGCTACTACGCTTCATTGACGTCATCAAAATCTTCGATTTGCCCTTCATCCTTACTGGCGGTGGACCAGGCAGGGCAACTGAGACGATCTCAATCTATATCTACCTGAGCGGTTTTCGCTATCTGCGTATGGGCTACGCTACTGCGATGTCATATCTGTTGCTCGTGCTGACAGTGGTGTTGAGCACCATCTTCATCCGCAATGTTGTGCAACGCAGGAGCGCGTGATAATGCCGAGGCGAAGAGTGCACATCCGGCTGGACAGAATCATTGTCCATATTGTGCTGATCATTATCACATTAGCTTTTCTGTTTCCCTTGCTGTGGATGTTTTCCACTTCGATCAAGACTCAGGCGGAATATTTCACCTACCCGCCTGTGTGGATTCCATCACATCCCACATTAGAGCACTATCGCTATATTGTCTCGACCACCGGCTTGAACGCAGTGCGCAACAGCCTCATTGTGGCGTCGGTGAATGTGGCACTCGTTATGGCGGTGAGTATTCCGGCAGCATACGCCATCGCCCGCTTTCGTATTGGAGGCCACAATTTCTCCTTTTGGGTGCTTTCGCAACGTATGTTGGCTCCCATCGCTGTGATCTTGCCCCTGTTTTTGCTCTTTAGCCAGCTGAAGCTGATAGATACACATCCTGCGTTGATCCTGGGGTATACCAGCTTCAATGTGGCCTTCGCGGTATGGTTGTTGATCGGTTTCTTCGAGGAGTTCCCCACGGAAATTGAGGATGCCGGTTTAGTGGACGGGTGCTCACGCTGGGGTGTCCTGTTTCGCGTCACATTGCCCATTGTGGCACCTGGCCTGGTGGTGACGGCGTTGTTCTGCTTCGTTTTCGCTTGGAACGAGTTCTTATTTGCCCTGATCCTCACCCGTCAATCTGCGGCCACGATACCGGTGCAGCTGGCCGCATTTCAGGCGCCCACCAAGATCCTCTGGGGTGAAATGTCTGCCTTTGCGACGGTGGGGATTTTGCCCCCGATGGTCTTTGCTTTTCTATTGCAGCGTTACCTGGTGCGTGGGCTGGCGGTAGGTGGTGTCCGTTGAACGGTGCTGCAAGGAGGTCAGTATGAACACACGCGAAAGGTTTCTGGCCACGATGCATTTTAAGCAGGGGGTGGCGGCGCCGAAGTGGGAATTTGGTTATTGGGGTGCTACTATCAAGCGTTGGTACCGCGAAGGGCTTCCGGAGAAACATTATCCCACCATTCCAACGCGCATTGTGACCACCTCGTCCTCACTCTACACAACTGCATGGACGTATGAATGGCGTAAGCGGCGCACTCTATTTGAGTTAAGCTATGCCGAACGACAGCAGCGTATCGAGCTGCCAGACGGTATTGGCATCTGGGGCGGTGCACTCTATTGGCCCAGCCAGGGATTTCCACCTGGACCAATACCGTGCTGCGATCCATACCGAAGTATTCGGTCACATCCTGATCTAGTGGAA
>JASFBB010000162.1:0-12542 GCA_036172345.1 Anaerolineae bacterium
AGCATCTGAGTAATATGTCCGGTGGCAAGAACCACACGGTGGGCCCCGGCTTGGGCAATGATCGCTGGTTCAACACCGAGGTCAAGTTTTCTCCCTATACACCTGGCCACTATAAAGCGTGGTTGGTCAAGGATGGAATGCAGCAATCGCCAGTGGTCGAGTTTGACATCTCGCCTTCTCCTACCCAGTATGTACACATCGACTTTTTGTTGAAACACTGAGGTACTTTATGAGGAGCCGCGCTGAACCGGGATGAGAGCCAAGAAGAACTGCTTCCTGCTGTTGGTCGTTCTATTGATGATGGGGGTGTTGGGTTGTGCGATGACCGATCGACTTGCCGGGCGACGGAACACGCGCTCCGTTTCGGTGGCACAACGAGTGGCCACGCGCACGCCGCTGCCCACCTTTACACCAACCCCTCCCACTACGCCTACACCACTCCCTACCCTGACACCTACGAACACGTCTACTCCGACGCCGACGCTCACTCCAACACCGACCGACACGCCCACCCCAACCAATACGCCACGGCCAAAATCCAAACCGACGGAACCACCACCCGAGGCACAAGCTCCCCCACCTCAACCTACGCCGGAGTATCAATTCTCACCGGAAGCATGGGAAGGACAATGGAATGGAGGATTAGCGCAAATCCGTGGCAAGATCCGCGACCGTAATGGGCAGCCTGTCAACGGCTACTTTGTGCAGGCGCGTTGTGGGGGTACCGTATTGGCGTCAAACCCATCCGGTATTAACCTCTATGCCCCCGAGAAACCATACGAACCTGGCGCCTATGACATGATCCTCAGCTCACCATTGGATCCCAACTCGATGTGCCGGTGGGAAGTGCGCGTGGTGCAAGCCTCCAACTATGAAGAGGCTAAAAACCCAGGGGCACCCTCTCTTTCACCTGTGGGATACTGTGACCTGAGCTGGGACGAAATGTCCATCTGTTTCGCTAACTGGCGCAAGAACTGGTGATCGACAGACGCGAACGCTACGATGCCGTTATTGCGGGGCTGCTGGTCACAGCTTTAGTGGTGCTGGCCTGTGTGATCAGCGGTATCGGCGTGTATCTGTCCCTGCGGATAGCGCCGTTGTACCAGATGTATGCCTTCATCGCGACAGCAGCTTCGACACCCATCCCTTTTGTCCTACCTACACCGACGCCACCGCATCCCCTCACAACGCCGTCGGCCGTCGTGGAAGGGAAGGGATATTCGTCGTTGAGCGGACAACCCAAAAGCGCCGGCTTGACGACGGAGCAGTTGCTGAGTGAGGTCGAGATCCCGGTGCGCGACCGTCTGGCATTAGCACAGCGTCTGAGATTATCCAACGCACCTGTTCCATCCGTTGTCAACTCGGTGACGCCTGTTTATCGTCTGGATGAGCAGCATAGTTTCTGCGTCTTGGACAGTGACGCGGTACAGTATTCTTGGGTGGTTGCTACGTTGCGTTACGTGGGTGATCATAGCTACTGGTGGGTACAGGACGGTCATTATGTAAGCGATGAAGCCATAGCGGCGTCAGCCCAGGAGTTCGAACAGCACATCTACCCCAAGAACCGTGACTTCTTCGGCAGCGAGTGGAGCCCAGGGGTGGATAATGATCCGCGTATCCACATCTTTTTAGGTGATGTGCCGGGAGTGAGCGGGTATTTCTACAGCGCCAATGAGTACTCTCGCCTGATCAACCCGTGTAGCAACGAAAAGGAAATGTTCTATATCAACATTGGCGCCGTGTCACCGGGCAGTGAGGATCTCCACGTCACCTTGGCGCACGAGTTCCAACATATGATCCATTGGTATCACGATGCCAACGAGGAGACGTGGGTCAACGAGGGCTTGTCTAACTTAGCGGTGGAGCTTAACCAATATAAGACGGCCGACATCACCCATGCGTTCAGCCAACGGCCTGATACCCAATTGAACACGTGGGCGGAAGCACCTCAGGACACTTTTCCCCACTACGCTGCCAGTTATCTTTTCATGAGCTATTTCCTTGAGCGCTTTGGCGAGGAGATGATGCGCGAGGTAGTAGCGGAGCCGGAAAATGGGATCGGCGGTTTCAATGCTGTCCTGGCGCGCGCACGACAGCCATATCGCTTTGATGATGTTTTCGCCGACTGGGTGATTGCAAATTACTTGGACGATCCCACAATCGGGCACGGGAAATGGGGCTATCATTACCTGAATCCGCAGCCGGTAAAGATCGAGGCGGAGTACAGTGACTACCCTGTTGAGATGAACGGGCAAGTCGGCCAGTATGCCACTGATTACTTCAAGTTCCTCGGTGTCGGAGACCTGACAATTGACTTTGAAGGCATCAAGCAAGTCAGCATCGCTCCCAATAAACCTCATAGTGGCATCTTTCAATGGTGGTCGAATCGCGGCGACGACTCAGATATGACACTGACGCGCTCCTTTGATCTCTCTCATGTGACTGAAGCGACGTTGGAATTCTGGCTTTGGTATGACATCGAAGAAGGTTGGGATTTCGCCTATGTCGAAGTGTCCGATGACGGAGGAAAGACATGGACTATCCTGCCAGGTCTTTACACACGCACAGATAATCCCAGCGGCAACAGCTTTGGCGCAGCATGGACTGGCATCTCAGGGAGCGGTGAGGTGCCTCAATGGGTACATGAACAAGTGGATTTGACCCCGTACGTGGGACATCAGGTGCAAGTTCAGTTCGAATACGTCACAGACGACGCAGTAAACCGTGTAGGTCTTATGTTAGATGATATCGCGATTCCCCAGATTGGCTACTTTGACAATGTCGAAGCTGGAGAAAATGGTTGGGTGGCCCATGGATTCGTGCGTGTCGACAATATACTGCCCCAGCGCTACTTAGTGCAGCTTATCCAAAGAGGAGACACCGTGCAGGTTCAGCGCATGTCCCTTGACCAGGATAACCGCGGCCAATTGACGCTTCACGGAATGGGCGAGATATTTTCCGAAACGGTGTTAGCCGTAAGTGGGGTGACCCCTTTCACAACGGAGCCGGCCCCCTATCGCATTCGTGCCAGCCTGGTATCACCTCCTGGCGAGATACAGAATTGATACCCAAGCTCTCCGTCATCGTCCCCGTTTATAATGAAGTTGCCACCCTGCGCGAAATCCTGAGCCGTGTACGACGGGTGGATGTAGCGGTGTGGGTGGACTTCGGCCCGTATAGCTACCTCGAGCAACCGATCCGCTTAGAGAAGGAGCTCATCGTGGTGGACGATGGTTCACAGGACGGCTCATGTGAGATCATCCAAAGTGAAGAAGCAGCCGGCCGTATTCGCGCTTTCTACCACGCGCATAATCAAGGCAAGGGCGCAGCAGTACGCACGGGTTTACAACATGCCACCGGCGACTTCATCGTGATCCAGGATGCCGATTTGGAATATGACCCACGCGAGTATCGTATCCTTCTACAACCCCTACTGGAGGGACGTGCTCACATTGTCTACGGGTCGCGTTTCCGCGGAGGACCCACCAAAGCAATGTTTTTCACCCATATGCTGGGCAACCGTTTTCTCACCCTGGTGACGAACATTTTGTACGACTCGATCATCACCGACATGGAAACAGGTTATAAATGTTTTCGTGCCGAAGTAGTGCGTAACATCCCGCTCCGAGCACGTGGCTTCGAGTTCGAACCGGAGATCACAGCCAAGGTGCTCAAGCGAGGTTATCGCATTTATGAGGTGCCAATCTCATATACCGGGCGCGAATTTCACGAAGGCAAGAAAATCAGCTGGCGCGACGGCTTTAAAGCGTTGTGGACACTCATTAAATATCGCTTTGTGGACTGAACATGGCACACTCCGTGGCGGTGCTTGGCAACCCGGTTTGGGACTTTGTGCTCCAGATGGAGCACCTACCCTCAACACCCGGGACGCGTCAGGAAGTGCGAGCGCTGAGCGCGGGCCCAGGGGGTGCCGCCAACATCCTGATCGGAGCCGCGCGCTTGGGTTTGCGCGTCCAGGCACTTGGAGTAGTGGGCGACGATCGCGTGGGACGACGTTTACTTCACTGGCTCGATGCCGAGGGAGTGAACACCCACACTCTCCTCAAACTGTCTGGTAAGCGCACACCACGCGTGTTCATACTGACGACACCCCGGGGAGATCAGATGTTTTTAGGTTACCACCCCAAGCTCAACACGCCATCAAACCTGCCGGCAGATTGGCGAGACGCTATCTGTCAGGCAACCGCTTTCTACTGCAATGGTTGGAGCTGCAGCAGCTTGGGCATATCCTTGGTGCAACGGGCAATTCAGCAAGCATATACGATGGGCGTAGCAGTCTTCTTCGATCCAGGGCCTCAGGTGCACCTCTGTCCTGCCGG
Source organism: Anaerolineae bacterium (assembly GCA_036172345.1). GTDB lineage: Bacteria > Chloroflexota > Anaerolineae > 4572-78 > NAK82 > NAK82. The sequence goes on from JASFBB010000162.1 coordinate 4,341, forward strand.
ACAGCTAGCCAGCATATTGCACAACACCACCGCACTGACACTCACCGAAGAAGAGGCGCGTACCCTCCTTCCAGGTGCTCTCTCTTTGCCGGAACTGGCGTCTGCCCTGCGAGAGCGCGGCCCACGGTTGGTGGTTATAAAGCGCGGTGCCCAGGGATGCTACATCCAGCGTGATGACGAGGCAGTACTCCACCCCGGTTTTGCTGTACCGGTGTGCGATACCACGGCTGCCGGCGATGCTGTAGCTGCAGCCTTGTTATGGGGATGGTTACATCACTGTGAGCTGCCCCAGTTGGCAGACTTATTGAACGCTGCCGGCGCGATTACGGTGCAACACCTGGGCGGAGGCCTCAACATGCCACGCCTTATCGAGGTCAAGACCTTGTTGCAGCAGCGTGGAAAGGCCGCAGATTTCTTATGAGAACACGGAACATCGGCATGCATACTTGGCCCTCCTATTCAGAAAACGATGCATCCGCACGAACGGGGCCACGTGTTGAGATCGTACTTCCAACGGCAGGGGTGTTGGTAATCGCCGCCTATATCGCGGCACAAATGCTCTCCGATCTCATGAGCTTGAAAATTGCCTACGTGGCCTCTTTCAGCGTGGATGCCGGCACCTTTATCTATCCTTTTACCTTCACGCTGCGCGATCTAGTACACAAGCTGCTGGGCAAACGTTGTGCACGTATCATTATCATCACCGCCGGGGTGATCAACTTGGTGATGGCAGGTTGCCTGGCCTTTGCCGCCTGGCTTCCCGCTGACCCTACATGGCCACTGCAGAGCGCATTTGCATCCGTCCTGGCACCCACCTGGCGCATCGTTGTCGCCAGCATCATCGCAGAAGTCATTGCCGAGCTGATCGACACCGAGCTATACAGCCTGTGGGTGCAATATGTGACCCGGCGTATGCAATGGTCACGCGTGTTGCTCAGTAATGCAATCAGCATACCGGTCGATAGCTTGGTTTTCGTCTGGTGTGCTTTCGGTCAGTGGGGTGGCTTACTGCCGGGTGGCCTGCCTGACGCCACCGTATGGGCAATTTTCTGGGCCAATGTACTCCTCAAGGGCGCCGTCACATTGGCGAGCCTACCCGGCATTTACGTGGTGCCGGAGCGGGGTGGCGCAAGAGATGCGTCTCCGGTACTCTGATCGGTGGGCTTTCGGCGGCGCTGCCCTGCTATGATTACAAGGAAGAAGAACAGATCCAAAAAGCACCTCCATTCTCCTCGGAAGATCCCCTTCCATCGCGACAATTCCCTGAGCCACCATTGAACTTGAATTCCCAATAGGGTCTTCCAGCATCTCATACTGGTCCAAGAAACACGAAGAACATTGAAAGACGTTCGGACGAATTGTTGAAAAATCTTCTGCCCAAAATCTAAGCAGTTGCAGATTTTCCAGGTTATTTTTAGACAGGTACTTGCCATAAATAAGAGATTGTGGTATAATTTTGATTAGGCTGATACAAGGAGACTTGCTATGCCCAATATACTTTGCGCGGAGTATGATCACAGCTGTCGCGAGTTCATCGCTTTTGTCTTGCGGCAAGCTGGGCATCAAGTTTTTGAGGCCTCGAACGGTGCCCAAGCGGTGCAGATCGTCCGAGAGGAATCGGTTGATCTGGCAATCCTTGAGATGCGCTTGCCGATGCTCACCGGTTATCAGGCCGCTCGCCTGATCTGCAAAAATTCGCCTCGTACCTTGATCGTGTTCGTCAGCGCACGTGGGCTCCCCTATGAAGTGGAAAAGGGATTCGAGTGTGCCCCCACCGTGGTGGACTATCTTGTTAAGCCCGTCACCGCGGCGCAGCTGGTGCAGCGCGTAGAATCGGTGCTTCGTGTGGCAGGTTCCTATGGAGCCCACGTGGTGCGCCAAGAGAGCCTCGCACAACCCAGGCTGGTCTATGTGCGCCCGCGCTCTTAAACGCATTGCATGTCAAGGCGTCTCTATAACGTTATAGTTTGCGGTCGTTTGATTTCAGCACCTGGAAAGCTATAGGGGTTTCCCTGCACATCTTGCACCTCTCATCCTCCACAATCGCATACGTCATAGGATCCGACATGGCCGTAACCGACACCAAAGCCCGACCTTCTTGGATTTCTACTCCTCAAAAGCTGATCACCACCGCAGCATACTACGCTGCGTTTATCGGACTTGGATTGGGAGTCGCCGCAATCGGCCCAACCCTGCCCGGTCTGGCACAACATACACGCGCCCATCTGGATGAGATCAGCTTCCTGTTCACCGCTCATAGTACAGGCTACCTGTTGGGATGCTTGCTTGCTGGGCACATTTATGATCGCGTGCGTGGGCATCCAGTTATGGTGCTTATGTTAATTGCTATGGCGGTGACCATGTTCCTGGTGCCGTTGATGTCACTCTTGTGGTTGCTGACATTAGTGGTCTTTCTTCTGGGTCTTTCGGGCAGCATCTTGGATGTTGGCGGGAATACGTTACTGGTGTGGGTACATCAAGATAAAGTGGGGCCTTATATGAATGGACTCCATGCTTTCTTTGGAGTCGGCACGGTTATTGCCCCGATCGTAATTGCCTTGTTGGTGCAGTTGAGCGGAGATATCGTATGGGCTTATTGGGCATTGGCCCTCTATTTACTGCCAATCGCCATGTGGTTAGCCCGCCTCCCATCGCCCGTGCACGTGCGAAACCAGAACAATGCTCCAGCACGAATCTCGGATTATCCGCTGGTAGCGCTGATTGTGTTACTGTTTATCCTTTATGTAGGGACCGAGTTTGCAATGGGGGGATGGCTGTATTCGTATGCCGTTGCTACAAACCTGGCAGACACGATTTCTGCCGCTTATCTTACCTCGGTTTTCTGGGGAGCATTCACCTTCGCCCGGCTGTTAGGTGTGCCGATTAGTATGTATGCGCGACCGCGCTATATCCTTCTAGGGGATTTTGCCACTGCCATACTGGGCGTCGCGTTGATCTTGATCTGGTCTGATTCCAGCTTCGCACTGTGGATGGGCAGCGTGTTAACCGGCTTTGGTATGGCCTCGATCATCCCTGTGATACTCTCCCTGGCAGAACGGCGCATGGTGATCACCGGCCGTGTCACCAGCTTTTTCTTCGCCGGTGGCTCGGTGGGTGGTATGATACTACCGTGGCTCATTGGCCAGTTCTTCGAGTCGCTTGGTCCATCAGTGGCAATGTGGGGCATCCTGCTCAGCTTGATCGCGGCAACCCTGGTCCTTCTGGTAATCCTCAAAACCACCCGCGTGAGAGCAGTATCCATCCGAGATCCCCTATCCGACACCACCACCTCACCCGCCACTTTCTACGACGGCTGACGGAGAATCCACCTGTGAATCCACACAATCTGCTCGTTGCCCGCCGGCTCTCCCACCGCAACGTGGCCATCGCGCAAACGGCTGGCTATTATGGAGGATATTTTATTATCGGCATATTCGTGGCCTCGCTAGGGCCAACCCTGCCCGGTCTTGCCCAAAATACAGGGAGCTCGGTGAGTGGCATCAGCTTCCTCTTCTTAACGCGTTCGTTCGGCTATCTGATGGGTTCTGTGCTGTGTGGTCGCTTATATGACCACTTGCCAATCCACACCCTTACGGGAAGTACACTGTTCATCATCGCAGCATTGTTGGGTGTGACCCCGATTGTCCCAATGCTCTGGCTGCTCACCCTGGTGCAGCTGATCTTGGGACTGAGCGTAAGCACGCTTGACGTGGGTGTGAACACCTCTTTGATGTGGGTGCATCGCGCCAAATCGGGCGCATTTATGACTGCGGGACACTTCTTCTTCGGATCTGGTGGACTGCTGACACCCGTGCTGGTCACTCACTTGGCTCAGCTCAGCGGCGGGATCCATTGGTCCTACTGGGCCATTGCCCTGCTGGTGCTACCTTTTGCTTTGTGGATGTTCATTCTACCCAATCCAACACGTGCGGTCGAGCGGGCGGAGGCCGGCGTGCCGTTGCCTATCAACCGGACGCTGGTCTTCTTGATCACCCTGTTCTTATTCCTTTACGTGGGTGTGGAGAGCAGCTTCGGTGGCTGGATTTTCACCTATGCGCGTACCCTGAAGATGGGAAGCGATACGCTTATCTCCTACCTGAACTCCACATTCTACGCCGCGTTCACTGTGGGTTGCCTGATCGCCACCCCCTTGGCAATGCACCTGAGGCCGCGCTACATCTTGCTGGGAGATCTGTTGGGTTGTCTCACTGGTCTGGTGGTGATCTTGGCGCAACCCCATTCGCTCGCAGCGCTGTGGGTTGGCACCCTTATTGCAGGGTTAGCGATTGCATCGATCTTTCCGGTGACTTTGGGTTTTGCAGAACGCCGTTTGGCCATCACCGGAAGCATCACAGGTTGGTTTTTTGCCGGTGCCGGCGCAGGAGGGATGGTTTTGCCCTGGCTGATTGGCCAGCTGTTTGAGGTGGTCGGGCCACTCGTGGCGATGTACGGGATGATACTCGATCTTTTGATCGCTCTGGTTACTCTGTTTATCCTGATGCACCTCGAACCGGCACACAAAAGGCAACGTTCCCTAGCGTCTGCTCCCTCAGATGGAGAAACGCGTTGAACGTCATAAGAGCGCCGGGGCAGGTCTCTTAAGCCCGGCCCCGGTGCCAACACTCGGCGCAACATCATCCCTTATAGCACAAGACGGGGTTGCGTGCCGCTTTGACCTCATCCAGACGTGATACCGGTGTGCTGTGAGGCGCCTCGTGCAACAACGCCGGGTTAGTTCGCGCCTCCTCCGCGATTGCTGCCAGCGCCCGAGCAAATGTATCGAGCGTTTGTTTGCTCTCCGTCTCGGTTGGTTCGATCATCAATGCATCGTGGACGATTAACGGAAAGTAGTTGGTGGGTGGGTGGAAGCCATAATCAATTAATCGCTTGGCCACCTCCAGCACGCGCACATCGGTGCCGGGCACATCGCCATGCACGACGAACTCATGCATACACGTACGTTCTACGGCCACCGGGAAATGGGGCGACACCAGAGCTTTTAGATAATTGGCATTAAGCACGGCATGTTCAGCGACGGCGCGTAATCCTTCTGATCCAAGCATGCGGATGTAGGTATACGCCCGGATGAACACACCGTAGTTGCCAAAGAAAGCCCTCACACGGCCGATGGATCTCTCTGGGACGTGCAGACGAAAGCGCTCACCCTCTTTGACGACAATCGGGCCGGGCAAAAAAGGCACCAGACGTTCAGACACCCCCACCGGTCCACTTCCAGGTCCGCCACCACCGTGAGGGGTCGAGAATGTCTTGTGCAGGTTGAAATGCATCACATCAAAGCCCAAATCGCCCGGTCGCGCAATGCCCAATAGAGCGTTCAGGTTGGCGCCATCCCCATACATCAGCCCACCACAAGCATGTACCGTCTCACATACCTCGAGCACATGTTCCTCAAACAAGCCCAATGTGTTGGGGTTCGTGAGCATCAGACCAGCCACTGTGTCATCACATGCCTGTTTGAGCGCGGTCAAGTCTACATTACCGCGTTTGTCCGAAGGGAGCTGTACGACGGTAAGTCCGGCCATTGCTGAGGAAGCGGGGTTGGTCCCGTGGGCCGAGTCCGGGATGAGAATTTTTCTCCGCTGGTTCTCCCCCTGGCTGCGATGATAGGCGCGCATCATTAAAACACCGGTTAGCTCACCATGCGCACCCGCAGCGGGCTGGAGCGACACACCAGCGAATCCGGCGATCTCTTTGAGCGCCTCCTGCAGGCGATACATCAGCTCCAGACTGCCCTGTAGAGTTTCTTCTGGCTGTAAGGGATGCACCTGGGTCAAGCCTTCGATCGAGGCCGCTCTCTCGTTGACCTTGGGGTTGTACTTCATCGTGCATGACCCAAGTGGATAGAAGTTCGCGTCGATGCAGTAATTCAGCTGGCTCAACCTGGTGAAATGACGCACCAGCTCCAATTCGCTCACTTCTGGCAGTGGCACATCGGCGCGTACATATCCTTCGGGCAGTGGCGCCGCCGGTACATCCAGAGAGGGCAGAGTAAAGGCAGTGCGGCCAGGTGTGGATAGCTCGAACAACGACGGTTCGCTCATCGGGTTGCCTCCCGCAAAGCGACGATTAATCGGTCGATCTGTTCACGCGTATTCATCTCGGTCACGCAAATCAGCATCTCTTGTTCCAGGTGCGGATAATCTCCTCCCAGATCATAGCCGCCCAGAATGCCTCGATCCAGCAGAAATCGGTTCAGCTGAGATACCGACATAGGACATCGCACTCGAAACTCGTTGAAGAAGGGACGAAAGGTTGTCACGGTAAAACCGGGTAATTGAGTGATCTCGCGCGCCGCGTAATGGGCTTTGTGATAGCATAACTCGGCGACAGCCCGAAGTCCCTGTTTGCCCATATAAGCCAGATAGATTGCGGCACGCAAGGCGATCAAACTCTGGTTGGTACAGATGTTGCTGGTAGCCTTTTCACGCCGGATGTGCTGCTCGCGCGGGGTGAGCGTCAACACATAACCCCTTTGCCCTCTGCGATCGGTCGTCTCTCCGACCAAACGACCAGGCATCCGCCGCATGTACTCCTCACGGGTGGCAAAAATGCCAAGATATGGTCCGCCACAGTTCAGAGCAGTGCCAAGAGGTTGCCCTTCGGCAACCACAATGTCGGCACCGTACTCTCCGGGCGGTTTCAAAAGACCCAGGCTGATAATCGGGTTACTGACCACCACCAACAGAGCGCCCTGGGCATGGACTTTTTCTGCCAAGCCATCCACATCCTCCAGCTCCCCCAAAAAGTTAGGGTTCTGGATGATCAGGCAGGCAGTCTCCTGGTCGATTTGGACGACCAGATCAGAGATTCCCGCGGTCAAAACCTCGTCGCCAGTGACATAGGCTAGATCGCTGTCCGGGGGCAAATAGGTGCGCAGCACCTGGCGATATTGAGGATGGATAGTCGGCGATATCAGGATCTTTTTCCGGCGACCACGCGCTACATTGAGAGCCATTAGGGCTGCCTCTGCCATCGCTGTCGCCCCGTCATAGTGGCTGGCGTTGGCCACCTCCATCCCCGTAAGTCGGGTGATCATGCTCTGATACTCAAACATCGCCTGCAAGGTCCCCTGACTCACTTCGGGCTGGTAAGGTGTGTAGGATGTGGCAAACTCCCCGCGGCTGGCCAGATGATCCACTACACTGGGGACAAAATGGTGATACGCGCCGGCGCCGAGAAAGATGGCGAACTGCCCCACGGCACGATTTTTGCGAGCCAGTACGTTCAGCTCGTCCAGGATTTCCATTTCTGAAGCGGCTGGCGGCAGATTGAGCTGAGGGAAACGCCACTGCGCCGGCACGTCCTCGAACAGGGCCTCCAACGAGGGAAGGCCTATGGTTTCCAACATAGCCCGCCGCTCGGCCTCGGTATGCGGGATATAGGGCATTACTCATGCTCCTCGACAGATTTCTCGTACTCTTCCGGGCTGAGCAGAGCATCCCACTCAGATGGGTTCGAAGGTCTGATCTTGATCATCCATCCTTGGCCGTAGGGATCCTTGTTCACCAGCTCCGGCGCGTTAAGCAGTTCCTGGTTCACAGCGATGATCTCTCCGCTCACAGGCATATAGAGATCGGAAGCTGCCTTAACCGACTCGATCACCCCGAAGCGGTCACCTTTATTCAGCGAGTCCCCCACTTCGGGGAGCTCCACATACACCACATCGGATAGCTCTTCCTGGGCGTGATCTGTGATACCACATACCATTACATCGCCTTCTTTGCGCACCCATTCATGGCTGTCTGTGTAGCGAGCACTGGCGTCGAGTTTCATCTTCTCCTTTTCCTCCCTTATTCTTAGCGTTCTGGCACGAAGCGCTGCACTTTTAAGTTTACGAACAAACCCAGAATAGGCAACTACCGCCAAATGGCGCTGCTGGTATCATTCTGAGACGCACCGCCGATAGGCTGGCGTATAGAATGGTCGTGGCACGATGCGGGCGCTGCGCGGTCGCTCATGGATGATCACCTCAATTTCGGTGCCTACCTGGGCTAATTCGGAAGGCACGTAGGCCATTCCAAGGTAGCGACCTATGGTGGGAGCATACATGCCCGTTGTCACTGTTCCAACGATACGACCTTTATATTGAACTGCATATCCGTGGCGCGGCACGCTTCGATCATGCATCTCGAAGCCAACCAGTACCTCAGCGGGGCCTTCCAACGCTTGTTTCAGAAGTGC
>JASFBB010000163.1:0-1625 GCA_036172345.1 Anaerolineae bacterium
CGCGAGTCCGACTTTATGTGCGGCCAGGTGCTGATCATCGACGGCGGCTGGATGGCATATGGGTTCATCCAGATGTGAATATGCTCCGCCATTGCCCAGCCGACGTGCCTGATCAGGATAACGTCTCGTCTTAGAAGTGAGGTTGGACAAGGATGCTCAATTGCATAAATAGACCCGCCAATAGTATATTGAGTTTCACCATCTAATACCGTGACAATAATCTAATCCAGGAGGAACACTATGGCAGTTCGTACATCGGAAGCAACCTGGCAAGGCACGCTCAAAGAAGGCAGCGGCGTGATGAAGCTGGGCAGCGGCCTCTATGAGGGCCCCTTTACCTTTGCCTCGCGCTTCGAAGAAGGCAAGGGCACCAATCCCGAGGAGCTCATTGGCGCCGCACACGCCGGTTGTTTCTCTATGTACCTATCGGCATTGCTGAGTGAGGCTGGCACGCCACCTCAGCGCGTTCACACCACTGCCAGCGTCCACCTCGAGGCTGGCCCTGTCATTCGAAAGATTGAGCTGCGCTGCGAAGCAGAGGTGCCCGGTCTCGATGAAGCAAAGTTCCAGGCGCTGGCAGCCAAGGCAAAGCAAGAGTGTCCCGTATCCAAGGCACTCGCCGCTGTTGAAGAGATCATCTTGACTGCCCGGCTGGTACGTTAAACGCGTGGCCTATATAAGGGCACCCCTGGGAAAGTGACAGCGCAAATCGCTCTTTGAGTGGTTATCAAAATACTACTTGCCACCGCGCTCGATCAATGCGTTGAGGCGTTCGCGATAGTACTTAAAGTGCTCCCAAGGCACCTCCGGTGGGATCAGATGATCGCCAAAGGGGACGTATCCTCCACTGCGCAGCAACGATGCGATATCCTCCAGAATGGCATCGATACGCACCTTGCCCTTAGCCAACTCGCTCTTGGGGACACCACCCATCATCTGCAGCTGGGGATACTGCCGCCGCGCTGCCAATACATCCATCCCGGCGCTCACTTCCATCGGATATAGACCAGTGATCCCCGCCTCTAGAAAGAGCGGTATAAGCTGAGCGCAATTGCCATCCGTGTCCACCAGGATCACTTGCACGCCGCGCCCCTTGAGAAAATCGGCGAGACGCTTGTAGTACGGGGTCATAAACTCACGGAACGTAGCGGGAGAGATCATCGAACCACGCGACGAGGACATGTCCTCCCAAATGTGCACCACATCCACATCCACCTGTGCCATCACCTCCTCCCAGATGGCCATCCACAAACTGGTGAGGTGACGCAGGATATCGTGGAGCAAGTCCGGCTGGTCGTAGTAGCTATAGAAGAGGTTTTGATAACCCAACAGATGCACCAACGTGCCAAACAGCCCTAGTGGGTAGCCACCCACCGCCAACGGATAGTCGCGGTTGCGATACTCCTGAAGCAATTCGGGCCAGTGGGGTGGAAAACGTTGCGAGATCGTGTCAAGGCGCAACCGCTCGCCTTTGATTTCCTGCCAAGTGCGCCAGTCACGAATCGGCCATGACATAGCGGTGGGGAGCACACCCTCGGCTTTCTGATAGCGCCGCTTGACACCATCGATGTCCACATAGTCCACAAACTTTTCATCCTCATAGAGCACGCGCGGCTCAAAATGGG
>JASFBB010000164.1:0-1591 GCA_036172345.1 Anaerolineae bacterium
AGACCACCACCAAGCCCGCGAGGGCGATGAAGAAGCATGCCTTCTGGATTTGGGAGTATATCTTCATGCCCAGAGCGATGTAGAAGCTGACAAAGAGACAGGTGACCACCGAGGCGAGGAACAGCCCCTCCGCCGTCTGGCTGAACCACAGCGCCGCGTCGGTCGCCCCCAGGATGCCCAAAAGCGGGGTGAAGACCACCTGGCGCAACATGTCGCCATACAGCGGCACCCAGAGCCACAGGATGAACCACCAGCCTGTCACCGCCAGCACGAAGCCCAGGCCGCTCCCCAGGATGCGGCTCTGCCACACGTAATCGCCGCCCGCGCGCGGCATCACCGCGATCAGCCCGGCATAGACGATGATTTCAAATACAATGAAGAAACCGCTCACCAGCAACACGGGCAGCAGTCCCCCCTCGAAATAATACATCTGGCTGAAGCTATACAGCCCCAGCGTGATCAGATTGATCGAGAAAGTGGCATAGATGAAAGCATCGAAGACCGACCACGCGCGCACCAAGCCGGTCGCCTTGCGCAAGAACAACGTCGTTTCGGCGTTCTCCTTTGTCCGAGCCATAATCGTAGCCTCCTTTTTTGAGATCATCCGGTGGTCAAAACGTAATGTTTCACCGTGCCGCGTTCCAGTTGGATTACGGCACCCAACAACCTGCCCTGTTCGTAGGCGCTCCCCGGGTTGATGCACAGCGTGCGCCCCAGGCGCACGCTCCCGCGCGCTTCGTGGATGTGGCCGCAGAGCGCAAGCAGCGGCTGGTGTTGCTCAATCAGATCACGCACCGCACGGCTGCCGGCCGGCACCGTCGCGTTGCCGGCGCGCTTGGGCCGCAGGTCTGCGGTTAGCTCGGGCGCGTCGTCGAGGGTGCTGCCGTAGGGTGGCACGTGGAAGTTGAAGACGGCGGTGCGCGGGCTGGGCAGCTGCGCCACCAGCGCGCTCAGGCGGGCGTGCAGCGCCTCCTCCGGCTCCTCGCGGAAGGTGTGCCATGGGGTGATGTTCGTCCAGCCCGAGCTGATCATCGTGTGATGCTCGTCGAGCGCGATCGCCTGCCCCTCCGCCAATGTGACATGCCGAGAGGCGCGGATCAACGCATCAATCTGGAACATGTCGTCGTTGCCCGGCGCGACATAGCAGCGCAAGCCGGTGCCATCCAGCTTGGTGTCGGCGTAGGCCAGCCATTTTTCCATCGTCTGCAACACCTGCGCGATGAACAGCTGCTCCACCCGCTGGGGGTCCTCTTTGAGCGCGGCGAGCTCCTCCGGCGTGGTCACATAGGGGTAATACCCCCGGCTGCGGATGCGCCCCATCATCTCCGCCAGCGCGTCGTCGCCCTGCAGCTCATGTTCCTGTTCGAGCAGCACCACGCGATAGCGCCTACCTCCTTGTTGCACAATGGGCACGATCGCCTTGCCGGTCATATCGCCGCCCAACACCAGCACATCCACATCGTAGAACGCGCCGGCGTTAAGGAACTTCTTCCAGCAGACCTCGGAACCGTGGATGTCGGTGGCGAAGAAGATGCGCGTCAACCCACCTCCTCTGCGTCTGAAGGATGGCGCCGCCAGTGCACGTTGGCCG
>JASFBB010000165.1:0-6247 GCA_036172345.1 Anaerolineae bacterium
GGCAATGAAGGCGACACCCTCTGCCACCAGGCGCATCGCTTTGGTGATCATTTTCACCTCGGCGTTGGCCACAGCACGTTTCCTGAAATCGCAGCGACCCCACGGCACCGCTTTTGTGGTCGGAGAGAGCGGGCTCACCACCGCCATTCACGACGTTGGCTACGTAATCACAGATGTCAAACCCGACTATGTGGTGTTGGGCGAGACCCGATCCTACAATATGGAAATGATCACCAAAGCGATGCGCCTGGTGGCAGAGGGTGTCGCCTTCATTGCCACTAATCCTGATCCCACCGGTCCCACCGAGACGGGAATAGCCCCCGCATGCGGCGCTATGGCAGCGCTCATCGAAAGAGCGACCGGGGTCAGCCCATTTTTCGTGGGGAAACCCAATCCGTTGATGATTCGTATGGCGCTCAACTATCTGGACGCACACTCGGAGAACACGATTATGGTGGGCGATCGCATGGAGACCGACATCATTGCCGGGGTAGAAAGTGGTATGGAAACTATCCTCGTGCTTACCGGGGTCACACGGCGCGAACAGGTATCGCGGTACCCCTACCGCCCAACGCGCATTGTGGACTCCATCGCCGACATAGAACCCTAGCGAGGAGATGATCGTGCAGGCACTTCTCATAGAGAGGTGATTGGCGCGAACCGATCACTCCATCACCTGACGGCCGGCCAGCGCACGGCTCAGCGTGACCTGGTCAGCGTATTCCAGATCGCCACCCATAGGTAAGCCGCGTGCCAGCCGTGTGATCGTGACACCGGTGCCTGCCAGTCGGCGCGCCAGGTACATCGCAGTCGCTTCGCCCTCCATATTGGGGTTGGTGGCAATGAGCACTTCACGCACCGGCACATCAGCTTTTAACCGCGGCAAAAGATCGGCGATATGCAAGTCATCGGGGCCGATGCCCTCTACCGGCGAGAGGGTGCCATGTAGCACATGATAGAGCCCATGATACTCGCGCGTGCGTTCGATGGCTACCACATCCAGGGGTTCTTCGACCACACAGATGATGGAGCGATCACGCTCTGGGTCGCTACAAATGGCACACGGGTCTACATCGGTGATGTTGAAGCAGACGCTGCAGAAGCGGGTACGCGCACGCAGATCACGCAGTGCCTCTGCCAGGGCGTATACTTGTTCAGCGGGCGCCCGCAACAGGTAGAAAACCAGCCGGGCTGATGTCTTAGGGCCAATGCCCGGCAAGCGCGATAGCTCCTCGATCAAACGAGCGACTGGCTCGACCAGCACTTGCATAAGGCCTTAGAAGAGACCTGGGATCTTCAAGCCGGCGGCGAAGCCGCTCATCCGCTCCGCAGCCATCTCTTGTGCCTTTTCAATCGCTTCGTTGACGGCAGCGATGATCAAATCCTGAAGCATTTCAACATCCTCAGGGTTGACCGCTTCCGGATCGATAGTCAGTGAAACAAGGCGCAGATGACCGTTTATTACAACCCTCACAGCACCACCACCTGCACTGGTCTCTATCGTCTCCTCACCCAGTGCTTCCTGAGCAGCGAGCATATCCTCTTGCAATTTTCTCAGCTGCTCGGCCATTCCACCCATGCGACTGCCGATGGGCATCTGAAACCCTCTGCCTTTTCCCTTTGCCATATGCTCATCTCCCCTGCTTATGATGAGTTAGCCCGCACACCTCCCAGCCGACGGATCTCTTCCGCCAGCGGATCGTTCTCATCTTCGGCGGCCTGAGAGTGGGGTGTCGTGTGCAAGACTGACGTCTTTGATGAAGACTCAGCAGCTGCGTTTTCCTCCGACGTGGGAGGACCGAGCTCTCTTTTGGGCCGATATTCACCTTTCAGCACACAGCGCAATCGCAACGGTGTGCCCAATACATCTTTAAAACACGCTTCTATCTTTGAGCGAACACGTGCCTGTTCGATGCGACCCTTCAGCCAGTCCGAGGCAGCCTCTACAATCACCTCATCACCTGCTACATCCATTAAGGTGACCGAATTCAACAACCCCTGCGCCATGGGGTCGATTTTGCGCAGGTGGGCCAGGATTACCGATTTCCAGTTATCCCGCAGTTTATCCAGGGCTACATTGCCACTTTGACCGGGTACGACCAAAGGTGTGGCCAGGTCGTTGGGCACCTCGCGTATCACTGAAGGCTGGCTAGGCGTCGGTGATGTCTCAGCTATGGCGACCGGAGCAGACACCCTGGACGATGTCGGTGACTCAACCGGCCGGGTGCGCATTTCCCGTGTCCCAACCGGTTGTGGAGGTGCCGCTTCAGACGAATCCTCAAAGATCGCCTCCAGAAATGCTAACTCCACAGAAAGCTGGGGAATGAAGCTGGTTCTGCTCTCCAAAGCGGCGCTGTTGAACAGACGGATGGCGCGCAACAACCAGCGCGGATTGACCCGACTTGCCTGGGCATGTACCTTGGTGAGCTCCTCATCGCTGGTGCTGGCCCGCAACAGGGTCGCACCATCACCCATTTTGAGCAATAACATCTTGCGCAGATGCTCGACAATCTCACGTGCGAGTTGGCGCGGTTCGCTGCCATCCCATACCAGTTGGTTGATCAACTCTAGGCCACGTACCTGTTCCCCGGCGATAAGACAGTCCACCAGTTGGCTCACCGCCTGAGAGGAGACACTTCCTAAAATGCCCCGCACGTGCTCTAGGGTAACGGTAGTATCACTGTAAGCAGTCAACTGGTCGAGCAAGCTGATAGCGTCGCGCAGGCTGCCGCTGCTTTGGCGGGCAATGTACTCCAACGCTGCCTCTTCCACTGACAATCCTTCCTGGGTTGCAATATGCTGCAGCCAGCGGGCGATATCGGCCAATGGAATGCGCCGGAAATCAAAACGCTGACAACGCGAAATGATTGTGGCAGGAATTTTATGTGGCTCAGTCGTTGCCAATACGAAGATGACATGCGCGGGTGGCTCTTCCAGAGTCTTGAGTAACGCATTGAAAGCCGGCTCAGTTAGCATATGAACTTCGTCGATGATGTAGAACTTGTAACGTGCTTCATTCGGTCGGAAGCCCACCTTGTCGCGCAGATCGCGAATCTCGTCGATGCCGCGATTGCTAGCCGCATCGATCTCGATGAGGTCGATCAAACTGCCCTCGTCCACAGCACGACAGATGCGACAGCTGCCGCAGGGTTTTTCCGTACCCTCGCCTTCACAGTTTACCGCCTTTGCCAGCAGACGCGCCATGGTGGTCTTGCCTGTCCCTCGCACGCCGGCGAAAAGATAGGCATGGCTGATACGCCCGCTGGCAAGCGCATTGCGCAGCGTGCGCGTCACATGATCCTGTCCAACAACCTCGTCGAAGGTGCGAGGACGCCATTTTCGATAGAGGGCCTGCGTTGCCATCTCATTCCGCCCGGGAAAACATTGTCAACGTGATGCTCAGTGTACCACCGCGAGCGGCTTTCAGCAAGGAACTCGCCTATACCATTATACCGTCAGCATATCATTCCGGAGCATATCATCCCGGAACTAGGTTGCGCTCCTCCACGCCGTTGCTGGCACGTTTTAACAATCCGATGGAGGATTGACAACGTCGGGCTATCCGGCGCATAATTAATTGAAGAAGGGTTACGTAATCTTACGGTGTGCGACGGATTTGACTTGTTATGCCTGATTTCAGGGTGGTGTCTGACTTCCAACCTACGGGCGACCAACCAGAAGCGATTGAGCAGCTGGTGGCCGGCCTGCGTGCCGGGGTGGAACACCAGACCTTGTTGGGTGCCACCGGCACAGGCAAGACGTTCACCATCGCTAAGGTTGTCGAGGCAGTACAGAAACCCACCTTGGTGATGGTGCACAATAAGACGCTGGCCGCTCAGCTGTACAGCGAGTTTCGCGAGTTCTTCCCCGACAATGCTGTCGAGTACTTTGTCAGTTATTACGATTACTATCAGCCGGAAGCATATATCCCGCGCACGGATACCTATATTGAGAAAGATGCCAGCATCAATGATGAGCTCGACCGACTGCGGCTGGCCGCCACACAAGCGCTCTTTTCACGGCGCGACGTGATCATTGTGGCCTCGGTGAGCGCTATCTATGGCCTGGGCGATCCCGTTGAATACGGCAAGGTGGTCATCCATCTGCAGCAAGGTGAGACACGCAAACGCGATAAGATTTTGCGTCATCTGGTGAGCATCCATTATGAGCGCAACGACCTACAGTTGAAGCACGCTTCGTTCCGCGTGCGCGGTGATACCCTGGAGGTCATGCCACCATACAGCAACCTAGCCTATCGGATCGAGTTCTTCGGGGATGAGATCGAGCGCATTACCGAAATTGACCCGTTGACCGGTGAAGTCCTGAGGCGACGTACTAGCCTGGACATATATCCCGCCAAGCATTTCATCACCCCTCAGGAGAAGCTGTTGAAAGCGATCGCAGACATCGAGGCAGAACTCGAGGAACGTCTGGCCGAATTGCGTGCCCAAGGGAAGTTGTTGGAGGCACAACGACTTGAGCAGCGTACACGCTATGACATCGAAATGCTGCGCGAGGTGGGCTACTGCGCCGGTATCGAGAACTACTCACGCCATCTTGGGCAGCGTGAGCCAGGTTCCACTCCTTGGACGTTGCTCGATTACTTCCCCGATGACTTCCTGATGGTCATCGATGAGTCCCATATGACCATCCCCCAAATCCATGGTATGTATCATGGTGATCGCAGTCGCAAGCAGGTGCTGGTGGATTACGGATTCCGCCTGCCCAGCGCCTTGGACAACCGCCCGCTCAGCTTCCAAGAATGGGAAGAGCACATCCATCAGGTTATCTACACCAGCGCTACCCCAGGTCCTTACGAGCTGAGCGTCTCGAAAGGGCACGTAGTGGAGCAGGTGATCCGCCCCACCGGCTTGGTCGATCCGCAGATCATCGTGCGCCCGGTTAAGGGACAGATCGATGATCTGATTGCCGAGATCAGGAAGCGCGTCCAGCGCGGAGAACGGGCGCTCGTGACCACGCTGACCAAGCGCATGGCCGAAGATCTGGCCGATTACCTGATGGAGCTGGGCGTCAAAGTGCACTATCTCCACAGCGATATCGAGACTCTGGAACGCGTGGAGATTTTGCGCGATCTGCGCCTGGGCGTGTACGATGTGGTGGTGGGCATCAACCTGCTGCGCGAAGGGCTTGATCTTCCGGAGGTCTCATTGGTGGCCATCCTGGACGCCGACAAGGAAGGTTTTTTGCGCTCCGAATCTGCCTTGATCCAGACCATCGGACGCGCCGCCCGCCATATAGAAGGCACTGCCATCATGTATGCTGACACTATTACCGAATCGATGCGACGCGCTATCGAGGAAACCAACCGCCGCCGGGCGAAACAGATCGCCTATAACCAGGCTCATGGCATCGAGCCGCGTTCCATCGTCAAAGCAGTGCGCGACCTGACAGATCGCGTCCAGATGCACAAAGCAGCTGAGGAACGCGCTCCATATCGCATCCGCCGCGATATCCCCAAGGAAGAAGCATATCATCTTATTAAGGAGCTGGAGAAGCAGATGAAAGCGGCGGCCGCTCAGCTGGAGTTCGAGAAGGCAGCCCTCTTGCGTGACCAAATCTTCGAATTGCGGCGGCTGGTTGAGGACATGGACACTCGCCCCGTTTGGGAGAAAGTGCAACAGGTTGTGTGAATGACCTCTGTAGATCCAAAGGGAACCCTCGCCCGAGCGATCGCAGCACTCAAAGCCGGCAACAAGGTGGAAGCACGTCGCCTCTTGGAGAGCATCTTGGCGGCCGACCGGCATAACGAGCATGCGTGGCTGTGGATGAGCGGTGTAGTAGATACCGATGCCGAGCGCATCGTCTGCCTCGAAAATGTGCTCACTCTAAACCCCTACAACGAACGAGCACGCAAAGGATTGGAACAACTGGGTCGCACGCCTCCACCGCTTCCCATCATCCCTTTGCTCTCGTCCCCACCGTCAACGAACATCGCATCCTTGCCCGACGCTCTCGCTCCCAATGCGATATCCTCGGAGGCGAGCATCTCTCCCCCCAATCCATCGCGCCCGGATATTGCAGACTATCGCCTTTATATTATCGTCGTAATCGCTCTGTCGCTGATGCTCATCTGTGCCGTGGTGGGCATTGTGGCCGCGGCACTCTTCGTCACGCCAGGTGGGTGATCAATCTGATCATCTTGCGTTCCCCGGACCGAGCTCAGGTGACCTAAGATAGCTCCATCCATACCAATCCACTCACCATCTTGGGATAGAAATCGGTGGAC
>JASFBB010000166.1:0-13006 GCA_036172345.1 Anaerolineae bacterium
AATCGATCAATATCGGACGCGCCATGTATTTTGAGGCCAAACTGGTCATCATGGATGAGCCTACCAACGCTCTCTCGGTACGCGAGACCGAAATGGTGTTGGAGTTCATCCAGCGTTTGAAAGATCACGGCTTGCCGGTCGTCTTCATCACCCACAACATCTATCACGTCTACCAAGTTGCAGACCGTTTTACCATCCTGGATCGCGGCGAGAAGACGGGTGATTTTGCCAAGAAGGATGTGAGCGCAGAGGATATCATCGAAGTGATCCGTTTAGGGTGTTGCCCTGAACGACTGCAGCATAAGAGATTGGATATCCCTGTGAGCCAGGCGGTCGCGGTTTGAAGGTGCCCAGTTCGAAATCTGGAAACCAGCATCATTATCCATAGCAAGACAATCTAGGAGGATTCCCTATGTTGCTCGCGATCAACGGAGCCACCACCATGAAAGCTTCGCTGCCGCAAGACATCGCCGCCGCCGGTTCTGCCGGATTTAAAGCGCTAGAGATCTGGGCTGCGAAGCTCGATACGTATCTCGCTTCTCCGCCTAATTCGGTAGAGACTCTGAAGGTGTTGCTCGATCAGGCCGGGGTGCAGCCGGTCAGCTTCAACTCCATCGAGTTCATCACCTTCCGTCCGCCAGACGAGTATGAACAGGTCAAAGCGCGTTGTCGGCAGCTGTGTGAGGTCGGCCAGGCGCTGAATTGTCGCAAGATTGTGGTCGTTCCCAGCCCCAAACCGGAGGGTGTCGATTGGGAGGAGATCAAGCGCGAGTCGGTGCGCGTCCTGCGCGAGCTCGCACAGCTGGCTGCTCCCTATGAGATGCAGCTGGCGTTTGAGTTTCTCGGCTTCGGTTGGTGCTCTGTGCGCACCCTGAGTGAGTGTTGGGAAATCGTGCGCGAGGTAGATCGTGCCAATGTGGGGCTGGTGCTGGATACATGCCACTTTTACGCTGGCGGCTCCGACTTGGAGAGCATTGCCACGGTGGACGCCGCCAAGATTTTCATCTTCCATATCAACGACGTCGAGGCACGCCCCAAAGAGACCATCGAGGATGCGCATCGGCTGCTGCCCGGCGAAGGGGTTATCCCGTTGGACGAAATCCTCGCCCGGCTGCAACGCATCCACTATGACGGCCTGTGTTCCATCGAGCTGTTCCGTCCGGAGTACTGGGAGCGCGATCCGGCCGAGCTGGCCGCTGCGGCGCGGGCTGCGACGCTGAAAGTCGTGGGGCGCTTCTTCCCGGTGACATGAAAACCCTTTCTTGTCGAAACTTGTCCGCTCAGCTCTTGACTCTGGGGCAATTCCATGGAATAATATATTACGCACACGTGTGCGATAATGACGCCTGGCCTCCCGTGAAGGTCAGAGAATATGGTGCGACAAGATATCCTGTGCATACAACCTTGAAAACACTTTACCCACTATAGGAGAATAACCACGTATGGCTGAGACAAGAGTAATTCCAAAGGGTTTGATCCCCACCGAGCAACCCGATCTCTTCTTCGAAGACAACGCCGTGGGGCGGATGAAAAAAGAAGTCTGGGATATGAGCGAAGAGCAGCTGGATGCGGTGTTGGCAGAATACGGCATCCCCTCACCCTCGGAGTGGGGCAAGGTGGGCGCGTACATCCAGACCACGCCCCGCTACAAGGTCATCGAAAACCGTCGCAAGAACGACATCGTGTTCATCCCGGTAGGGTGCACCGAGAACCATGGTATGCACCTGCCCAGCGCCGCTGACACGCTCTTCGTCAGCATGATTTGCGAGGGTGTACGGCGCTATACGGAAAAGCACCGCCCCGGACACGTCAACCTGGCACTCCCGCCGCTGAATTACGGCGCCCATCCGTATCACCACGTCGGCATGCCCGGCACGGTGATCGTGCGCGAGCACGTCGTGCGCGAGCTGCTGATGGATGTCATGTTGGGCCTGTGGAACGACGGCTTCCGCAAGCAGATCATCATCAATAACCATGGTCAGCTGTGGGTGCTCGAGTCGGCCATCCAGGAATTCCAGAAGCGCTATCAGCTGCCCGGCATCTTTCGCGTGATCGACTGGCACCGCGCCGTGCGCGAGATGTTCCGTACCAAGGAACGCGGCGGCGGCTGGGATACCAACTTTGTGCACGCCGATGAGTCGGAGACCTCGCTGGCGCTGTTGCTCTTCCCCGAGATGGTCAATATGCAATATGCCGTGGACACCGAAGGCAAGGCGTATCTGCCGGATGGTCACTTCGATAAGGCGGTCGATCCCTTCGGGCGGCCCAGCCGCTGGAGCGAAGGGGAAGGGCATTTTGCCATCGAGCTCGCCGCCACGCCGGAAGGGGTGGTCGGCAAGGCAACCCACGGCGATGCGCGCAAGGCGAAGCGCCCGCTGGTGGCAATCCTGCGCTACCTGACTTTGATCAACGATGAGATCCTGGCGGCGTTCCCACCCGGAACGCTGCCGCCCGTCGAGGAAGTCACCCTGCGCACCGCCGCCGAAATGGAGCCCTTCTTGCGCGAACCGCAGAGCCCCGGCTGGCGACCGGTCTATGCATTGCCGCGCCTCGGTCAGGACAATCACGTCTGATGAAGCTGAGCATCGTCCTATCGACCCACGCAGCCCGTTTCGAGGCGGTGACTTTTAAGGGCGACTTCGAAGCCAACGTCGCGCGCATCGCCTCATATGGTTACGATGGCGTGGAGCTGGCCATCCGAGACCCACGCCTGGTGGACGTGGAGGAGCTGGAGGCGGTCATCCGGTGCTATAACCTGGAGGTGCCGGCGCTCGGCACCGGCCAGGCTTGGGGAGAAGAAAGGCTATCTTTTACCAGCAATGACCCTGCTGTGCGCCGTGCCGCGGTGGAGCGCGTGAAGAGCCACATTCCACTGGCACGGCGCCTGGGGGCAGTGGTGATCCTGGGCCTGATCCGGGGAATCACGCCACCCGGTCAGAGCCATGCGCAGTCGATGGCCTATCTGGTGGAAGCATTGCAGGAATGCGCCGCCGCGGCGGCGCCGCAGGGTGTGCGCTTTGCACTCGAGCCGCTCAACCGCTATGAAACCGACCTGATCCACACAGTGGAAGAGGGGCTGGCGTTGATCGAGCGTGTCGGCGCGGCGAACTTCGGCCTGCTGTTGGACACCTTCCACATGAATATCGAGGAGCCCTCGTTGGAGGGGAGCATTCGCCTGGCGGGCAAGCACATCTTCCACTTCCACGTGGCCGACTCGAATCGCTGGTATCCCGGCGCCGGCCACCTGGATTTTGTGCGCATTTTGAGCGCCTTGCGCGATACCGGCTACACCGGCTATGTGTCGGGCGAGTTCATGCCCCAGCCGGACGCCGACAGCAGCGCATGTCGCGCGCTGGAGTATCTGCGCAAGGCGTTGGAACAGGTAGGGGTATTGAGTCATACACAGGTGATGTGCTGAAAGCGTTATGCGCGTGTCGATCAAGGACATTGCCAAAGCGGCCGGGGTCTCACACCCCACCGTATCGCGGGCGTTGAGCGACAGTCCGCTCATCAGCGCGGCGACCAAGGAGCGTATTCAGCGCCTGGCGCAGGAAATGGGCTACTCGCCCAACGCGCTGGCGCGCGGCCTGGTCACACGCCAGACCTACTCGGTGGGAGTGGTGGTCACCACCATCGCCGACCCGTTCGTGGCAGAGATCGTGCAGGGCATCGAGACCACGGCACACGATCACGGCTACACGGTGATCCTGTGCAATTCGGGGGCAGAGCCGCAGCGCGAGATCGCCGCGGTGGAGATGCTGCGTTCCAAGCGCGTCGATGGCGTCATCGTGACCTCCTCGCGCGTGGGAGCACTCTATCTGGAACACCTGGAACGCATCGGCGCCCCGGTGGTGCTGATCAACAACCACAACGAGCAGAGTGGCCGCTACACCTTCAGCGTGGAGGTGGACAACCAGCACGGCGGTTGGTTGGCAACCGGCCACCTCATCCAGTTGGGGCATCAACGCATCAGCTACGTGACCGGGCCGGCCAACAGCAGCTCGGATCTCGACCGTCAGGCCGGTTACCGCCACGCGTTGATCGAGGCCGGCATCGAACCGGATGCAACGCTGATCATCCCGGGCAATGGCCGCCCCGATGGAGGCGAGCGCGCTTTGGAGGCACTGCTCTCCCTGGCAGATCCACCCACCGCCGTCTTCTGCTATAATGACATGACGGCCATCGGCCTGATTGCTGCAGCACGGCGCCGGGGGATCTGTATTCCTAGGGATCTGAGTGTGGTGGGCTTCGACGACATTGTGTTCGCTTCTTATCTCGAACCGCCGCTCACCACTGTGGCACAGCCGAAGGTGGAGATGGGGCGGCTGGCCATGCATATGCTCCTGTCGCTCATCACGGCGCGGGAGGATAACGGAGAGGAGATTTCCAACCGGGTCGTGCATGGTGAGCTGATCGTGCGCGCTTCAACCCGCAAGCTGTGCCGGCGATTCGAACGACGCGATAAGTGACGCTCAGGACACCGACTTCGGGGTTGATCGGATATGGAACACCGTAAACTGTTCACTTGCCAAGGAGGCTTTCGATGACCCAACGTGTCAAAATCGGTGTGATCGGCGCCGGCCGCATCGGCCGCGTGCACGCAGAGCATCTGGCGCACCGCATCCCGGAGGCCCAGGTGGTGGCCATTGCAGATGTGGTGCTCAGCGCCGCGCAACAGTGTGCCGCCGAGCTGCACATCCCCTTCGTTTCGGCGGATCATCGCGAAGTGCTCAACCATCCCGATGTGGAAGCGGTGGTGATCTGCTCCAGCACGGATACCCACGCGCAATTTATCGAGGAAGCAGCGCAGGCGGGCAAGCACATCTTCTGTGAGAAGCCGATCGACTTCGATCTGCGCAAGATCGATCGCGCGCTCGAGGCGGTGCCACGTGCCGGTGTCAAGCTGCAGATCGGCTTCAACCGCCGGTTTGATCCCAGCTTCAAGCGTGCCCGCGACATGGTGGCAGAGGGCAAGATCGGTCAGCCGCACATCGTGCGCATCACCAGCCGCGACCCGGCTCCGCCCTCTCTGGAGTACATCAAGGTCTCCGGCGGCATCTTTCTCGACATGACCATCCACGACTTCGATATGGCGCGCTACCTGATCGCCAGCGAGGTGGAGGAGGTCTACGCAGCGGGTGGCGTGCTGGTCGATCCGCGCATCGGCGAGGCGGGCGATATCGACACTGCCCTGGTCACCCTGCACTATGCCAACGGGGCGCTCGGCTGTATCGACAACAGCCGGCGGGCGGTGTATGGCTATGATCAACGCATCGAGGTCTTCGGTTCGGCGGGCGGGATCATTGTGGCGAACCACACGCCCCACAATGCCGTCTACAGCGATGCCAACGGCGTCCATTCCGCCCTGCCGCTCTACTTCTTCATGGAGCGCTACACCGAAGCGTTCATCGCCGAGATGAAGGAGTTCGTCCATTGTGTCTTGGAGGATCGACCGCCCGCGGTGACCGGCATAGACGGCCGTATCCCGGTGGTGATGGGGCTGGCTGCCTGGAAATCCTATCGTGAAAAGCGCCCGGTCAAACTCAGCGAAATCGGCTGAAGAGTGCTGTCAAATCGGCAAGAAACTCTTATAATCCATAACGAACGAGAAAACGGAGGTACTTATGAAAGGGCTCGTATTAGAAGCGAAGTGGGATCCGCGGCCCGAGTATGCCCTCTCGGAGTGGGAGAGGCAGACAGGCAAGGCGATCAGCGGCAACATGATCTGGCGGCATCCCAAGTTGGGCGTGCGCCAATGGGAAGACCCCAAGCTTGGCCCGAACGACGTGCTCATCGCGGTGCAAGCGTGTGGGGTGTGCGGCTCGGACATGCACTTTTATGAGACGGATGCCGACGGCTACATCCTCTACCCTGGCCTGACCAAGTTCCCCACCATCCTGGGGCACGAGTTCTCCGGCAAGGTGGTGGAGGTGGGCAAGAACGTGACCTCGCTCAAGGTGGGCGATATGGTCACTGTGGAGGAGATGATCTGGTGCGGGCGCTGCATCCCCTGCCGTAACGGCTTCTTCAACCACTGCGCCAACCTGGAGGAGATCGGCTTCACCATCCCTGGCGCCTTTGCCGAGTACATCGCCGTGGACGAGAAGTTCTGCTGGAAGATCGACGCCATCGCCGAGCGCTTCGGGGACGAAAAGAAAGCATATGAGGTGGGCGCGCTGACCGAACCGAGCGCGGTGTCCTACAACGCCATGTTCAACCGCGCGGGTGGCTTCAAGCCGGGGCATTACGTGAGTGTCTTCGGCGCCGGCCCGATCGGATTGGCCGCCATCGGGCTTGCCAAGGCGGCCGGCGCGGGTATGATTGTAGCATTCGAAGTTTCTCCTCAGCGGCGCGAGCTGGCCAAGAAAGTCGGCGCCGAGTTCGTTTACGACCCGCGCGAGGTAAAACCGAGCGAGGTGATGATGGAGCTGAGCAAGGGCGAAGGTTTCAACTTCCACGTCGAGGCGTCCGGCGCGCCGGAGTTGGTGCTGCCGGAAGTGGAAAAAGCGCTGGCCATCAACGCCAAGGTCACCCTGATCGGACGCGCCGCACAGAAGGTGCCGATGTACTTCGAACTGTTCCAGATCCGCCGTTCGCAGATCTTCGGCTCGCAAGGCCACTCCGGCGACGAGAACTTCCCCAACGTCATCCGCATGGTCGCGGCCGGTCGCTTGGATTTGAGCCCCATCATCACCGCTCGCTATAAGCTGGATGACGTCGTGCAGGCGATCGACAAGTCGCGTGATCGCTCCGACGGCAAGATTATGGTGTCTCCCAGCTGAGCACGTCGTAGGACGGGGCGAGACTTGGGGTATCGGGCAAAGAAGCTCGGGGAGCATTAAGAAAGGAGGTGATGAGACAACCGGGGAAGCAGTGCTATACACTAATAATAATGAGGTACCAAAACACCAGTGGTCCAGCAGTCCAGTTTTTAGAGAAACCAAAAGAAGGAGGGAATAACCAATGATGCGCTCTAAAGTTTTCTCCGTGCTGGCTGTAGTGCTTCTGTTGAGCCTGTTGGCCGTGTGGGCACCGGCGCCGACCATGGCGCAAAAGCCGCTGACGTTCGGCATGGCAGTGCATGCCAACCCGGCCGAGGATGCCTTCTGGGCGGTGGTGGAGAAGGGCGCCAAGGATGCGGCGGCCACCTTCGGGGTTGAGCTGAAGTCCGGCGGCAGCAGCGATCCGGTTGAGCAGTCGCAGCTGGTGGAGAACTATGTCGCCGCCAATGTGGATGGCGTCATCGTCTCGCTGGCCAACCCGGACGCGCTCAAGGACGCGGTCAAGAAGGCGGTGGATGCCGGCATCCCGGTGATCACCATCAACTCCGGCGTGGATGTCTACAAGGGGCTGGGCGCGCTGACCCACATCGGCCAGACCGAGTTTGTGGCTGGCCAGGGCGCCGGTGAGAAGTTCAACGCCGCAGGCGCCAAGAAGGTGCTCTGTGTTATCCATGAGGAGGCCAACATCGGTCTGGAGCAGCGCTGCGACGGCCTGACGGACACCTTCAAGGGTGAGGTGGAGCGCTTTAACGTGGCCACCACCGGTGTGCGCGATGTGGCTGGCACCGTCTCGGCAATCCAGAACAAGCTGATCGCGGACCCCAGCATCGATGCAGTTCTGTCGCTGAACCCAGTGATCGCTATGGCAGCGCGCGATGCCATCAAGGCCGCGGGCGGCAAGCAGATGCTGGCCACCTTCGACCTCAGCCCGGATGTGCTGGCGGCGATCGAGGCGGATGAGATGCTCTTCGCCATCGACCAGCAGCAGTATCTGCAGGGCTACTTGCCCGTCGTCTTCCTCTATCTCTACAAGACCAACCTGAACACGGTGGGTGGTGGCCTGCCCGTGCTCACCGGCCCTGGCTTTGTGGACAAGAGCAATGCCGCTCAAGTCAAGGACCTGGCGGCCAAGGGCACGCGCTGAGCGTAGTTGAAGGGTGGTAATTGTGTGCGGGGCGGAATCTTTTCCGTCCCGCACCCGTTATCGGGTAAGGAGGAATGTTCATGCCGGCTAAGGCTGTGACCGCTGTGCCCGGCGCCGAGGAGCAACTGGTTCAAGTTGGGTTGGTCCGAAGTGTCTTCCGGCGCGTGGAGATCGGCGCGCTCATTGGCGCGGCGGCGGTCTGGTTGTTGTTTGCTGCCGTCGCCCCGGGCAACTGGCTCTCGGTGACCGGCGTCGCGCGCATTCTAGATCCGGCTTCCACCTTAGGCATTATGGCCATCGCTGTGGCATTATTGATGATCGGAGGTGAGTTCGATCTTTCCACCGGTGTGATGACGGGCACAACCGGGCTGGTTGCCGGACTGCTGTCCACGCGGCTGGGCTGGAATCTGTGGCCGGCGATATTCGTAGCCCTGTTGATCGCGCTGGGCATCGGCTATGTGAACGGGACGATGGTGACGCGCACCGGGCTGCCCAGCTTCATCGTGACGCTGGCCACTTTCTTCGTACTGCGCGGCGCCAACGTGGGAATCACCCGCCTGGTCACCGAGCAGGTCTACGTGGGCGGCATTGACAAGACCCAAGGGTTCGATCTGGCCCGCCTGGTCTTCAATACCGGCATTAATGTCTTCGGTGTCGAGTTTCGAAGTTCGATCATCTGGTGGGTAGCGATCGCTATCCTGGCCAGTTGGGTTCTGTTGCGCACCAAATATGGCAGCTGGATTTTCGCCGCCGGGGGGGATGCCAACGCGGCACGCAATTTGGGGGTGCCGGCCACACGAGTCAAGGTCGCCTTGTTTATGACCACCGCAGTGGCAGGTTGGTTGGTGGGCATGATGAACATCGTGCGCCTGCGCTCGGCGGTGGCCAGCCAGGGCATCGGCCAGGAGTTTGTCTATATCATCGCCGCGACGATCGGAGGGTGCCTCCTGACAGGTGGCTACGGCTCGGTCATCGGAGCATCCATCGGCGCCATCATCTTTGGCATGGCCCAGGTGGGCATCGTCTTCGCCGGTTGGGATACCGACTGGTTCTATAGCTTCTTGGGAGTGATGTTGCTCGCTGCGGTGTTGCTGAACAACTACACGCGCAAACGCGCGCAGGAGATCAGCCTGGCGGCGGCGAAAGCGCGCACAGAGGGTACGGAGGGATAGCTCCTATGACAACACGTCAACCCTTGTTAGAAGTGCGTAACGTTTCGAAAATGTTCGGCAGCGTGATTGCGCTGAGCAACGTCTCGGCCCAGTTCTACGCCGGCGAGGTCACATGCCTGTTGGGCGACAACGGCGCGGGCAAGTCCACGCTCATCAAGATTCTTTCGGGGGTGTATCAACCTACCGAGGGAGACTACCTCTTCGAAGGCAAGAAGGTGTTGTTGAACTCACCGCGCGAGGCGCTCGCTATGGGCATCGCCACAGTGTATCAGGATCTCTCTTTGATCCCCTTGATGTCGGTGTGGCGCAAT
Source organism: Anaerolineae bacterium (assembly GCA_036172345.1). Classification (GTDB taxonomy): domain Bacteria; phylum Chloroflexota; class Anaerolineae; order 4572-78; family NAK82; genus NAK82. The sequence continues at coordinate 9,410 of JASFBB010000166.1, forward strand.
TTCTTCTTGGGTGCCGAGCCGGAAAAGCGCTTCGGGCCGTTCAAAGGCTATGACATCCGCTTTGCCAAACAAACCGTGCGCGAGGTGCTCGCGCACATGGGCATCCTCATCCGCGATCCCGATCAGCCCGTGGGAACGATGTCGGGCGGTGAGCGCCAATCCATCGCCATCAGCCGCGCGATCTACTTCGGCGCCAAGGTGCTCATCCTGGACGAGCCCACCGCCGCCTTGGGCGTCAAGCAGGCCGGCATGGTGCTGCACCACATTGTGCGCGCCAAGCAACGGGGACTCGCCGTCATCTTCATCACCCACAACCCCAACCATGCCTGGCCGGTCGGGGACCATTTCATCATCCTGCGACGTGGTCGTATTCTGGGCGATTATCGCCGCGAGGAGCTTACCCAGGCAGACCTGATGAACCTGATGGCTGGCGGAGAAGATCTCGTCAAGTTGCAGCAGGAACTGGAAGCATTGCTGAAGCAACCGCTGGAAGCGGTGGGAGAACCTGCCCATGTTCAAGAAGCTATTGGTGCCGGTTGACGGCTCGCCTTATGCCAATCGCGCCGTGGATACGGCCATCGGGCTGGCCAAATGTTGGGGCGCTTCGATCATGCTGGTGCACGTGATCCGCGATCTCTCCCTGCCGCGCGAAATCCTTGAGATGATCGCCTCCGGGGAGATCACCGCGGGGCGTTTGCAGCTCCTGAAGGACTCAGCGGCTATCATCTTGGATAACGCCGCGGAACGGTGCCGGCAGGGTGGTATCAGCGATGTGACCCACGAATGCTTGATGGGCGACCCCGCTGGCCGCATCTTGGAGTACGCTGCCCAGAACGGGGCGGATCTGATCGTGCTGGGACAGCGCGGATTGCAGCCGCACAGTGACCTGCTGGGCAGCGTCGCGCGCAAGCTGGTGAACACCACCACCATCCCGTGTCTGGTGGTGACGTGAGCACAGTGGGCGAGCGAGCGACGCCTCCGAGGACCTCGGAAAGGGTGATCACCAGCCGCCGCAATCCCCGCATCGTCGCGATACGCAAGCTGGACATGCGCAAATATCGCTGGCAGCACAGGCGTTTCCGCGTGGAAGGGTTGCAGCTGCTGCACATGGCCCTGGACGCCGGCGCCCGCCCGCTGGAGGTTTTGTATTGCCGCGAGCAATTTGTCGGCCCGGAGGCGCCCGCTCTGCTGCGACGCTTTGCGCAAGCTGGAGCGGAGCTGCTCGAGGTCTCACCCGAGGTGATGCAGTCGGTATGTGAGCGCGAGATCGGGCAGGGATTGGTCGCCACCTTCGCGCTGGGTGAGACGGCCCTGCGCCCGCTCCCCATCCGCTCTCATGATCTGGTGGTCGTCCTGGATCGGTTGCAAGATCCGGGGAACATAGGCACGCTGATTCGCACGGCGGATGCCGTCGGGGCAGCCGCGGTGGTCTTGATCGAGCCGTGCGTCGATCCCTATGAGCCCAAAGCGGTGCGCGGCAGCATGGGGTCGCTGTTCCACGTGCCGCTGGTGATGAGCGCCGATCTGCCCCGGCTGTTCGCCTGGCTGACAGGGCAAGGGCTGCGCATCGCGGGCGCCGACGCGCACCTGGGTGAGCTGTGGGGAGATACAACATTGCAGGGGGGTGTGGCGCTGGTGTTGGGGAATGAGGCGCGGGGCATCTCCGCCGACGTGCGCCCTTATGTGCAGGATTGGGTGCGTCTGCCTATTGTGGGCAAGGCCGAATCGCTCAACGTGGCAGTGGCAGGAGCTGTGCTCATGTACACCTGGCTGCGCCGCAATCCCGGGAACGCTCAACCCGATCCGGCGCCGCCACAGTCTTGATGGGAGAATGGCAGAAAGGATATTAAAATGCCGGCTATCCTCCTTTCCGCCAGCAGCTTGCAGGACTACGTCGCCTGCCCGCGCCGCTTTCAGCTGCGCTATGTGCTCGGATGGACCTGGCCGGCCCCAGAGACGGACAGACCGGACGAGCAGGAAGAGCATATCCGGCTGGGCCGGGAGCTGCATCGCTTGATCCACCAGCACCTCCTGGGCATACCGGTCGAGCGGCTGTCGCCTATGGTGCAGCATCCCGCACTGGAACGCTGGTGGCACGCTTATCTGGCTTTCGTGCCGCGGCTGCGTCCATTGCGCGTGCTACCCGAGATCACCCTTTCGACGCCGCTGGCGGGACAGAGGCTCGTCGCTCGTTTCGACGCCATCGCCGTGGCAGACCAACCGGATGCGTCCGACGCCCGCGTGATCATCCTGGATTGGAAGACCCATCGCCATCGTCCATCGCGGGGATGGTTGGCAACACGTCTGCAAAGCCGTGTCTATCCGGTGGTGTTGCTCCAGGCGGGCGCCGCGGTGATAGGAGCTGGCGACCCATCCGACGTGGAGATGTGGTATTGGTTTGCCGAACATCCCCTGAACCCGGAGCGGTTGTGTTACAGCGAGGCCACCTACCGCACCGATGTCATCTACCTGGAGAACCTGGTTGCAGAGATTGTGCGGCACATCGCGGCAAGGGCGTCTGTGGAAGTCACCGCGGAGATGTGGCCGCTCACCGAGGATGAGCGCGAATGTCGTTATTGCACCTACCGTTCCCTGTGTCGCCGCAGCACTGTGGCCGGCCCCGCAGAATATGTGCCGGATGATGCTGCGCTGCACGATGAGGTGCCTTATGAGATAGGTTGGGAGCCCGAGGGACTTCAGGCGGCGGAGGCGCTCTTCTAAGCGCGTGGTGAGGTCGCGCCGATGTGGAACGTCAGCACCATCTGCCCCAATTGAACCTGATCGCCATCGCGCAGCGGTTGCGGATCGAACGGACGCAGAGGCACGCCGTTTAAGTGGGTGCCGTTGGTGCTGTCCAGGTCCTCGATCGTCCATGTGTTCTGCAAGAACACCAGGCGTGCGTGTTGCCGCGATACCCCGCCGGAGACACCTCCCAAGCTGGTCAGGTCGATGTCCACCATAGTGTTGGTCGCGGGGTCGGAGCGGCCGATGACCACTTCATCCTGATGGGGGATCGGCACGGGCACCCCACTGTTCACGATGATGAAGTGGGGGCCGCGCAACAAGGGTCGCAGCTCGCGCAGCTCGGCGGTGAAGCGAGTTGACCGTTCCTCGGCCGCCTCGGAGGGCCTCGTTGCAGCGCTGAAGGGTCCCAATGTTTCCATGTCTGCCACCATATCCGCCATATCCTGATAACGCTCGTCCGGTTCTTTCGCCAATGCGCGCAAGATGATATGTTCCAATGCTTCGGGGATCTCCGGCACCAACGCACGCGGAGATGGGGGTGGCTCGCTGATATGTTTGAGCAACATGTCGAACGTCTTGGTCGCCTGAAATGGCACCTGACCGGTGACCATCTCAAAGAGCATCACCCCCAGTGCGTAGATATCCGTACGATGATCCACCTCCCCGCCCAGTGCTTGCTCGGGAGAGATGTAGGCCGGCGTTCCCATAGGCATTCCCGGGTCGGTCCAGCTACGTCCGGGGTGTTTGACCTTGACGAGGCCGAAGTCGGCCAGCAAGGGCCATTCCTCGGTGGGCAGGAGCACGTTGCCCGGCTTGACATCGCGGTGGATGATGCCGCGGGAGTGGGCAAAT
>JASFBB010000167.1:0-4524 GCA_036172345.1 Anaerolineae bacterium
CGCACAGGGTGAAGTAATCGGATTAAAATCGAGCCACTTGATTTGGCGAATTGCCCTGGGGGTATTGACTCCAATCTTATAATGATGGACGCAACAACTCCTATTCTGAAACGTGTGAGGAACCATTTGCCCATCCGTGTCGCGACGGCAGTTGCGTTTGCGTGTATCATGCTTGTCTTGCGGGCAGATCCACCCTCTCAGGGAGCTATTAAGATGCTCTGGCAAGCAGCCGAGGAGCTGTATGCGCTCAAGTCATACGATGGCGCGGTACACACCTATGAACAGATCGCTGCGCTCTTGCCAACGGAATCGGCTCCACTGGTTGCTGTGGGTCACATCTATCTCGCTCAACAACGTTGGCCACTTGCAATGGATGCTTTCAATCGTGCCTTAGCACGTCGTATGGACGACGCCTCTGCCTGGGCCGGTCTCGCAAGCGTCAGCTGGGCACAGAATGAGATTACTACCGCTGCTACCTATTGGCAAGCTGCCCTTCGCCACCAACCCGATCTAATCTCAGCGCGGCTGGGTCTTACGTTAGCCCTACTGTACGAGGGACACCTGGATAAAGCGAGCGTAACATTGGAGACCGGTCTGGCGGTACTGCGCCCGAACAGTCCGTCTTGGTCCAGTCAAATGGACAAAATCGCTCTCGCTCATCTTCTGCGAGGAGCCATCCTGGCTCTCGACAGCCTGGCAGAAGCGCGCTACGAACTCTCTCGCATCCCTGAAGATGTAACTATGGAGATCCGGGATCAACGCGATCAGCTATTGGCGGCGCTGGACCATGTCGCTGCGCTTCGCTCGCCTGCACTGGCAGCTAAACACATCGGACTCGTGATGATGCAAATTGAGCTCTGGCCGCTCGCTCGCATTGCTTTGACACGTGCCTATATGCTGCAACCGGATGACGCCGAAGTGGTTGCTTCTCTGGGGAAGGTCGAAGCGATGATGGGGCTCGACCGTCCTGCCTGGGAACATCTCAGCACAGCAGTGGTTTTGCGTCCGGAGTGGTCGCTCGCCCGCCTGTGGTTGGGAGCGTATTGCCACCATAAAGGACTGCTGCACTTGGCAGTCATGCAACTGCGTATAGCTGTTGCACTGGAGCCAACGAACACGGAAGCCTTGCTCGAACTATCCCACGCGTATGCTGACCAGGGTTGGAAGAGGCACGCAGTGCCTTGTCACGCCAATACGGACGACCTTACGCCGATTTTGAACACGCGGGATATGGCCTGGCCGTCACCGAGCTGCATTTACGTTTCATCACCCCGGCACGCTACGATCAGGCCGTGACCGTGCGGGTGCGGGTTAGTAAAGTGCGCAGCCGGGGGGTAGATTTTGAGTACGCTGTAGTGGATGCGGCGACCGGCGAATGCCTGGCGACCGGCTACACCATGCATATATGTATTGACAAGGCAGGGCGGCCAGTACGCATACCGCCAGACTGGCAGGCATTCTGGGCTAGTCTGAAGCGATGATGTCGCTCGGCCCATCCGCCATTTGGCCTATGCGATGGTGGATCGCATCCGTCACTTAGCGTATGGGTGTATGCGAGATAATCGGCCTTGTAGCCGATGTGCTACCCGGCGCGCAGCTTTATAATTGATAGCAAAAAGCGAGTACCTCGCGCATCTCCTTCTTCCCCGTCCAGAGAGCGGCCCGTTCCCCCCGATCTCTGGACAAATTGAAAATGAAAAAGGTCGAGAGGCTAGGCTTTCGACCTTTTCTTTTTTGTCCCAATGGTGTATAATTTTAAAGCTCTAGGGTTAGAAAAGCTACCTGGTCAGAGATGAGGGCATTTTTGGCCTGGGAGCAGCTTTATAGGAGCGAGGTTAGCCGGCAATGGAATCGGAGCCCAAGGAACTCCAGGAGCTCAAACGTCGTTTGGGCGAGATTCGTGATCTACATCGCGCTGCAGCGGTGCTGTCTTGGGATCAACAAACCTATATGCCACCCGGTGGCGCAGCTGCCCGTGCCGAGCAATTGGCCACGTTACAAAGAACGGCTCACATCTGGTTCACCAGCGATGAGATCAGGCAATTGCTGGAAGCACTGCGCGCCCCGGCCGCCGAGTGGGATTATGACTCGGACGAAGCAAGCCTGGTGCGGGTGACACTGCGTGACTATGAGAAGGCACGCCGCATTCCGCCTGCTCTGATCGCTGAGCTGGCGCGTGTTTCGACGCTTGCGTACGAGGCATGGGTCAAAGCGAAAGCAACGGCAGACTTCGCGCTCTTCCTACCCCACCTCGAGAAAATTGTGGACCTTAACATCCAGATCGCCGAGGCTTTGGGATATCAGGAACGCCTGTATGATGCGCTGCTGGACCAGTATGAGCCGGAGATGAAAACAGCACAGGTGGCGGCTCTCTTTGAGCAGCTGAAAGCAGAATTGGTGCCCATTGTCAAGAACATTGCCAGCCAGGCAGATCCCAATAGTGACGCGATCTTGCGGCGACCTGTGGATGTGCACAAACAGTGGGATTTTGGGGTGGCTATCTTACGTGATATGGGCTTCGATTTCAATCGAGGTCGCCAAGATAAATCGGTCCATCCCTTTACCACATCTTTTTCAATTGATGACGTACGGCTGACGACACGTCTTGACCCCAACTACTTCCCGACCGCCCTGTTCGGCACCATTCACGAGGGTGGCCACGGACTCTATGAACAGGGACTGTCGCCGACGTTAGAACGAACTGGCTTGGATGACGGTGCCTCGTTGGGCATCCACGAGTCGCAGTCGCGACTATGGGAAAACTTGATAGGACGCGGCCGCGCGTTTTGGACTCACTACTTTCCGCGTCTCCAACAGCTGTTCCCCGAGCAAATGGGAGACGTGGAGTTTGAAGCTTTTTACCGAGCCATCAATTCTGTGCGACCTTCCTTCATCCGCGTTGAAGCGGATGAGGTGACCTATAATCTGCACATTATGCTTCGGTTTGAGCTGGAGAATGATATGCTGGAACGTCGGGTGCCTCTCCGTGATCTGCCGGAGGCGTGGAATGCCAAAATGGAAGAATATTTGGGCATTGTCCCACCCAACGATGCCTTAGGTGTGTTGCAGGATGTGCATTGGTCCGGCGGGATGTTGGGCTATTTCCCCACCTATTCTTTGGGCAATTTGTACTCCGTGCAGTTCTTCGAGAAGGCAAAGCGTGATATCAATGGACTATTAGACCAGATTGCGTTGGGAGATTTCACTGAATTGTTACAATGGTTGCGTCAAAACATTCACCAACACGGACGCAAGTACACACCGGCAGAACTGGTGGTCAAAGTTACTGGTAAAGGACTTGCGGCGACAGAGTACATTGGCTACATCAAGCAAAAATTCGGCGGGCTCTATTCACTGTGAGCGCGCTTTGGCAGACGGCCTCCTGATGTGCCGCCGGCAGTGATCGATCCACCGAGATGCTAACATTCCAAGGGGTGACTCAAGCAATATGCGGCGTGAACGAGTCTCCGACGACATCTACGTATTCACCAGTGATCTGTATGCTCAAGTGACCGCCACAGCCGTAGTGACCGCAGAGGGTATTATCAGCGTTGACACTTTGCCGTTTCCTGAGGAAACGCGCGCGATGGTCGCCTTTCTGAAGGGGCTGAGGCGCGGTCCCATTCGTTATCTCATCAACACGCACTGGCACGGCGACCATACCAACGGTAACTTCCTCTTTGGAGATGTGCAATTGATATGCCATCAGCTGTGCGCTCAGACGATGCTAGAGATGATGAAGCTTAAAGCGAGTCAATCTCGCACTGGGCAATCATCTGGGGAGGAAGAGCTACCGATCCGAGTACCGGACATCACCTTTGACGAAGGGGAAATGTGCATTCATCTAGGGGGTAAATCTTTACAGCTGATCCCCACTCCTGGACATACTCCAGACTCGATTGTGGTATATATTCGAGAGGATAAAGTGCTGCTTGCTGCGGACACTATGATGCCTCTTCCCTACTTTGTGGGAGGCAGTTACCGAGACTTCCGCACTTCGCTGGAGAGCTTGCTCCAGCTAAACGCGGACACGATCGTTCAGGGCCATGGCGAAGTGCTTTTGCGTGGCGAGATAAAAGAGGCAATTCAAAGTAATATTCGCTATCTAACCACAATCCAACAACGTTTGGCGGAGATCATAAAATCAGAACAGAATATCGAGGATGTATTACGTCGGTTGGATATCGAGTCGTGTGGTAAGTCGCGCATCTCTCTCAATGGGATGGTCCAGGACCTACACTATGCCAACCTGCGGGCATTGTACCAGGAGATGACCCAACCGAATGACAGTTCTATTGTACCAGACCGACAGTTACATCAAAGAGTTTGAAGCGTCCATTTTGGATGTGCAACCTCAGCTGAACGCTGTAGCGCTTGACCGCACCGCTTTTTTCCCCGGCGGAGGCGGCCAGCCGGCGGATCGAGGTTGGCTTGAGGCAGGCGATCGTGCGCTGCCCGTCGTGCAGCTCAAGCGTGATGGAGAGCTCATTTGGCACGTCATAGAGGGAGAACTTCCGGAATCTG
>JASFBB010000168.1:0-27898 GCA_036172345.1 Anaerolineae bacterium
TGCTCAGGCTTCCACGGTTGAGAGTGCGCGCCAGTTCAGCGCTGGCCTGCCCATCATTGTCAGTCCGGTGACACTGCGTATGCGACTTAATCCTAATGCGACAGCTCCGGAGCCAGAGCCTTCCCCGGGTGAGCTCCCTCCCCGAGTAGACGTTCGGCAGATGTCGTTGTTCGGCGCCGGTTGGACCGTTGGAAGTTTGAAGTACCTGGCTCCGGAGCTGTCGCATTAGGATTAAGTCGCATGCGCAGTGTCACCGGACTGACAATGATGGGCAGGCCAGCGCTGAACTGGCGCGCACTCTCAACCGTGGAAACCTGAGCAGCCAGGTTCTCCACCAAGGAAGCGTTATCAAAGGCATGCACCTGTGGATTAATGGAGTAAGTGACCCCGTCCAGCAACGTGACAGGTGGACGGCCTCGATTGAGCTCCGCGAAAAAGTGGTTGGTGCCAGAGACAAACTGTGCTGATGGGGCACAGCTTGTCAAGTGTTCACGCGCCAGAGTGATCCATTGCGCACTGGTAGACTTCTCTCGTTCGTGAAAGACCAGCCAGCGGTCGATCCGCGGCCGCGTGCTGCGTGCTGCCGCTCCCAGTGCACCGGCAAGCGCTTTGAGTTCCTCCTCAGCGGCATCCGAAAGGATCAGCGCCAACTCCAAACCTACACCCAATGCGCCGGCCTCACCGACGGCACGTGCTAATTCAGCTCCCCAGTTTCCCTGTGAGAACCACAAGTCAGCGCGCAGATGGGAAAGGTGTAACATTCTGAAGCGCTGCAACTCGCGTGCCGTGAGTCGTCCGCCATGGCTTGCCATCCCCAAACCAATAGCAGGCAAATCACCTATCCCACGGTCTCCTATTTGGAAGGTGATTTTGTCCAGCTGTGGCTGATTGGACATCCCGGCAACCTTTCCCTCAAGCTTCAATGTGACCGACTGGGCAATGCGCGTTCCACGTTTGACCTCTACAGGGAAAGGTAAGGCCAGGGGAGTACAGTACGTCTTATAGGAAGCGTCAGTCCAGTTGCGTTGGTCTTCCATCTCGAAGATATCACCTTCGAAACGGACTTCGGCCCACAGGCCTGGCACCACCTCGTGCTTGATGGCACGTATATCCATAAAGGGCTGATGTGGCGAGATGTACAGCGGAAAGGTGCCCTGTTCCTGCGAGCCATCCACCTTTTCTACAACACAGGGTTTTCCGGCGCACTCCCTAATGGGATGTAAAACACAGAAACCAATGCGATTGCGCATGAAGGTGGAGCGTGCTACTCCATCCATCGAAAAGGTGATAGTGCCTTGGGCACTGCCCTCGATAGTGCCTTTCCAGAAGAAATCGATTTCACCTTCTTTGTTTTCCACATCATACTGAACGCGGAACGCATCGGAGCTCGCCTCAATCTGCACATTGCTCAAGCGGGGCAACACAGTGCCCCAATTGCGATCGCGTATGGCGACATAGACACGTCGCAATATTTCTTGATCACCATATTGGATGTAGCGCAGGTCACCCTCTTCATAAACGAGGCTCAGAGGGCCTGCCCGGAGCACTCGTTGCTCTGGCAACGCTTCTTCCCTTCCATAGTACAACACATTCTTAGGAAACATCCTATACCTCCGGCTGGGCACGATGGACAATTTTGGCCGGCTCCCGATTTAGTCTGCTATGAATGAACGCAGATAAGCGATGCTTGATCTCGCCCAGGCATCCTCGAGCGCAATGGTGTCCTCCAATCGTTCTTGAGGTGGCGTCCATAGCTCCAAAATGGCATTGACATCACGCCCCATTCGATTCAGCTCTCGCAATAACCAGGGGATATCCAACTGTCCTTGGCCAGCAGACCGGCCCTCAATGGCAAACCCCATATTATGTCTAGCGCGTATTACGGCAAAGTCCTTAATGTGCAGGTTAACCGTGAGAGGGCCAAGCACCTTGAGCACGGCTTCCGGCCCTTCCTGCGCGCCAAACGAATTCACTGTATCCAAGCAAATCCCCACATACCGGCTGCCTATGCGGTCAATGATGTCCGCCAGTGTCGCCGCCTTGAAGCGATCGTGATTCTCTATGGCCAAGCAGACACCCGCTTGTTCGAACTTGGGAATCACCGCGCGCAGAGTCACGACGATTTCTTCGGCGTCCGGATGATGATCGGCTGTGTCGATAACCACACGCAAGATTGGAGAGTCGAAACGCTGGGCAAGAACCAAGTAGCAGAGCAGGTGGTCGGGCGCGATACCGCGCGTGCCCACTTCGATGCTGACTCCATGCTGTACAGCATGGGCCTGAAAGGCGCTCAACTCTTCGGGTGGTACTTGATCTAGGGGGAGATTGTCCGCCACCTGGATCAGACGCACACCCAGCTCAAGCGCCTTATCCAGCAATCCCATCACCCCCAAGGGGTATTGAGGGAGATAACCTGGGACGCCGATGGCCCAACCGTAGGTGAATGAGCTGATACCTAGACGCATGAGAGGATCTAGCCAGCCGTTGCCTGACAAATCTCGCAGCTCACCTGGCCGCTGCTCTGCCTTGGGTGATTGCTTTGACTTCGGCCATGACGTTTTCGGGCTCGAAAACTTTCTTCCAGTCAGGCTGGAAAATGGTTTGCTTGGCACGTGCAACCGCCAACTTGGCACCGTCGGAAAGCTGAGCGTCGATGAAGCCGAACAAGATGCCCACGTTTACTTTCATGTGACCCAGCACGAAATCGCGGGCAACTTGGTAAGGCACCCCGCGCCGCACTGCTTCCTCGATCGCTTCGCTGATTATCACCTGACAGGTGAGCACCACCGTTTCCGCCAGCGCCGGCTCCAGGATGGCCATCTGTTCCACGGTGACGCGGTAGGCGTTCATCACCGGTGCGAATGCCTTGCGCGCAATGCTTTCACCTCGCAAGTAGTCACTCTCGGTGCCTTGCATGAGAGCACACACGATGTTCTGCTTTGCCTTGCCACCCCAGAAATCCCACCGTGCCTCCGGATCGTCCTCATCACACACAATGGGCGGATGGCACGGGTGCACGACAAAATAGCTAATATCCCTGCGCTCGGGTAGTTCGCCACCATAGGGAGCAGCCGGATCGAGCAAGATCACCAATGTGCCGCTCTTCAGCATTGGTACCAACTCGGAAGCCACCTTGCCAATCAGAACATCGGGGATCGCCAGGATGATCACCCCCGCTTCACGCACGGCCTCTTCCGCTGTGGAAGGTGTCAAGCCACGCTCGCGCAATCGGGCCAATCCTGCCTCTCCCGCTTCGATGTACATCATGCGATACTCCGGCACATCTCTCAGTGCACTAGCGATACGTGCGCCGATCTTGCCTGCCGCCCCAAAAAGTGCGATAGTTTCCATAGGAAATGTTCTGAATCCCCTTTCTATATCTGAGTTCTCTAAGAAGTTGCTGCCCCCTCGGCCACTCTCCCTCCACCGTACTCTGTTGCACTCTCGTCGCGCAACGGTACGCAGCCACCCTCTTGTCCGGCATGAGCCGTATGCAGTGCAATTGCCTTACGCATCGTATCCTCAGACTCAACCAGATGCTCACTCATAGCGCGACGGGCGCCCTCAACATCTCCACGTTTGATCTGCTCATAGATGGCCCGGTGATGCATGAGAGCACGCTCGGGCGTACCTGGCACATCAAAAGTGAACTGCCGCCAAGTTAGCAGGATGTCTGCCACGGAGTCCAGCAACAAGGGTAAGAGCTCATTGTGGGTGGCGCATGCCACAGCGGTATGAAAGGCGACATCCAGCTCGGCAAAGCGATAGCGATCATAGGAGAGCGTGCCTGCATCTTGCAAGATGCGTTCCATCTCCGCCAAGTCCTCAGAGGTACGACGCTGTGCTGCAAATCCGGCGTTCGCTACCTCGAGGACACGGCGAATCTCCATCACCTTCTCGCAGTCGAATTCGGGGCGTCCCGCTCGCAAGAACATCATCAGTGACTGTGCAACTGCATCCGCACTGGGGCTGCGCACCAAAGTACCACTGCCAGGCCGCACTTCCAGCAATCCCTTGGCAACCAGGGATCGTACCGCTTCGCGCACCACAGTGCGACTTACACCAAACTGACGCGCCAACTCGCGCTCAGGAGGCAAGCGATCACCCGGTCGCAGATCTCCTTTGACGATTAATTGCTCGATCTGGCCCATGACGCGGTGAACTAGAGTGGCCGAGCGTTGAATCGCCTTGAACAATTGGATCGGGTTAGATACTTCTTGTCCTATCATCAATCCATCCCCCTCAGCATGACATAGCATCGGTATGTGGTATGACAGTATGACCATAAAATTTTAGCCTTCCTGAGCAATAATGTCAAATAACCACCCACGGAACAAGTACATTTCAGTTGAGGATAGGTTGAGTCATTGGTCACACCCAGTGGTCTAAAAAGAGCGGGATCTGAACGTGGTAGGCTTGCTTTTGATACTTTTCTTCATTTCTTCATTGTCACTTTGATCTTTAGCTCTGATTGCCACTGAGTATCTGAACCACTTTGAGCAGAGATTGAGGGTCACCTACATTGCCCGGAAAGACAACATACACCAGACCAGGGAAACGACTTTCTGGGCCGAGCTGCCACACCGGCACGCCCGGCAGAATCTGGCCCATAACCATCGCACGCTTGACACCCAGACCATACATGGCCACATCACTTGAAGTAATGCCACCCTTTGCTATCAAATAGCGTGGCCGGGTGGAGATGGCACGTACAATGGACACCAATCCCTCTGACACGCGCCTTCCGATGTTCAGGCTGTGTTCGGCATTCGCACCGGTGACCAGCTGACGGCTGGTGTACAACATAACAGTGCAGCCGGAACGCAATAGCCGATCTGTCCGTTGTGCCAGATGCTTTGTCTCCTGCTGCCACTGCGCATCATCGAGCAATGCCTCAACCGCAACCTCAAGGCTGCAAATATCAGACCCAGTGATAAGGGTTTGAATCTGAGTGGTGGTGCGTGGTACATAGGAACCGACCACGATCAATCCGCCACTTCCAAAGGACAGATCGAAATCTGAACGTTGAAGCAGGGGACGCGGTGCCAATCCGGCGCGCACTTGAACAAAAGAAGCCGCCGTACGATACAGAAATCGCTTTCCCAGAGCTTCAGCACGCAACAGGCCGAGGACGAACACTTGCAAGTCGCGCATGCTGGCAGCATTCACAATGCAGATGTTGCCATTCCGGAGAGTTGTCAGCTGCTCGGTGACTCTCTCGGGCCCTCCGTAGCGCAAATCTTCTATGCTGAGAGAAACCACCTCGCTCGCGCGGACATCGCCTTTCGTCTTCTCCTCCACCCATTCACGTAAGTTAGAGGCATGGTACCCAAAAACCGTGTCACGAGCGAATTCGGTTTCACCTGCCGGTACGAGCTGCTCTCCCTCAGTAACGTAATGGACATCGTGAATGGTGTAACGTTCTCCCTCCAGAAAGAAGGGGATGATCAACCAAGCGTCGAACTCTTGCTGCAACGCTTGTGCCAACGCTTCGACCTCTCCTGGGAAGTGTCCGCGCAAGGTGGAATCGCTCCGACTTACCACCACAAACTCACGCCCTGACCGAAGCTTTGCTTCTAATAAGTTATGTCCGATCACAGTGTTCAACGCCACTGCTTCCGCGTGGGACAGACTGCGTGAGTTGGTAAGAATATAGAAAGCCGGCAATTCGCTCTCCATCTCAGCGCATAACGCCTCTATAGACCACTCCGTGAGCACTGGGAGATCGTGCACCGTCTGGGTACCGGTGGGATCGTCGTCCAGCACCACTACCTTGCGCCGACTCCCGTGGACCAATTCGCGAATGTCTGGCAACAAGTCGGTTGGCCACTCTGGAGGCAAACTTTCGAGCAATTTCCGTCGGCTTACAAAAGTTCGATCCATTGCTCAGCCCCTGCCGACGCGCGTAGCCAATGTTAGAGACCTTGAGTGATCGCTTTGATTTCGCGCATCACATGTTCCGGTTCGAAGATTTTCTTCCAATCGGGTTGTAAAATGACCTGACTGGCACGCGCAGCAGCTTTTTTAGCTCCATCGGACACCTGCGCGTCGTAGAAACCGAACAGAATACCAGTAAAAATGCCCAGATGGCCAAGCAAAAAGTCCCGCGCGGCTTCTTCTGGTACACCACGTTTGATCACTTCGTCAAGGCCTTCCCTTAGCGCCATCATTAGAGTGAGAGCCATCGTCTCCGCCATCGCCGGTTCGAGCAGTGCCATCTGTTCTACAGTGACACGATGGGCCCGTATCACCGGCGCAAACATAGCACGAGCCAGCTTCTCCCCGCGCACATAGTCGGCTTCTGATCCCTGCATCAATGCGCAGACAATTGCTTGTTTGGCTGCAACACCGCCAAAAAAGTCCTGGCGCGCTGCTGGGTCAGTGTCCTCCTTGATAATAGACGGGTGACATGGATGGGTGACGAAATAGGCAATATCCTCACGGATGAGTATCCCCCCACTGTAAGGCGCAGCAGGATCGAGGCACAGTAACATTGCACTGCTTTTCATCTGGGGAACGACCGTCTGGGTTATATTACCTATTAAGACATCCGGTAGCGCCATCACCACGATATCGGCACATGTCACAGCATCTATAAGGGGTGTAGGGGTAAGGCCGCGCGTACGCAGGCGTTCCTCGCCTGGCCCGGCTGATTCGACATACAGCGTTTCATAATCTGCCGCCTTTGCAAGGTTGTTGCTGATGCGAGAGCCCATCTTGCCAGCGGCGCCCAACAGAGCCACCACTTCGCTCATAATTCCTCCATATCACATACAAAACCATTTCTCTCGCCACAGCAGCTCAGCGTCAAACGCATCCCCCTGACTTGAGCCTTCAGATGCTGGGTCACAGCTCAGGAACAACCTGATGCAACGGGATGGCCCCGTCTTCTCCAATCAGAACTGTGCCACCGACAAAGGCGCCCCCGACACCCGGTTTACGCAGCCCAGGATGAATGCAAAGCACCATTCCAGGCTCAATCGGCACATCCGACTCGGGTGTAATGGCAGGGATCTCAGGGTGGTCCAATCCATCGCCATGCCCCAGGTCATAGGCATGCCATTCAAGCCAGCCACTGTCCTCAAGAACAGCGAGCTCAGCCCTAGCAACATCACCAACAGTATGACCTGGGCAAGCAGCCTGCACGCCGGCCAGATAGCCGGCATAGGCTACCGAGTACATTTCTCGTTGCTCTGCGCTCGGCGTGCCAGTATGAAAAACACCCGGCACCTGAGTAAAGTATCCTCCCACCTGGACAGCGAACTCTGCCACGAGCATCTCGTCCTCGCCCAGTGGGCGTCCTTCGGGTGGTCTGATCAGCTCCCATGCCGCTGAAGCGATCACAGAGAGGACTTCCTCCGCCCCTAAAGCGCGCGCAGTCGCCTCCGCCGCTGCGATAAGCTCATATTCCGAATGACCTGCCCGTGCCATACTGCGGGCAGCAGCTAGCGCGGCATCGGCCACGCGTGCCGATTCGCGCACTAGTTCAGCCTCAGCGGCGCTTTTGTGCATGCGGACCTGCTCAAGGATACAGGATGCAGGCACTAACTTATGCCCAGGCAATGCCCTGCTCAGCATTTCGTATATGCTGTGCGGCAGCTCATCCACCACCGAATCGCCACCGACTATCCCGATAGAGCTGCCAGGTGCAACCGCGCTGCCAAGGATGGCCTGGCAATCGCGCACCAGACCCTCCAGATCGCCACTGGCACGGACATCTTGCAGCCAGGATACTTTGCGTGCTCGCTCCAGATCAAACGGAAAGCGTATGAGCAAAGTGGGATCACTGTCAGGTGGAATCACAAGCATGGCGGCATTAGCCACGTAGTTAGGTTTATAACCTGAGAGATAGCGCACCTGACCACGCTTCCAAGAGTATACCAGGAGCGCGTCCAGGCCTATATGCGTCATCGCCTGACGTATCACCTGGAGGCGAGTCTGATACTCTTGAACGCTGATCCCGTTTTCCATATGGCCGGTGCATTCACCAAGGTTCCAACGGTCTCTCAACTTATGGAACGAACTCAGGCAGCCCCAACTGATAGAAGCGATTGGGATTGTTGTAAAGCCATCCCGCTGCGATCTGGATCGCCTCGTCTTCCTCGAGCCATCCGCTCTCCATCAAGTCTGTCAATGCAGCTGCGATGACTTCCCGCGCAAGCATCAGATGCGCGACAGAATGCTCAGGCGATAGAAAATGATCGCCGCCAAAACCGAATATTTTCGTGTGTGGTACAGTCATCACAGCTCTTTTGAGCAGTTCCCGGCTGTATAGAGGGTCTATCATATGCACCCAGCACAAGTCCAGATATGCGTTGGAATAGTTCTTGGCCAGGAATAACACATCCCCTATGTAAGGCCAGTTGCCATGGAAAAGGTCGAAACGCACCTCTCTGTGGAGCTCCAACACTGAAGTGAAGTGCGTTGCGTTTGCCTTATCCACCCGATTGCGTCCATTCGCCAGGTGGCCCGTATGAAGTTGGACCGGTAGGCGTAACTCACGCGCCCAACGCATCATCTGATGAAACAGATAGTCATCCAATGGCTTTGCTTCCGGCCAAGCGAGCTGCTGGCGCGGATCTGTCAGTAAGCGATTGAACAGATGTTCTGCCTCATCACGAGTGGGCAGGTCATAGGCAATGACACGCCGATAAGCGGATTGGTCCTTGAACGCCATGACACCCTTCTGGAGAGCACGCTTGATGAGCGTGTATAGGGCCTCTTCGTACTCTCCCAGTGAGGTAATACTCCGCTCCGCCAATGCCCCAACAAAGTCGACAAACTCGCGCTGTCGAATCTCGTGATAGTAGGGTAGCGAGAATGCAGGATACCAACCACGAGGCAACCGGAATCTATCCTGGAGAAACTGTTGCAGCACTGGGCTGCCAAAGTAGCGAACCGGACGTTCCCAGGGAGGTGGGAAGAGCACATCGGCGATAACCGCTTTAATGTCGGCCCCCTCAAAAAGTCTTAGATAATACGTCTCGTCCTGTTCGGCCAGGCACTCCGCCACGCGATCTAACGAAGCCCTTGTTATCTCTTCGATGCCGTAGCATTGCTTCAACATCAAGCGCGTTACACGCGCGTACGCGGTATGGTGGCAGGCTTCCCAGAGCCGCTCAAACATAGGCCATTTTTCGTCTGTGCTGACGTCAGGATCCTGTAAGATCCCGATCTCACGGTCAGTTGCCCCGGCTGACCATAGATCGCTGGCCAAGTACATGACCATCAACGCTGCAATCGGTTCACGTGGCCTATCCTTGAGATCGCGCTCTGGACCCCGTAGATGTTCGTGACAGTCAACAACCGGCATTCGCGCAATGCGGTCCAGCAAACGATTAAAGACAGGGCTATGGGGATGCATCATAATAACCCTCTCCAAAGAAGTCCAGCCCACCTAGGAAGCGACGCGATGGTTGGTATCCAAGCCACCTTTGTGGAAACACTTCATGTGTAGAGCGGCAAACCATCTGTTCCGACATCAAACACCTCAATGGCGCCGAATTCGTCTTCGGTTACATAGAGCTTATGACTGCCTGGAGGGCCAAACACACAATTGGTGGGCATCTTGCCTTCTGTTTTGATCCGTTGTGTGACTTGACCGTCTGGCCCAAGAACCGCGACATCCCCTTGGCCGAAGACGGTGACATACAAATGTCCGTTCGCGCCGAATTTCTGCCCGTCTGGGAACTTCATCGGGGCTGGGCTGTCCGGGTCAGCCACGTTGCCGAAATACTGGCGTCAGCTGACGATGCGGTCATCTTTCCACTCGTAGCGCCACACGATTGCCGGAATCATCTCGTTCACATAGAGATTCCTATCTGGCCCGAAGGCGATCCCGTTGGGAAACTTCATCCCTGAGTCGAGCTTGATCACCTGACGAGTCTTGGGATTAATCTTGTAAACCCGCCCGTCCATTGGACAAGTAGCCCAATCAGGCCGTACCTTCCCTCCCGGCGCAAAGTCTCTGGCCAGGATGCCCGAATCGGTCATGTAAATCTCACCATCTGGGCCAATGGCGAGATCGTTGGGGAAGAGGAACGGTTCACCATCGCACTCAGTCACGAACACCTCGACCTGACCGTCCATGGTAACGCGCAATAACGCGGGCAGATCTCCCGACTCGGCCACCCAGATGTTGCCGTGCCGATCCAAAGCCAACCCGTTGGGACGCCCGGTCTTGGCAACGATCCGTTTTTCTTTTCCATCAGGGCTGATATGGGTCACACATCCGCGATCTGCTCCCATCTCGACCACTAAGAAGCTGCCATCCGGCAAGAGCACCGGTCCTTCGGGTACACTGAGTCCTGTGCAGAAGATCATCGCTTAACACCTCCACAGCAAAGTTTTTCTTTGTTTTTGAAGCATGATAAATGGTGCAACACCTTGACTAAAAAGGTAGCCCAAACTGATCGAGATATCACCCCATTGCCTTATAATCTCCCCTCAATTGCCACTGCACGCACTGGCGAGCCATCGCCATCTTTCAGCTTAAGTGGTAGAGCGATGAACGTCACACAGTCTGTCGAGAGAGCATCCAGGTTGGCCAACCCTTCCACGATGACAATTTCAGCGCGCAGCAAGGCTTGATGCACCGAGATGAGCTCTTCCTGATCCTCCATCGAAGCCACGGCGGGCGTCTCAACACCCAACAAGAAAATGCCACGTTGCGCAAACCACTGTGCCAGCGCCAAGCTCACACGTGGGAAGTGCGTGCGGTAGTCCGGCATATCTGCATGGGCGCTCCAACCGGTTCTCAGCAACAAACGCGCTCCATAGGTCACTCGCTCAGCATAAGGAGCAAGATGTTCCGGCGTGATCAAATCGCGTGGCTTGAGAAAGCTCAAGTCAATCACCCATGCCGGACCGATGCACTTTTCCAGCGCCACGTTCTCCAGGCTCAAACCATCCGTGAGAAAGTGACTCGGCGCGTCCAAATGCGTACCGGCGTGGGAGTGAAGATGCAGCAATCGGGTATGCCAGCCCTTGGAGGCAAAGGTGGATTGGTCTTCATACTCCACACCTTGCATACCAGGGCGCAAAGTCAGACTCAGATCGATGATACGAGACATAATACAGGGATCGCCCTTTCTACTTGACTGCGCCCAACGTCAAACCGCGCACCAGATAGCGTTGCACCAGGAAGCTGAGGATGAACAAAGGCACCATAGACACAATAGAGGTGGCGCCAATTTCACCCCATTGCACCATCATCTTGCCGAAGAAATTCACAATGTAAACTGACAGTGTGACGGCTTGGGACTTGGTGATG
This sequence comes from Anaerolineae bacterium, assembly GCA_036172345.1. GTDB lineage: Bacteria > Chloroflexota > Anaerolineae > 4572-78 > NAK82 > NAK82. Next base: position 11,273 of record JASFBB010000168.1, read on the forward strand.
GCAACCGCAAAGAAGAACTCCGCCCAAGAAAAGATGAAGCAAAAAACCCCTGTAGCGACCAAACCGGGTGAGACCAGCGGTAGCGCAATGCGCCAGAAGGCGCCCAAAGGTGAACACCCGTCCACCAAAGCCGATTCTTCAATTTCACGCGGGATCTCCATAAAGAAACCGCGCATCATCCAAACTGCATAGGGCAGATTGAAGGTTAGATAGATGAGGATCAACGCCTGGTGGGTGTCCATCCATCTAAGCGCTTTAAAGAACAGTAAAAATGGAAAGATCACGGCCACCGGGGGCATAAAGCGCTGCGAGAGAATGAAGAACGGAAGATTGTCTCCCCCCACCCGATAACGAGCTAGGGCATAAGCAGCCAACGAGCCTATCAGCAGCGCCAAAAGTGTGGTCGAGGTGGAGATGATTAGGGTGTTGCTCAACGCCCTAAGTCCGCCGGTTTGAACCACATGCTCAAAATATATAGAGCTGGGTGTCCGAGGGATCCAGACCGGCGGACTCTTCAAAAATTCACTAGGTGTCTTGAAAGCGGTCAAAATGATCCAAACAATGGGGAACAGGAAAAATGCCAGAGCAACCACTGCGATCACGTATCGGATGGAGCTGGCCAACAACTTGCGTGTGCGTAATCCCATAAGTTCTCCCCTCATCATGGCGCTAGCGAATCCTACCATACAAATCGACACCTGGTCCTGACTCATAGGGATGGCCGACGGTCCAAGAACAATCGCGTGACACATCAACTTCCTACAGCGGATTTGAAAGCCTTGAGCAAATAGGTCAGGAACATCGCCAGGAACACGAGTAACACAAACGAAGCGGCAGCACCATAACCCAATCGGAAGAATTGGTAGCCCATCTGATAGATGTAAAAGGAAAGGGTCTCGGTAGAATTACCCGGCCCGCCACCTGTCAACGTGAAAATGATATCGAAAAATTTCAAAGCATCCAAGCCACGGATGAGCAGCGCCACCACAATAATGGGACGCATCAACGGCAGCGTTATGTACCACAGCTTAGCCCATCCAGAAGCACCGTCAATGTCCGCCGCTTCGAATATCTCCGGGTCCAACACAGCCAATCCGGACAAGAAAACCAAAAACATAAAAGGCGTCCATTGCCAGATCTCTGTCACCAAAATCGCCAGGAGCGCGGTCTCGGTCTTGGCCAACCAGGTATACGTAAAAGGCTGTCCAATGATCCAACCGATGATTTGGTTGATCGGTCCATATTGGGCATCCCACAACAGGCGCCACGTATAGCCGACCACTACTGGCATCACCATCACCGGCAGGAGCAATGCAGCGACAACAATGCGCTTGCCCTTCATCTGGCCCGACAATGTCTGGGCCAAGCCAAAGCCTAAAAGAAACTCGATGCTCACCCCAATGACTACCACCAGCAACGTGATGAGCAAGGCATGCCAGAATCGCGCCGTGCTGAATAGCTCAATGTAATTGCCCAACCCAATGAAAGGCCGTTCCTGCAACCCGATCTCCCACTTCGTCAGGCTGAGGCCAAGGGAATAGACCGTGGGGAATATTGTCACCAGCAAGATGATTATGATACACGGTGCTACGAACATCCATGGGATGAGATCACGTCGTTTGCGACGAGGGGTTTCTGATTTCAAGGTGAAGGCCTCTGTCGTGGCTGCCATCGTACTCTGATCTCCTTTGAACAAGTCAGAGGTATGGAATAAGGCGCCCCATTCTAGGTCTTGCAATGGGGCGCCCCAATACGATCACACCCTATTCAGCAGGAAGTTCCACTTTGGGACCGAGGCGGTTCCAGGGATTCTTCAGCCATTGCTCATAGGCTTTCTTCTGATTCTCGACACCCAACCGCTCGGTGATCGCATCCCACTTGGCAGCTGCCTCGTCCAGAGCTTCTTTGGGGTCCTTGCCCGCGTAGGCAGCGGTGAGCGCGTTGTCAACGGCCTCCATGTACTCACGCGCGCCCGGGATACCCAGCTCATATTGCCCGGCCATACCCGCTTTCTTGAGCGTGTCCAGATACTCACCCGCCTCAGGCCAGGCGGAGCGGTACAGCGGCGAGTTGAAATGGGACAGGCGATACGGGTCGCGCAGAGCGAAGGGCAACATCACGCGCTGCAGGCTGATATCTGGGCTGGTCATCCACTGGATAAACAGGTAAGCCGCCTCCTTGTTGTTGCTGCTTGCGGAGATACACATGTTGAAACCACCGGCCAATGTGGGGCGGCCGCCCGGCTGCGGCATGTAGCCCACTTTGCCAACCACCTTACTGGCCGGCACCCAGGCCAGTTGCTTCGCCGTATCGCCATAGCCAGCGGACCAGCGACCGATCGGTGGCCAGGTGACAATCATGGCTACTTTGCCATCCATCCAGGCGCTCAGGACTTCCATAAAGCCCCACTTCTCGACGCCGGGCGGCATCACCTTATTCTGTTTCACCATATCGGTGAGCAGCTGGACGCCGATCTCGCTGTTGATGGTGGCCTTCATGTTCTCATCGAAGAATTGCCCACCCCGGCCGCTGAAGGGGCCGACAAACCAAGAGTAAGCCTGGCCTTCCAGCCGTTGAATCGCCAACCCATATAGTTCTGGGGCATATTTATTGGTGAAAAACTCAGCAGCATCGTACATCTGCTGCTCGGTCTCAGGCGGTGCCAGCTCATAGCCATACTTTGCCTTGAACTCGGCCTTGTTGGTCTCATCCTCAAACAAGTCCTTGCGATAGTAGAGGATGAACACATCGCCGTCATCATAAAGGCCGTAGGTGACGCCTTTGATCTTCATAACCCCTTCGGAGCGATATACCGGCAGGAAGTCCTCCATATCGGCCGGATTCATGTATTTCTCGATATAGGGATCCAACGGCTCCAAAGCGCCCGCATTGACGTAGTCTTGCATCCACATCGGGGACAGATCAATCGCGTCATAGGCACCGCCACCGGTTAGGTGGTCCTGCAAGGGCTTGGTATACATATCCAAGTAGGCCAGCTCGATCACGTTGACCTTGATCCCGGTCAGCTCTTCCCAAATCGGCGCCATCGTCAGGGGATCCTGTGCTTGTAACCCAGCCTCACGCACATAATTGATGGTCGTCCCGGCAAATTGTTTGGCTGCCTCCACGGCACATTGAGACGAGCTCCCTTGGCAAGGCCCTTGTGCATATGCGACCGGCATCGTCAGCCCGAGTAACATAGTGACTGCCAACAAAACGCTGAAAATCTTGAACATCCTGGTACTCATTTTTTCCTCCTCCATCATTGAGCTGTCAAAAGGTCTGAGCACCCACATCGCCGTCTTATAAAGTTTTAGTCTCGTTAGCCCTTTTCTACCTCCTGAAAAGATGTCTTGAGCACGTTCAACCTGATCTCTGAACCCAATCTGTACCTCCGAGCTGGCCAAACTCGAAAGCACCACCGATGACCATCCCAACTAGCTAGATCTTTGGTCAGCTGCATAGCCGGTCATTTTAGAGCGATGCCATAAGCAAAGATTGCCTCACCTCCTTTCACACCTGAATATAATGGCGCAAGAACTCGATCGTCTTCTGGGCAGCAGTATCTGGGTCAGGTAACGGCAACATCTCAGCCGAGACATACCCCTGGTAGTTCATTGCTCGCAAGGTGGCGAAGATGCGGTCATACCTCATGTGTCCGCTGCCCGGATAACGTCGGTTCGTATCGGCAATGTGAAGATGCCACAATAGCTCCCCGGCCTGACGCAGCCCTTCCTCGATCGAGGCATCTTCGATGTTCATGTGGAACAGATCGAGCATCAGGCCGACATTGTCACAGTTCATTGCCTCAATAAAGCGGCGGCCTTCGAGTGCATTGGGGATAAAGTCGCTCTCATAGCGATTGAGTGGCTCCAAAGTGATCTTGACGCCGCGTTCTGCGGCATAGAGTGCCACTTTACGTAGGCGTTCCACCGCAATGCCATAGGGATCTGTCACTTCACCCAGCAACTTGAGCTGGCCACGCAATCGTCCGATATTGACCATAGCGCCCAGATAGGCGGCCAGGTCAATCACCGAGCGCGTGCGCTCTTCCGCTCGACGATATAGCTCGTCGTCCGCGGTCACCAAGCAGAGACCATCTGCACCAAAGAGCTCGCCTGTGACGACTTGAGGAACTTCCAACCCGGCATTCTGAATTGTGGCTTTCACCCACGCCCAATCCAGTCCTGAGGGATCACGCACCATAAACTCTATGCCTCGATACCCCATACGGGCGGCTTTGGCCACCTTTTCTTCAAATGTACCGCTGAGAAGGGCTAATGGCCCGTAAATCACATCGGGCCCATTCACCACCACGCCGGGCTTCATTGCACGCTCTCCTGTGCGTTGGAGATGAAGGTATGCTGGTATACCATATGACCAGTTGCACTATACATCAGCTCCTTGCTCATGTCAATCTCCAGGAGGCTCGTTCCAAGAAATTTTTCGCTCACCTCTTTGCAGCAACCGCAGCACGTGCTGCCTTCACTACATCGATCACTGCCATGCCATATCGGTCTAGTAAGGCAGCATAAGGGCCAGTTTCTGTAAAGCGGTCCGGAATGCCCACCCGCTTTACCGGAACCGGGTAAGCATCGCTCACGGCCTCAGTTACTGCGGCGCCTAGGCCACCTATGATGTTGTGTTCCTCTGCGGTGACTAAAGCCCCCGTCTCACGTGCAGCTTGCACCACCGCGTCGGTGTCCAGTGGCTTAATGGTGTGTATTTCCATAACCCGGGCGTCGATTCCCTCGTCGGCTAGGATCTCAGCAGCTTCCAGACAACGGCTGAGCATCAAGCCTGTGCCAATTAGGGTGACATCCTTTCCCCGCCGTACGTCCACCGCTTTACCGATTTTCGGCTCATAGGTATGATCGAACAGTACGGGCACCTCGTTGCGGTTCATGCGAAAGTATACCGGTCCCTGCCAGTCGGCCACCTGGGGCAATAACTTGGCGACCGCCACCGTGTCGCTCGGCACCACCACGGTCATGTTGGGCAAGCTGCGCATGATGGCGATATCAGTAATCGCATGATGCGTAGGCCCGTCGAATGAATCGGAAACACCCCCATAAGCGGCCATCAGTTTGACGTTTGCCTCACCGTAACAGCAGTGTGTACGTACCATCTCCAAAGCGCGCGTAGCCAGCAAGAAGGCAAACGAGTTAGCAAACGGGATCTTGCCACTATACGCGAGGCCCACAGCGACATCCACCAGGCACTGCTCGGCAATGCCCACGTTGAAGAAGCGATCTGGAAAGGCCTCCTGAAACATGTAGCTGAAATCCGAGTTGGAAACATCCGCGCTGAGCACCACCACATCCGGGTTGTCACACCCCAGCTGTACCAATGCCTCACCATATGCCTTGCGCATCAGCACTAGTTCTGCCATACCTTCAATCCCTCCTCCAGCTCGGCCAGCGCTTGCTCATATTGTGCCCGATTGGGGGGCATACCATGCCAGCGATTGTCATATTCCATAAAGCTGACCCCCTTGCCCTTTGTGGTGCGAGCGATGATAATGCTAGGGCGCGCATGCACCTCGTCGGCACGATCGAGCGCGTTGAGAATCTCCCCCATATTGTGTCCGTCTATTTCCTGGACGTGCCAGCCGAACGCTTCCCACTTGGCGGCGACCGGTTCCATTGGCATCACATCTGCAACAGCGCCGGTTTGTTGGACCCCGTTGTAATCCAGGATGGCGGTCAGATTTCCCAGGCGATACTTGGCAGCCGCCATGGCACCTTCCCACACTACACCGGCATTGATCTCACCATCTCCCAACACCACGTAAACGCGTGCGCGCGAAGCACGCGCGGAGGGCGCCGTGAGGGCAGAGGGTTTAGATTGATCCATCCTCAGTGCCAGCGCCATCCCGACGCCGATGGCGACGCCTTGGCCCAGCGGTCCGGCGCATATTTCCACGCCGGGAAGCTTGACACGGTCAGGATGACCTTGTAGCCGACTGTCCAGCTGGCGGAAGGTCATCAGCTCTTCGACTGGAAAGAAACCACGATAGGCCATGACGGCGTAAAGCATGGCACAGGCATGCCCCTTGGAGAACAGCAGGCGGTCGCGATCCGGCCAATCGGGACGCGCAGGATCCAATCGCAGGTGATGGAAGAACAACGCGGTCAAGATCTCGGCCACCGAAAAGGCACCGCCCAGATGCCCCGAGTGAGCGTTATAGACCATTTTGAGCACCTGGATGCGGAAAGATTGCGCCTTCGCAGAAAGGTCACGGATAAGCGATTCAGAATGGTAGTGCATACTCACAGCCTCCCCACTCTGAACTAGCAGGACGCCTCGTCCAGCCAGCTGCGCAAGCGTGCCAAACGCGACGCACGTTCCACCACGAAACGCTCAATGCCTTTCAAAATCCATTCAGGTGTCAAATGTGCCTCGTCCAAAACTTCCGAAACACTTCCACCTGTGCGCCAGCGATTGTCCCAGTCACTGGAGAGGGCATATTCCTCGGCCAGTTCATTGAACAACCAATCACTCATCAGGCGGCGCGCCTGTGTCGTGATAACGGTGGAATCAAGGCGATCGGCGGGGGACAACACGCGCAGGCGATACTCCTCTGGCTGCAGTGCAAATAGCTCCGGGCTGGTAGCACACACAATCTTCACATTCAGCTTTCGCCGTTCCAGCTCGGGCAACAGTTGGGTCGTGTTTGCCACCGCGCTGGTGCCCTGCACAATTAGCGTGCCACCGCGCGGCTGATCGACACGATAATCGCGGATTACATAAGCACCGCGCGCTGCCTCGAAATGCGACGGGATACCTAACTTCTCACGATCCGGCACCTCAATTGGAGGACGAGTCAGGTGCAACGCTATAATGGGTGTTGGTTGTTTGAGCGCTGCGCCCAACAATACTGGTACCTCATTGTATTCCCATGGATGGAGATTGATGACAGACCCCTCTGGGAACAGCTGGGTCACACCAGGTGCGAAGATGCCAAAATGGGTGCGGCTGTCCTCTGCCGTCTCAGGTCCGGAGTGGCCAGCGACCCATAACACCTTGCCCACTTTCCATTGACAGTCCTGTGCCAACTGGCTGAACAGGCGGAACATACCATATTTGAGGTAGGAGAAAGATCCATATGTGGAGCAAGCGCCCCAGAATCCATCAAACTCCTCCTCCGGATTAGGGGCGAAGTTCACCGTTGCCATACCAACCAAGATACCCGCGTTGGCAAACTCGGTGATCTCCTGAGGCAGCAAAACCCCTTCGGATGACCCATAGCGCTCATACCATCCGTAGCCTGGGAAGTCACCATAGGGCTCAGCAAAACCGACAATGTTGGTCGAGCCAGCCAGATCAGCGGAACAGGCGATAAACAGAGGACGGCCATATTCCCGAGCTCCGAATGCGTTGACCCAAGCTCCCCACTTTGCCAACGCCATTCGGTTGGCGATCACAGTGCCAGGCTTGACATACAAATCGGCTGGATAGTTGCGGTAATCATACAATCGCGCATCTTGATAGGGGTTGCCCTTTTTCCCCAAGCGGAAAGAAGGTATCTCGCGAGGCACCGCCTCACCCAATTCCACCAGGCGGTCGGCCAGATAATCGATCACTGCCTGATCACGATGCAACACCTCAATAACGGCGCGGAGATTGGCCTCGAATTCAGCACGCAGCGCAACAGGATCATCGGGTGCGCATCCGCCGAAATTGGCGAAATTTACTCCATATTTCTCGGCAAACGGACGTTTCGTCTCCCAAAACAGCTCACAGTTAAGCTTGTGCGGGATACCATGCACCAGGTTGTCATACCTCAGGTAGCCTCGTCCCTTGCGCGTCTTGAACCAGGCCATCGTGGGCTTGCGTTCCGGATTGTCCGTCAACACCATGGAGAGGATCGCATGTGTCATCGCACCCCAGTCCTCACCGTTCTCGGTGCCGAACACGCGCCAGCCGTGCGCCGCGTACCAGTCACCCGGTCTGCCATATACGACACTACTGATGGGGTGGTCGTCAATGCCGAAGTCATTCCAGTCGATCAGGTGGTACAAGTTGTCTAATGCCAATCCCCAGGCCGAGTTCATTGTCTCGTAATTGGCGCCGGGTGTCAGACCCCCCTCTCCCTCGATGACAAACACCTTCACACCCTCAGCACCGGCACGCTTCAGCGCCAATGCCTCGCCTGCCGAAGCCGGACTGCCATGTCCCGAGGGACCAGTGTTGAATTTGAGGAACAAGCTCTTGCCTTCCATCTCGGCGTGACCAGAGAGTCCACCACGATGACGAAAATTCAGCAGGTCTTCCCAATACAGTGCATGCTCACCCAAATGGGATAGGTCGTAACAGGGATCACCAGTCTGCCTGTACTTCACGCGTAATGCCTCGTTCAGCACCGCAAGCGTACAATAGACCAATGGCACCGTATGTCCGGCACCCAAGATGAACCGATCGCCGAAGCGCTTTTCCGGATGGCGAATGTCCCATCTCATTGCTCCACTCAGTAACAAGATGATCAGCATGTATACCTTGGAACGCGAGCCACCCGGATGGCCACTTTGGCGATAATTGAGAATCAGGTCAATCAGGTTATCAACCAGATCCTTGACCTTTTCCCAATAATGAAAATGCTGCGAAAGCTCCTGATGGTGCTGTACTATGTGTTCTTCAATGGCTGCTACCATGAGTGTCACCCCTTAACTGGAATGTGTAATTCAAACGCGTGACCACGCTTCGCTCCAGACACGCTTGGTGCCGGCGATGATCAACTCAGGAGTTTCGCCCGGTGCCTGCGGCTTCACCTCGAAACCGATCCACGGACGTCCGTTGCCCTCCTTCAGGTAGCCGACTTTAAACAGAGCGCGGAGGAAATCCACTAATTGGGGAACATCATTGGCGCCGCCGGGCCAGCCGAAGCGCGGATGCAGGTCACCATAGCCAGGTGTGCTAGCATCCACCACTGCATTGCCAATGTGAACATGCACCAGGAAACCCTGGATCGCCGACAAAGCCGCCTCTGCTTGTTCGGAGAGAAGTGGCAGATGGCTTAAATCGTACATCAGGCCAAAGTCCGGATAATCTTCGCGCACGATGCGTGCGTATTCAGCGGCGTAGCCACTTGGACCAATCAAAGCTTTCTTGTCGATGGAACGATCGAAAACCTCGCAGGTCAGCGCAATCCCCTTTTCGCGGCCATAGGCGCACAGCTCCCGCGTGGACTTCACCAGTGCTTCCAGGGCAGCTGGCCGTTCGGCATCACCGGGATCCCTGCCGGATAGATAGGCAACCCGTTGAGCGCCCAACTCGGCTGCCTCGTCGATACATTTTTTCAATTCGCTCACAGCGTGCTGGCGCTCCACCTCGTCAAGGCTGTTCAAATTGAGCTCCTGCAGCAATATTGCCGACTGTGCCGCGTAACCGACCTTCATGTGAGCGGCCTCAATGATCGCGCGCACCGCCCGACGCACCTGTGCGTCCTTGACCCAGCCGACCTCGATGGCACCGAAGAAGGGGTCTTCGGCGATCTTGCTGAGCGTCTCCACGATAGGCCCTTCGCCGCCGATAGTCTGAGGAAAAGCCATGAAATGAACAATGCTCATAGTGCAGTAGTTGTCCCAATGCCTGTCCATAGGGATTATCCTTTCCAGGTGAATTGTAGACTTCCAGTATAGGTCGGACACGAACCCACTAAGCCGGCGACACCAGGATCTTAACGTGCTCTTCCTTGTGCTTAATCAGTGCCTCGAACCCTTCAAGGATGTTGTCCAGCTTGATCTTGCCGGTGATGAGCACCTCGCCATCAAATGCTCCGCTCGCCATGACTTGGATGGCTTCGTCGAACAAGCCATAACCTCCCATGCTGCCCATCACCACCTTTTCGCCGTAGACCAGGTCTGTGTAATCAAGCGGTGCGGGACGCTCGAAGACTCCCATCACTACCACGCGACCCTTGCGACGCGCGATGCGACCGGCCAATATACCAGTTGCCTCAACCCCTGCGGCTTCGAAAACTACATCGGCTCCAGCTCCATCTGTGAGCTCATGCACTATGGTCAAGGCATCATAGCGTACAGGATCAACCACGGCGGCCACACCACAGCGACGTGCCAGCTCTTGTCGCCTGGCAGCCGGTTCAACGGCGATAACCTGTCCTGCACCCTGGATACGGGCCACCTGAATGCCCATCAGCCCAATGGGTCCCGCGCCGACAACCGCCACGGTTTCCCCGGGCTGTATGTTGGCTTGCTTGAGAGCACGATAGACAGCTGCAAAGGGCTCCACTAGGGCACCCACTTCGTACGAGACCTCAGGTGGCAGTATGTAGCACATGTACTCATATACATTGACATATTGAGCAAAGCCACCACCGGTCCACGAAACGCCCAGGAAGGCGATGTTCGGGCACAACCCCATCAAACCAGAACGGCACCACTTACACTCCAGACAGCCAATAATCGGGCAAAGTGCCACACGGTCGCCTACCTTGAGGCGCGTCACCCCCTTGCCCACCTCCACTACGTCGCCCGACATTTCATGGCCCAGGATAACCGGCGCCTTGACACCGGTCAGAGGATGAGGTGACTCGGCTGGAATGTAGAGCGGACCGCCCAGATATTCGTGTAAATCCGTCCCGCACAACCCACACCAGGCCACCTTTACCTTGACCTGGCCAGTTGGAGGAGAGGGCGGTTCCGGAACCTCTTCCACCCGCACGTCACCTCGTGCATGCCATACCGCTGCTTTCATAGCTTGTTCTCCTATATGTGCAAGTTATGCGGCATAGTCCAGCGTACGGTGCACCGCCGCGATTACGTCCTGATCATCCGGCAGAATTGCACGTTCAAGAATGGGGCTGAACGGAATAGGCGAATCTTTGGCGCCCACCCGCTCGACAGGGGCCACCAGGTAATCAAACGCGCGATAGGTAACTTGGGCCGCGATCTCGGCACCCACACCTCCCGTTACGCAAGCTTCGTGGGCCACGACCAACCGCCCTGTCTTCTGCACCGAGCGTACGATAGTCTCAATATCCAATGGCACCAATGTACGTGGATCGATCACCTCGACAGAAATCCCCTCCGCCTCCAGTTGCTCAGCGGCCTTCAGCGAAAAGTCCACCATATCCGACAGCGCCACAACGGTGACATCCTTGCCTGCGCGTACCACCTTTGCCTGACCCCACGGCACGAAATAAGGTGCATCGGGTACTTCACCTTTGACGTTATATAGCATCTTGTTTTCAAAAATGAGCGTGGGGTTGGGATCGCGCACAGCGGTTTTCAACAAACCTTTTGCATCATACGGATTAGAGGGCATAGCGATCTTGATGCCGGGGATGTGCATAAACCAAGCTTCAAGACACTGGCTGTGCTGCGCAGCGGCCGAACGGCGTCCCCCCATCGTCGAGCGAATGGTCAGAGGTAGCGATATCTTGCCGCCGAACATATAACGCATCTTGGCCGCCTGGTTCACCACTTGATCCATCGCTACGGCGAAAAAGTCACCATACATGATCTCCACAATGGGACGCAAACCCGTAGCGGCTGCGCCAACAGCCGCCCCCAGAATAGCTGTCTCAGAAATGGGTGTATTGCGGATGCGACGCGGGCCGAACTCTTCCAGCAAACCCAGGGTTACTTTAAAGGTGCCACCGAACTCCGCAATGTCCTCACCTAGCAAAATGACACGCTCATCATTCAACAGTTCCTCACGCAGCGCCTGACGCACTGCTTCCCGATAGGTCAACAACGCCATCTGTCACGCTACCTCCGAAACAGAGGTAAAGATGTCGGCGCGAGCTTCCGCAGGGTCGGGGAATGGGCTTTGCTCGGCAAAGGCGACCGCGTGTTCCAGATCCTCATGAATGCACTGATCGATGGCATCCAGTTGCGCCGCTGGTATGCCTGATGATATAAGTGCATTGCGCCAACGGGCGATGGGACATTTTTGTTCCCAAGCTTCGATTTCAGCCTTGCTGCGGTACATCTGCGGGTCCCCCTCGTAATGGCCACGCCAGCGATAAGTCTTGGCTTCGATCAAAGTTGGACCACCACCTGAGCGTGCCCGTGCTATCGCCTCCTGGGCAGCTAGGTAGACTGCCCCTACGTCATTGCCATCCACAATCACCGAGGGGATGTCATAAGCCACAGCACGTACTACTATATCCTTGATTTTCTGGTGCTGGCGTTGCGGGGTCGACTCGGCATAGCCATTGTTCTCGCACACAAAAATGGAGGGCAAGTTCCATACCGAGGCTAGGTTGAGCGCCTCGTGGAAGGCTCCGGTGTTAGAAGCACCATCGCCGAAGAAAGCCACCGCGACACGGTCAAGACCTAGATATTGCGCTGTTAATGCCGCGCCATTGATGATCGCGATACCGGCGCCCACAATGGCATTGGCACCTAGCATACCCAGATCCGGTTCGGCAATGTGCATCGAGCCCCCTTTTCCCTTGCAGTATCCAGTGCAGCGGCCGAATAGCTCCGCCATCATCAGATCAAACCGCCCCCCCTTTGCTATAAGATGGCCGTGACCACGATGGGTGCTGATGATATAGTCATCCGGGCGCAGAGCTGCACAAACACCGGCAGCAACCGCTTCCTCACCCACGTAGGTATGCAGAAATCCCGGTATCTTTCCGCGCGCAAAAAGATCCACCACCGTGAGCTCGAACTGTCTGATGCGCTGCATCGTTTCATACAGTTGTAGTGCTATCTCTATTGAGATGTGACTGTTCAGAAAGTTTCTCATTTCACCTTTAGTTCTTAGCTCTCTAAATCACACATTTGCTTCGGGATCATTGGTCCCCTGCGCAAACACGGCGCGTTGAAATTCACGCGCGTGGTCTATATGTTCGCGCATTGCGCGACGCGCGCCCTCCTCATCACCTACTAAAACACAATCCAGAATCCGATAGTGATCCGGTATGATAACCTCTAGAATGCCCGGGTAGCTGCTGACGCGCAGACGCACCTCTCGCATGAGATCGCGTATTGAATCCAGCAGAATGACCAATAAAGGATTGTGGGTAGCTTGTGCTAGGGCGCGATGGAATTCGGCATCATGAGCGGCCAGCGCCTCTGGGTCATCCGTTGCTTTGGTCATCTCCTCCATAGATTGCTTGAGTTTGGTAATGTCCTCAGCATCAGCCTGTCGAGCAGCCAATCCGGCGATCTCCACTTCCAGAATACCCCGCACCTCGTGCAAGTCATCTAGAGTGACGTTATGTGCACGCAGTAAATGACCAAGAGGTTCGACCACCTGATCACGTGTCATCTGACGCACGATGCTGCCTACACCAGGGCGCGTCTCTAACAGCCCTTTGGCCGTCAGGATACGCACCGCTTCGCGGATGACCGTGCGACTCACGCCCAACTGAGCTGCTAGTTCCATCTCCGAGGGCAGTCGTGTGCCAACGCGCAGATGGCCATCCACGATGAGATGCTGGATTTGGTTGACGACACGGTCAACCAGACGTCCCTCTGGTGCTACCGAATGAAACAGATTCGCCGCGTCCATAACCCTGATATAGCCCTATCAATCCCCCAACTCGCCCCTACCATGATCACACCTGAGCTGTCTGACCTCCATCCACAGCTAGGATAGCCCCCGTCACGAACGAAGCCTCGTCCGATGCCAGGAACAGGATGGCACGTGCCAGCTCCTCCGGACGGCCCAGACGTCCCATTGGGAAAGTGGCAGCGAAAGCCGCCAACTGTTCGGGTGACATAGCATCCCGCAGCATTGGAGTATCTGTAGGGCCTGGCGCGACAGCATTGACCCGCACATTATGCTTGGCGTGGTCAATCGCCATGGCTCTGGTCAACAGTGCCACCCCGCCTTTGGAAGTGACATAGGCCACCGTGTTGGCCGCCGCGTCATGGGCACCAGTGGAAGAGGTCAAATTGACGATGGAACCACCACCACGCGCGATCATATGAGGAAGTACCGCCTTGCTGACCAGAAAGGTGCCTGTCAGGTTAATGGCAATCACCCGTTCCCAATCCTGCTGGCTGGTGTCGAGAGCTGTCCCGAAGAGAAGAATACCGGCGTTGTTGACCAGAATGTCAATCCCGCCGTAGGTCTGGAGCGTTGTGTCCACCAGGCGCTGCACTTGTGCCGAGTCCGAAACATCCACCTGCACAGAGATAGCTTCACCTCCTGCCTGCCGGATAGCCGCAGCAGTTTCCTGAGCTGCCTTCTCATTGAAGTCAGCCACCACAACCCTGGCACCCTCACGCGCAAACAACTCGGCGCTGGCACGTCCAATACCCGAGCCACCCCCAGTGATAATCGCAATTTTGTCCTTAAGACGCATTGGGCCCTCCTTTTTAGAGTAGGAAGTAAGGTCTCTCGATTTTCTCCTTGATTGCTGATAGGAAGCGTGCTCCTTGCACACCATCCAGTACACGATGGTCTACCGTTAATGCAAGATTCATCAGCGGTCGCAGGGCGATACTATCATCCGGCATCCCCACAGGTGTCTTGAGGATGCGCCCCACCGCCAAGATGGCCGCCTGAGGGGGATTGATGATGGCATCGAAGCGTTCGATCCCATACATGCCTAGGTTGGAGACAGTAAAGGTACCCCCTGATAAATCCTCGCTGGTGAAGCGCATAACACGTGCCTTCTCCTGAAATGTTTTGAGCGCTTGAACGATCTGGATAAGATTCTTCCGGTCTGCCTCCTTGATAACCGGCACAACCAAACCAGCATCCGTCCCAACTGCTATACCAATGTTGATCTCACGATAGAGCTTGATACGCCCACCTTCAAACGAGGCATTCACACGCGGATGTTCCTTCAGCGCCGCTGCAACGATCTTGACCAACAGCGCAGTGATTGAAGGGCGTTCACCTGTCTCGGCCAGGATGTGCTCCGTCAACGCCTCACGCAACCAAAGCAGATTGGTGGCATCGGCATTGACGTGCAGGGTGAATTGGGGCGCATTATGTATACTCTCCAACATTCTTTGACCCGTGAGACGCTGCACAGGGGTCAGATCAACCCATTCGACCGGTACGGCCGTTGTCGCCGGGGCTGCTGTAACAGCAACCTCGGCAGCTTTTTGTGCCTCGGCAAACGCGCGCACATCTTCCTCACAGATGCGCCCGCCGGGACCACTGCCTCGCACTTGGGTAAGATCCACACCCAGCTCGCGGGCAAGACGGCGGGCAAGAGGCGATGCACGCACAGCACCGGGCTCTTCAGCAGCTTCTTGAGACTTTCGCGCTTCAACGAAAGCGTGCACATCTTCCTCACGGATGCGCCCGCCGGGACCACTGCCTCGCACCAGGCTCAGATCAACTTTCAACTCTTTTGCTAGTCTCCGCACAGCCGGGGCAGCAAGCACCTCTCCTGACCCTATGGAAACAGGTGTGGACTCCGCCGCTCCTGCAACCGTTAAGCTCTTTTCAGGGGCAGAAGCTGTCTGAGTTATCAACGGTGGCAACGCGGGCACCTCCTCACCCGGTTCAGCGATGAAAGCGAATGTCTCACCGACTGGAATAATGGCACCATCCACAGCGCCTGGGCGGATGCCTTTCAGAATACCCGAAGCCGGCGCCTCGAGGTCGGCTACGACTTTGTCCGTCATCACCTCCATAATGACTTGGCCCTGTTCTACCCTATCGCCTTCCTTGACCAACCAACGGATGATCTCGCCAGTCTCCATATGATCGGTCATTTTGGGCATAAAAACCTCAGTCGCCATCTACTCCTCCCGTTCAAAGAAGTAAAGAAGCATCGTAGGAAATCACGCTGACGATCCCGGGCATTTGTCCCATAACCTACCCTTTAACACGGACAGACCGGCCATGTTCACATCTGGAGCGGATAGACGCCATACTTGTGCACCGCTTCGGCCATTGCGATCACGTTTTGGGGCGGAACATCCGGCTGGATATTGTGCACTGCAGCAGCAACGTAGCCTCCCCCTGGTGCAAGATCACGGATGCGTCGGCATACTTCTGCCTCTACGTCAGCCGGAGTGCCATACGGCAATACGCGCTGAGTATCAATGCCACCCCAAAACGCGAGGCGGTTACCGAAGCGCGTTTTTAGGGCGGCTGTGTCGCCCATCGCAGACACTTGCACCGGATTGACGATTTCCACCCCGACATCGATCAGATCGTCAAGCAATTCGGTCACGTTACCGCAACTGTGGAAGAAGATCTTGGCCGGCGTCTTTGACTTCACAAGCTCTATGTAGCGCTTATAGAAGGGTTTGAGCAGCTGGCGGAACGTACAAGGCGACATCAGCGGCCCCTGTTGGGTTGCTAGATCATCTGCGATGCGGAACACTTGGATGTAAGGTCCCACAGCATCTAAGAAACGGCTGGTCATCCTTGCATTGATGATGAGCAGTCTTTCCAGCAGCGCTATTACAAACTTAGGCGCCGTGACCAGATCCACCAGAAACTGCTCCAGGCCACGCAACATATACCCGAGCTCCCAGAAGCTCTTGAAGATAGGGTCGGCCATTATGGCATAGTTGGTGTTTTTGTACAGATCGCGCGCTTCATCGGCAAGCCCATACGTGTACCCTGGATCATCCGTATCAGGCCACGAATAACGATCCAGATCAGCGATGTCCGCTTCTGCTAGCGGGTGGCTGGCCAGCTCCCAATAATAACAGCCGTCCCCGTACGACGCCT
>JASFBB010000169.1:0-2365 GCA_036172345.1 Anaerolineae bacterium
GCGCTCCAACACGTTGTAGTGAGCGCTGGGAAACGTGGTATGAACGTGCGATTAGCTGTGGGCGATCTGTTGCGCGTGACGCGCGCCCGCGTCATTGAAGCAACTGCAACTGGATGAGCATTCATGGCGAGAGTGTTGCCACAACTCGGCGCGCTATAGATATCGCTGTCAGGCGATTGTCTTCATCTTCGAGTACGGTGGCGAAAGCCACCCGAGGATGAGCGGCGGGAGCATAGCCCACAAACCAGGTAAGAGGGGCGCGCCCTGTTTCCACTGGTAACGCCACGCCAACCCAGCCCGCGATCCCGTCGTATGTGGGTGTGAGGGTGCGCAGGGTGTATGCAACATGTTCAGAGAAGACACGCTCCATCGCGGTCGACGTCGTGGAACGTTGCAGCTCAGGTACGGGCATCTGTCCATCTCCGGCCACTGCTGCGGCAAAACGTGCCATGTGCAATGGGGTGAGAGCCAAGTCACGCTCTGTGGCACGCTCCTCGAAATCTGGCAGCCGACCCGGACTGGCCGGTAAGGCGATAGGGGGTGTTTGAGTGAAACCAAGCTGGTGCGCCGTGGCCGAATAGCCCATCCTGCTCAGCGGCGCAAGCAGCTCAGCGAGAGGAGCTTCTGATGGATCGGGAGGGACAGTAACGCCCGCGCTGAGCAATCCGGCCAATCCGACCCAACGTGCTAGGTCGCCCACCGGGTAGATTCCCTGGGTGGCGCGGTTCAGCAGCGGAGCAGATGGGTCGGCTGTCAGATTTTCCCACGTCTCATCGAGACGGTTCGGGTCATAAGAGGGGTGGCTCACCATGGCAAGCAATGCTCCGCTGGCGATGTCTAGCGCTATGAAGGTGCCGATGCGATTGTCAAGCGCCTTATCCGCCGCTTGCATCGCTGCCAAATCGGCACTTAATGTGACGTCCTCGCCTCGCTGGGGATGATGGAGCAGCTCTTCCAGAGGATTGCGCTTACCGCGCAGGACGGGGTCAAACACCGCTTCACAACCGCCAGTGCCGTAGCGCAAGCTATAGTAACCCACCAGATGGGCCGTCGCCGGTTCCAGGTAGTGGCGACGAAATACGAGGGTGTTGCCCGGACCGTGCTCCAGGGCTGAATAAGCGAGCACCATTCCGGCACGATCTAAAAGTCGCCCTCGTTGTATCTGTCGTTCTGCCAGGATGAGGCGTGGATTGTCTCCGCGTGCCACCAACTGGGGTGCTCGGATCACCTGCCAGTAAGCGAGCGCTCCTGCTACGATGACGAAGCTCAGAAGCAGTGCGCGCATAAGACGGGTGATGGCAACTGTCACGACTTCATCTCTCTTGAAAGCTGCGGAGCAACAGCATGCCCAGATAGGCGGATCAATAATCCTACCATCGTCATACTAACTAACAGCGAGCTCCCCCCATAGCTGACAAAAGGGAGAGTCACACCTGTCAAGGGGATCAGCTTCAGGGTACCTGCCATGATCACCAGCGACTGCAGGCCAAAGAGCGAGCCGATACCGACAGCCAGCAGCTGTTCGAACGTGCGTTGGCAACATAACGCAATCCGGAACGCGCGTGAGACCAGCAGCATAAAAGCTGCCACCAATCCCATAGTGCCGATTAATCCATACTCCTCGCCCACTGCCGCGAAGACGAAGTCGGTATGAACTACCGGGATGGCGTCGGGCAGACCCTGGCCGAGCCCTTGCCCGAAAACGCCCCCACTGGCAAACGCTAACAGCGCTTGCACGATCTGGAACGAGCGTCCGGAAGCTTCCCGCCACGGATCCAGCCAAGCATCTACCCGGAGCGCAACCACATCGAATATATGGTAGCCCACTGCTCCTGCTCCAATCAGCAGAACTATGCTGGCCAATACATAGAGCCCCCGTCCTGTTGTAACGTAGAACATAGCCAGGAACGCCCCGAAGAATAGCAAGACAGCTCCCAGATCGCGCTGCCAGAGCAACAGTAGCATGCTAAATCCCCACATAAACAACAAAGGGCTTAGATAGGCTGGGTGAGGGATACGCCAACAGTGCACTCGTACATAGACCTCGGCCAACACTGTTTGTCTCTGTGCCAGATAGCTGGCCAGGAACACAATCATAAGCAGTTTGAGCAGCTCGGAAGGTTGGAAGTAGAACCCTGCAGCGCCTAACCACAAACGTGCTCCCGCTCCGCTGGGATTGACGCCTAGGAAAAAGGTCATTCCCAAGAGGAGGAGACCCAGCAAGAGCCACGTGTAGCGAAAGCGCTCTAGCCAATGCAGTCCTTTTGGAAGAAGAGCGGCCATTAACAAAACGCCACAGCCTAACACCGTCCAAAGAGTCTGACGCTGTAGAAACAAGGGGGGCGCTAAACGGCTCACTTCGGCC
>JASFBB010000170.1:0-2358 GCA_036172345.1 Anaerolineae bacterium
ACGACCCCAACGACTTTGAGATCGGCCAACGGCACGGTCTGCCTATCATCAACGTGTTCAACCCGGATGTGACTATGAACGAGAATGCCGGGCCCTATGTCGGGTTGGATCGCTACGAATGTCGTCGGCGGCTGTGGGCGGACATGGAAGCGGCTGGGCTGACCATCAAGACCGAAAAGTATGTCACCCAAATCCCCCATTCGCAGCGGGGTGGCGAAGTGGTGGAACCGATGCTCAGCACACAGTGGTTCGTGCGCATGAAGCCGCTGGCGGAGGCCGGCCTGGCCGCCGTGCGCGATGGACGCATTGTGATCATCCCGGAGCGTTTCACCAAGGTCTATTACAACTGGCTGGAGAACATCCGCGACTGGTGCGTCAGCCGCCAGCTGTGGTGGGGTCACCGCATCCCAGTATGGTATTGCCAGGAGTGCGGCCAGATAATCGTGGCACGCGTAGATCCTACCATATGCACTCAGTGTGGCAGTACGCAGTTGGAGCAAGATCCCGATGTGCTCGACACGTGGTTCAGCTCGGGGTTGTGGCCTTTCTCCACGCTGGGTTGGCCAGATGATACGCCTGACCTGCGCCGTTTTTACCCCACCGACGTGATGGAAACCGGCTATGACATCCTCTTCTTCTGGGTGGCGCGGATGATCATGCAGGGGCTGGAGATGACCGGCCAGGTGCCCTTCCGCGTGGTCTATTTGCATGGTCTGGTGCGCGATGCCCAAGGGCGCAAGATGAGCAAAACGGCCGGCAACGTGATCGACCCGCTGGAGATGATCGAGCGCTATGGCACGGATGCATTGCGCTTCAGCCTGCTGACGGGAAGCACCTCCGGTAATGATATCAATCTATCCGAAGAACGCATTGTGGCCGGGCGCAATTTCGCCAACAAGATCTGGAATATGACGCGCTTCGTGGTTGGCCACCTACGCCAGTATCCTGTTGAGTTCACCGAAGACGTGACGCAGCTGCCGCTCGCTTTGGCCGATCGCTGGATTCTCAGCCGTCACAACGAGATCGTCGCCACCGTGACGCGCCTGATAGAAGCCTACCAGTTCGGCGAGGCAGGGCGACAGCTGTATGAGTTTATGTGGGGTGAGCTGGCCGACTGGTACATCGAGATGGCCAAAATACCCCTGTCCGGTCGGGATGAGCAGGCGCGGAACACAACACTGCGCGTGCTGGTGTATGTGTTGGAACGCTGTCTGCGCCTGTTGCATCCTTATATGCCCTTTGTAACCGAGGCAGTATGGCAACATCTGCCCCATATAGGCGAAGCGCTGATCATTGCGCGTTGGCCGACCCCCGGTGCGCGCGATGAGGAAGCCGAAGCAATGATGCAGCTGGTGATGGAAGTCATCCGGGCCATCCGCAATGCGCGCACCGAGTACAATGTGGAAGTAGGCCGACGCATCCCCGCCATCGTTGTGGCTGGGGAGAAAGTGGCAGTTTTCCAGTCGCAGAGGAACATCCTGATCCAGCTAGCGCATCTGGACGCAGAGCGGTTGGACATTGTGGCCGACCTGGAAGCGAGACCACAGCAGGCATTGGCGCTGGTCGTGAGCAGGGTGGAGGTGTATCTGCCCCTGGCTGGAATGATCGATCTAGAGGCGGAACGCGCGCGCCTGAGCAAAGAACTGGAGAAAGTTGAGCAACAACTGACGCGCAGCGAGCGGACGCTGAGCAATCCTCATTTCACCACCAAGGCGCCGCCTGAAGTGGTGGAGAAAGAGCGTGCCAAGATGACCGCCCTGCACGAGCAGGCGAGCAAGTTGCGCGAGAGGTTGAGCGTGTTGGGGTTACAGGCCTAGCGCTATGTGTTAAGGATCATTAAGGATTGTCTGGTTGGGCTGCTCGTCACTAGGAAGGCCGAAAAGAAACCCCTATTGCTCGAGAGACACTCGGGTCCATAGTCTTTTAAGTCCCCCTCCCGAGAGGGCGTTGAAAAAGTCCCCTGGTCGCCCAGATTTTAGTAAGAAAATGGGGCGATAAAGAGGGTAACTTGATTGTTTTTCAATGCCCTTCTCCCGATTCTGTTTAGGACTTACGCAGTTGGGATGAGTTCATAGATGGGCTGAGCCAGATAGGTTCGGATGGCATCCCGAAGGATCACTGCCTTTGCCTCATACCAGCTGATCCCTGTCCGCAAGCGAGAAACCTCCAGCCTCAAAAAAAGCCCTCAAGGAGAGCAAAAGGTGCTTGAGGGCTGCCACCGCTTTCCGCCCCGCAGCATTGCCTCAGGGCACGATGATAAATCTCTCCATCCGTCCAGAGCAAGGTCCGAAGGGCGATGCCCTTCACCACCCTTTGGTGCTTGCCACTCCAATGATACGTCACCCGCTCCATCTTTTT
>JASFBB010000171.1:0-24230 GCA_036172345.1 Anaerolineae bacterium
CCAACGGGTCAGAGCACACAGATAGGTTGCCAATTTATCCACCGCCAGCGCCAGATACGTCGTCACCGCTTTGGCGAATTCGGGGTCGGCGCCGGGCGTAGGGGCGACCGGCCCGGTCGCCCCTACCATCCCGGCATACGCCCGACGCACGGCATCGGCAAATGCCATCAGCGCCAACTTCTGCCGGGCGTTGAACAGGTCGCCCCAGCGGGTGAGGCCGTAGCGTTGCACGCTGAAGCCCAGCGTCTCCAGCGGCGGCAGCGGCTCATCCGGCACGGGGTCCATGCCCCATTCAGCCCACAGTTGCTGGCGTTTGGCCTCCAGCGCGGCTTCGGCGGCGCAGTAGGCTTCCAGGTCGCGCTCGGTGGCCAGGCGGTAGCGTTTGCCACCCTCACCCGCGGCCGCTCGCCCGCCGCGCGGGCAAGGAGTGTGCAACGCCACGGCCATCATGCGCTGGCCGGCCTTGCCCTCGCGGAAGAGGCGGCGCGTGGTCTTGTCGTCTATCGTCCCGCCGCACAGCGGGCAGCGCACATGGGCGCGGCTCACCGTGCCTTCCTCGGGGTCAAAGTCAATCGCCTTGCCTGCGACAATCACGACATTCACACGCCGGGCCGCTTTGTCCGGCATCAGTTTCAGCGCGATCTTTTTCTTCTCCTTCTTAGCCAGCCAGGTCTGGCGCATGAGGGGGATTTCCGCGCCGCAGGCCGGGTTCTGGCAGGGCAGAGTGCGCGCCCAGATGTAGCCCACAGGGATGGAGCTGTCGGGGTCTGGGGGATAGAAGCGTTCCAGTTCACGGCGCGCCTCCTCCAGCACCCACATGCCCCAGGCACGCACGGCCTCGAGCAATGGATTGGCGGAGCGCTCGGTGTGGATTTCGAATGCGCGCTGTTGCGGCTCGGCCTTTTGCTCCCGCGCGGGCGGCAGCGGGACGCGGGCCACCGCGCCCGGCCGGCCGAAGCGCTGGGGATGCTCCAGCACGGCCTTGTTGAGGAGCACCGCCACCGGGTTGTAGTCCAGGGCGTAGGTCTCGCAGCCCAGGCGCAGCGCCTCGAGCGGGATGCTGCCGCCGCCGGCGAAGGGGTCCAGGACGCGCGGCGCGCGGCCGCCGAAGGCCTCACGGATGCGTTGGCGCGCCCGCTCCAAGTTGGGGTTTTCGCCCTGCACCTCTTCCCAGGTCGCCAGTTGGGTCAGGAGATGCAGGCAGGTCTCGCGGTACGCCGGGTCATCGCGCAGGAGCGCGGCCAGCGCCGTGCAACGCGAGGCCGCCAGCGGCCGCCGTGCCCACCAGATGTGCAGGGTGGAGATGTGGCCGTGGCGGATGTTTTTCTCACGCACCGACTCTTCGGAGACTTTGCGCAGGGGGAAATCAGCTTCGATGAGTCGTGTTGAGTTCTCTTCGGTCATCGCTCCAAAACCTCCAGGAGTGAGTCTGGCTTTTCTGGGAAGAAGCCCGCCGCCTGCGGTCCCAGATGCCAGACCTGGCCTTCACGCACCAACAAGACGTGCAGTCTCAGCCACTTTAGACCGGGCAGGATGCTCCGCACCAGGTGCTCGAAGCGCTCGCTAAAGGGCAGTGCCAGCGCGCAGACCACATCGGCGTCATAGTAGCTGAGGGTTTGCAGCAGGGCTTCACCGACGGCGTGGCGCTCGTTGCCGCGGGACCGTTCTCCCTTGGCTTCAATGAACAAGCGCCGCCGGGAACCCGGCAAGATGCCCTCGATGTCCGGGCCGGGTTCGCTCTGATAGCGGACGGTCAAATTGAGCAGCCCATCCTGCCAAAGGCGCTCGGCGACCGTGCGGGTGACCTCACGCTCACGCATCGGCGGCTTCCTCCCCCCAGTGTTTTACCCCAATGTTTTCCCCATATGTATTTTACCAATAACGCATGATTTCCGCTACCTCATCCGGCTGCGAGGTGTGCGGCTGGATCCTGCAGAGGTGTAAAGCCTGAGCGGGGCAGCAGCGTTTTTAACCACGTGTAGCTTTTATAGGATTGAGCCGTTAACCAGCCGCACATTGCTCTCGCTGTTGGGCTGGAAGATAACAACCGGGCACTTGCCAACAAGTTAATCGGCGCCGTCGCGCAGCTCGCCCCCGAGGAACCAGACCAACCGTCCAGATTGCCGTCGGAATCAGCAAACCTCGCACCGCGTCGGACATCCGGCATACACGCGGTCTGCAGCCTCTTTGGATTGGTGTGATTGTACTCACGGAAGACCTCACCCTGGCAGTGCTTAGATGCCTGAGAGACGTTGCACGGCTTGGATGACAGGCTGGGCACACGCCTAGAAGCCCTTCTTTTGGGATCTCGCGCGCGCTGGATGGGTGCGTCGCAGTATGAGAGGGATGAGCAACATGCTCATCCCCCCGCCGATCAGCGTCGCTAGAGTGACGATGATGCCCACCTGCACACTGGTGGGAGCATACCATAGGCGCACACGATGTTGACCGGCCGTGAGCGGGATGCCGCGCAGCACCCCGTTGGTGGACACAATGGGGACAGGATGCCCATCTACACCAGCATGCCATCCGGGATAGTCCATCTCGCTCAGCACCAACAGCCCGTTGGCAACTGCTTGTACTTCCAGCTCAAGTGCCTCGGCGGAGGAAAAAGTCACCTGAGCACGCGACCCTTCCACTGGGTATGGCGGTAACTCCACCTCCACCGGGTGTTCGACTACGGCCATTTGGCGCAGGTCGAAGTCGTCTTGGCTGATACGCTGCAGGGCCGCAGGGCGATCGCGCACCACTTCCAGCCGGTGCACTACCCAAGCGCGAGGGAACAGGTCGGTGACAGCATACACGTAGATCGTTTTTTCCCCTTCTTGGGGTGGGACGGAGGGAAATAACCGACGCAAGCCAGAGCTATCCAGCTCGCGCTCGCTCAGTACGTAGCGCACATTGAGCAGCTGCCAGCGCCGCCACTCTGGGACGATTGCTTGGAACTCTTCCCAAGCGGCCAGGTGCAACGGGCTGTTGCCGATGATGTCATAGAATCCATAGACTGCTGCTGCACCCGAGCCTTGGGGGAGCAGACCTCCGCTGGCGATGCGCACTACTTCCGATTGTTGCGCTAGCTGGTCCTGCAACGTCTTGATTGCAGGGGTAAGGGCGAACCAGTCCGTGGACGGCCTTAGATGGAAACGCCAGTTGATGGTGAACAGGTTGAAAGCAATCCAGCCGACCAGCAGGGCCATGCCCCATGGTCGCGCTAGATGGCGGCGTGTGCGCAATCCCAGCAGCAGCAAGCTACCCGCTAATATGAGCAACGCAAAGATGTGATGGCGCAACACGCCGGCGAACAAATCGCGCTGCTTCGTGGCCAACGAGCCGTAGACAAAGAGAAATGTGGCGCCGAGTCCGGCAAGGAGAACATATCGTGCCGCCAGATTGAAGCGCTCCAGGAGGAGTCGCCGCGTTCGCTCAAGTGGCGCCATAAGCGCCAATGTTCCATATCCGCTCAACATCGCCGCACATAGCGCATAGATCAAGTAAGCCCGTTCCTGATGGCGCACCCAAGCGAACCCCGGGACCAGTAAGTAGAAAATAGGGTAAAGGAAAGAGTTACCCCCAAAGGAGAGCAGCAGCGCCAATACGCCTAGTACGCTCCAAAAAGCGATCTGGCGTCGCGGGCGACCGATGGCCCAAGCCAGGCCGATCAATAGTAGTGGCAGAATGCCCACATATTGGGGGGACCCTCCCAAGTAGCCAGGGTAAATCAGCGCGACAAACTCATGCAGGGGTAACCCGAAGCTGGCCTCTTGGTAGCTCATCGTGGTGCGGGGGGAATGGGCCATCAGCTCGACGGTGGGCAGCCACTGGGCGGCGCTGAGCATCAGGGCGAGAAGCAGGCCGATCGCCAGGCGCCCCAGTGCGCGTAGCCAGGAACGTACCTGCGGACTGTCCTTTGACCCGTACGCCGTCAACACGCGCCAGAAGTAAAAGACGAACGTTGTATATAGCAGGTACATCCACGTTTGGGGATGTCCGGCCAACAATGCCAAGCACAATGCCAGGGTGGTCCAGGCGATAGGAATTGCGGCAGCGCGCCACCCGATGCTGTTTTGTGCGGCCAGGTTGTCCACAGCCAACAACGTCCACGGCAGCCAGGCGCTCACCTCGAGGATGGTCACCTGTTGCACCGGGAAGCTGGTGAGATAGCCGCTGTAGGTGAAAACCGATGCAGTCACAACACTGGCACAACGCACCCGACGCCTTGAGGCGTGTTCATCGGCGCGTAACAACCGTCGAGCTAGGAAGTAGGCGCCCACCGCTGCCCAAGAAAAGTGCCATAGAACTTGCCATTCCAACGCGCGCGGTGAAAACTCGACATGGGCAACAGCCAATAGGAGTGCCTGGAACATTTGGGGTGGATAGAAGGTACCTGCTTGAATATCGGCCAGAGCCGGTTGCCCGGCGTACCAGTATGGGTTCCAGAAGGGCAATTGGCCTTTGGCCAGTGCACGCACGGCCAGTGCACGCAGTGGATAGTATTGCCCGAGAAAGTCCCCCGCGGCAATACTCATCGAGTCGACGGGGTTCGGCGTCACAACACGCCAGAAGAAGAGGAGAGGTGATAGCGCGAGCAGCAGGACGAGAAGGGCTTCCGGCCCCCAGTGTCGTAACGGATTGCGCCATTTCATGGAGTTTATTCTACAATGGTGTACGGGGGTGTTGCAAACCAATTCGATGAACATTGGCATTCGCCTATTTGAATCCTCTTGAAGGGAGCGTACTGGTGGAGATCAAGAACGATTGGGTTATCACGTTGGGCGAAAAACAGTTCCTGAGCATTCAGCCCAATTCATTTGCACGCTTGCTCACCAGCTCCAAGATGCGAGCCACTTTTCACCAAGCGATGGAGGAAGTGAGCCGGGCGCTTGAACCACGTGCTTGTTGGGATCGTTTTCCCATCCGTGAGATCCATCACGGTAAGCTGGTGCTCGCCGACGGCATGCGCATCGGTGGGGGACCAGTGGTGCGGGTGATGGGCGGTGCGAGTGAGCTGGTGCTGGCAGTGTGCACTATCGGGGCGCAGCCGGATCAGCTGATCGCGACCGCGCGAAGTGCCAACCAGTGGTTCAAGGTAACTCTATTGCATGAGATCGGTGCATGGGCGGTGGGGCTTCTTCGGCAGGAACTGTGTCGACATCTGGCAAACATGTTGCAAGCGGAAGGGCTGCGGGTAAGTGTTCCCCTCTCACCCGGTGAATCCGAGTGGTCTGTGAGGGATCAGAAGGTGATTTTCTCCTTGCTGGATGCCGCCCAGATCGGGGTGTCACTGAGCGACGCGATGATGATGCAACCCATTTGGTCGCTTTCGCTGGCCTTGGGTTGCGGCACGCAACCGATAGGCGTCGAGGATGCCTCGAATTGTGAGTTCTGCACTATTAGGGGGCGCTGTCGTTATCGCGCCCACGTGACGGCACAGATCGCCGAGCGCGAAGGGTAGAGGGATGCGATGCAGTGTGGGAGTGCTCTCCCTGAAGCCGGACTTCATGATGACCTGGCGGGTGCTTCACATTGCATATTGTTGCAATTTGGCCAATGCTATGCGATAGGCGCGCAGTGCTTCCGTCAGGCGACCCTCTTTCATATAGGCGTCTCCCACCAGCTGGTATCCATTGTACTCGTCCGGGTGACGACGGATACCCTCTTCTAAATCGCTGATGACGCTGCTGAGCAGCTCAGATGAATCGATTAGGGAAGCGTACAAGCTCAGCGCCCGAGACCACTGCCCGGTCATAGCTGCCTTGCGTGCCAGGGCAAGGCGCTCAGCGGGTGCTTCGAGCAGTTCGGTGACCGCTTCGGCTGTCATCTCTGCTGCAGACGACTCCAAACCGATTTCCGAGGCTGGCAACACAACAGTGTCTTCCACTGCTTCAGTGATGGGCATCGATTCGGCCGCCATTTCCGCGCTCGGTGCACCGGCAGCTTCCTCTGCCACTGCTGCTGTTTCGACGGGTGCCTCGGATGGTATCTCGGCGGTGGAAACCGGCATGCTTGAGGGTGCAGCAGGCGCTTCCTCAGGCGGTTGCTCGGGGGAGAGCGGTGCGATCTTCGGTTTGCCCGGGGCAACCGCTTCGGAAGGGGAGACGATCGAGAGCTTGGCAAGGTCCTCTTCTAATTCGCGGGTGCCAAGCGCGGGTGCCTCCACAATGCCGGCGCGCAGCTGGCGCAGCCATTCTGGCATCTGTGCCTCCTCTTCCTCTGCTGGTAACTCCTCGGCCTGCGCTGTTGCCGGCTCAGGTGCAGCGGCGCGCAGCTCCTGCAACCAATCGGGAAGAGGAGCTTCCTCCTCGGGGGGTGTCGATGAAGGTGCTTCGAGAGATATCGTCGATGATACTGCGCTCGTGTCCTCTTCAGTCAACCAGAGTGGCGCGCCTTTTTGTTCCACCCCAGATGCGGGGAGGGGCGTTTCGGAGGGCATAGCGTGCTCCTCCGCTTCACGCAGCCACTCAGGCATCTCCCCTGCAGCGGGCTGCACTGTCTCCAAAGTAGTTGCCTCCCCGCGTAGCCATTCGGGCAGCTCATCTGTATGCACGGGTGCCACCTTATCGGCGGCAGCCTCGTCGTGTAGCCATTCAGGCAGTTCGGAAAGCGCGCTCTTAGTCTCTTTCGCCATTTCTTCAACGGGAGATGGCCTCGCGCCGCGCTGAATTTCACGCAACCAATACGGCAATTCCTCCTCCGCATTGGGGTGGGAAAGTTCTTCGGACACCTGCACTGCTTCGTTCAGCCAGGCTGATCCTTCTGCTTTGGAGACTTCGCTCTCTCCGGCGGGAGTCTCTGCCAGCCAGGGGGGCAGCTCCTCAGCTGTTTCTCCAATGGCTACTTCTCCGGCAGGAGCTGGGGCGATCGTCTCTTCGGTGGAGATTTCTGCCAGCCAGGGGGGTAACTCCTCGGCGGTTTCGCGAGTGGCCTCATGTTCCGCTTCACCTGCCTCGGCGCGTGCGATCAGCGCCTGTAACCAATCGGGCAGGTCAGCTCGGGCGTCACTACCGGGGGTTTCAGGTGCTTTGGTGAGTTCTGGAGCTTCCTGCTCTTCGGACAGCAGTTCATCGCTGATATCTTTCAACCAGTCCGGGATCTCGAAAGGTTCTTCTAGGGGAGACTGCTCGCTCATGGGTGTTGCCTCCTTCTCATGCTCATGTACATCAATTGAATCACCAATGCCTCGCATGGAGGCGCCGTCCGAGATGAACGTCTCGGTGCGGAATGGCTGAGCCGCTGCGTCGTCGAGCTCCTCGAGCATGGGGTTGTCGAGGGGCAATGGAGCATGCGCGCCAAACAGGGCATAGGCCATTTCATGCTCTGGGTCGAGTGCTCGGGCACGCGCCAGGTAGGATTGAGCCTCTTCAGCTCGCGAGCTCTCCAGACATGCGGCAGCTACAATCAGGTTTGCTTTCAGCGCGTTAGGAAGTACCTCCAAGACGCGTTGACTTTCTTCAGCCGCCTCCTGCCGAAGGCCTTCCTGCCATAGAGCCTCTGCCAAGGCCAGGCGCACATCCTGACGTTGCGGCTGTTGCGTCAAGACTGCCCGCAGCTCTTGGATCGCCTTGGCGCGTAGTCCATTGCGCGCGTAAATGCGCGCCAAGGCCACGCGACTGAGCTCGATCGAAGCGCTTGCTTGTGTCGATATCAGGGCTTCCGCAACCGTGTTCAGGCGTTCGCGTAAAGCGCTGTCAGCGGGGAAGAGCTCGAAAGCATACCACAGTTGTTCGATGGCGCGCTGCCGGTCGCCTGATTTCTGGTGTACGGTGGCCAGGCCAATGCATGCTTCCACATTTTCAGGATCGGCGGCGAGCACCCAGCGAAATTGTTCCGCCGCTTCGCTGATATGCCCAAGACCTAGTAATGTGTGACCCAACAGGCAGTGCCCATGCAGCGAGTGTGGGAAGAAGCGCAGAATATGTTGCGTGACGCGCAGAGCGGCTGGCAGCTGCTCGCTTTCGATGAGCAGAGCTGCCCGCTCACGATATTCTCGCAACCCGATCTGACCCATAGTCCGCCGTCTCTGCGCTCGCTCTCCTGAAGGTGGCCATTTTACTTTATCATGCACATTTATCATGCACACCTTTGTTCGAATTGTCAATTCACATAAGTCGAGGGTGTTGAAGAAGTCTCCCAGGGCATTACTGCGTAGGGACGAGTTCAGAACCCGCCCCTATACCACCGTGGGGGCAAATAATCATTTGCCCCTCCGGATTGTGGGTAGAAACAGTCTGAGGCGTTTTTCAACACCCTCTGAACTCCGGCTTGACACGCAATATGATAGCGCCTATACTGTGCCTTATCTATGAGACCAATTTTTAACGGCTCGAAACCCACGGCTATCCAAGTACACCGACGGGGGGAACAGGGTTTCGCAACCGGGGGATGATAGGAGATGCTTATGATGTCCCTCTTGCTCGCAGTTGTGGCAATGGGGTGTCTCCTGTTTATGTTTCTCCTCCTCAGTGTGGCATCCCGTTCTATAAGCGAAGCGCGTTCTAGCATTTTCCCAATTGTACGGGAGGAAGGCGTGGCCCGAGCGCGGCGTGCACGCTTCGGCGCGGCGATTGCGGCATTGATGGCTGTCGGCGCGGCGTCGGGTTTCTTCGGGTATGGCCAACCCATTCTGCCTGAGGTGCACATTGATCTCTCGCAAGAGGTGGCATGGCTGGCGGAGGCACTGACAGTTAAGGCACCCAATCCATCGATGGCGACGGCGCAGGCGGTGTCTTCTCCTACTTCAGAAGAAGAGGGACGGATAGGCGCAGCTACCCAGACGTCCATCCGGCTTGCTCGTGTTGTCACAAGCACGCCCACACCCACTCCGACGCGGCTAGTCTCTACCGCTACGAGCTCGCCCACGCCAGTGCCCTCACCCACTGCGACGCCTAAACCTCCAACCCTTACGCCGACCTCACTTGCCACTTCCATCCCAACACCTGACACCACGCCGTCGCCAACCTCTGTGCGCTCGTCTGTGCCACCTCCGCCCAGTGCCACGATGGGGCCCATCACCTTTGCTGCCGAAATCGACGACCGCCGAATGCCCATCAACCCCACTCAGGTCTTCTCCAGCACAGTGAAACGCATCTATGCTGTGTTCCCATTCCAGGGCATGCGTAAAGGGGTGCCATGGATGCAGGTTTGGTACTACAACGGGTTGGAATTTGCCCGCGAAGAGGGGATCTGGGAATGGGGTTCGCAGGATCGCTCATACATATTTGTCAAGCCGGTGGGTGCCGGCACGTACCGGCTTGAACTGTATGTTAGCACCAAGCTCCTGGCTAGCGGTGAGTTTACCGTGCTCGGACCAGCTGCCGTCGGTGGCCCCTACAATCCGTAAGCAGCTCCAACAAGCAAAGATCGCGATCGTCCACGACTGGCTCAACCAATTGGGGGGCGCTGAGCTGGTCCTGGAAACACTGGTCGAGATGTTTCCAGGAGCTCCCATTTTCACCACTATTTACTGGCGGGAGGGAATGCCAGAACGTTATCGGTCGTGGGACATTCGCCCCACCTGGCTGAATCGGGCACCTGGCATCTACCGTCATCATCAAATGTATCTCTTGTTCTATCCGCTCGCCGTGCACAGCATGAACGCGCGTGGATATGATCTGGTGATTTCCAACAAGAGCGGATTTTGTCATGGTGTGCGTACCGCATGGGATCAGCTGCACATCGACTATTGCCTGACACCAACCCGCTATGTGTGGGATTATGATGCCTATATCAGCCGCGAGGAAGTCGGTGCCATAGCGCGTGTCGCGTTGCGGCCTCTGATCCGCTGGTTGCGCAACTGGGATCGGCGTGCTGCAGATGGAGTGGATTACTTCGTGGCCATTTCTCGAGATGTGCAACAACGCATTGCGCGGTACTACGCGCGCGACTCGACCATCATTTATCCACCTGTGCACACCGAGCGTTATTGCCCCTCCGACGCACCTCCAGAGGGTTATTACCTGATCGTGTCACGCCTGGTGCCCTACAAGCGGGTTGATCTGGCGGTGCGTGCCTTTACCCGGTTGCGTCGTCCGCTCATCGTGGTGGGAGACGGTCGCGACCGTGCTACGCTGCAGCGTCTCGCTGGTCCTACAGTGCAGTTCACCGGACGTCTGCCCGAGAGCCAGGTTGCGCACTTGCTGGCGCATTGCAGGGCGTTCGTCTTTCCCGGCTGTGAGGATTTTGGCATCGCGCCGGTGGAAGCTCAGGCGGCTGGGCGTCCCGTCATTGCCTACGCTGGCGGTGGCGCTTTGGACACCGTCATCGATGGCGAGACGGGTGTGCTGTTCCCAGAGCAGACGGTCGAGTCGTTGGTCGAAGCGGTGCATCGTCTGGAGGAGATGCGATTCGATCCGGCACATCTCCATCGTCACGCCCAACGTTTCAGTGTTGAGCGCTTCAAACGAGAGTTGCTGGAGTTCATCACGACACGCTGGGAACAGTTCCACGCGCGAGTTTGACGGAACGCAGGAAATTATCTACACTCCAGTTAACTCGAATCCTATGGAACTGCGACAATACGCATCCATCATTCAGAGACGTTTCTGGCTCCCCTTAGGGTTGTTGGTGGTTGTGCTGATCATCAGCCTTGCCCTACGCCAACCCGAGGTGACCCAGTTTGTGGCGTCAGCACGGGTATTGGTGGATGTGCCGCCACTGCAGCAAGTGGAAGGGATGGGGTTTGATCCACGCCTCACTGCTCCTCAAGCGACTGAGTATTTAGTGGATGACTTCAGCGCTTTTGTGACTGGGGACGCTGTGGCGCGGATGGTCAGTGAGCGGCTGGCTGCACAGAGCATCGCGGTGCCGCCCGGCCTCATTCAGAGCTCCACATCCTCGCAGCAGCTCCATCGCGTGGTGGAGGTTCAGGTGACGTGGAACGATCCGGAGCAAGCGGGCGCTATTCTCCAGACGGTGATTGAAGTGTTACAACAAGAAGCGCCTACCTACTTCGGCCGCCTCGGCGCTCTACAGCCCAGTGTGCGCCTCTTCGACGGGCCACGGGTTGCGCCATTGCCGCCCAGTCTCACGCAGCGCCTCGATCTGCCAGTGCGTTTGCTCTTAGCTGTGTTGGCAGGTGTGGCGTTGTGCTTCTTGCTGGATTATCTGGACGACAGTGTGAGGAATAAGTCGGAACTGGAGGCGATGGGGATCAGTGTACTGGCTGAGGTGCCCGGTCGGTGGTGATGGCGCTATGTCGGTAGCAGGAGTGCGCTTATGGAGCTGGTAGATTATCTGCGGATTCTGGGCAAACGTGGCTGGATTGCTGTTCTAGTTGCGGTTGTAGCGGCTGTGACAGCTTTTGCTGTCAGCAAGGTGCAGACGCCTGTCTACAGCGCCAGTGTCAAGCTGAGCGTCAACCCCGCACGTGCGGATTGGGGCCTCAGCAATACCACCAAAGACTTGTTGCGCAACTATGCTGAAAACATTCGCACCCATAAGATGGCTCAAGAAGTGATTGACCGCGCCCAGCTGGATATGGACACTACCACCCTGCTGGGCAAATTGTTCGTCAGCCCGGCGGCGGACACGTTCACCCTACAGATTGAAGCGCGAGATACGGACCCACAAGTTGCGATGACCATCGCCCAGACTATGGCTGAGGTCTTTGTGGAAGATCGAGACGCATGGAACCAGCGGCAGGACAAACGCGATCGCATCGAGGTGAGCATCTTGGATTCGGTGTGGAACCTGGGCTACCAGCAGTATTCGCCTAACACGAGGGTCAACACCTTGGCAGGAGGACTTGTGGGGTTGCTGGTCGGCCTGTTGGTGGTGTTCTTCTTGGAGTGGCTGGAACAGGATGTCATTCGTACTGATGAAGACATCGAGCGCGCCGTCCAGGTGACGGTGCTGGGTGTGATCCCGCCTGTTGCCTCTGAGAGCGGAGGCCAGGCGGCAGAACACAGCTTGGCAACTGCTAGGCGCGGCGCGTAGTGCCTGGACATTTGTCGGCAAACATGAAAAAGGGTGCTCGGAAACGATGGACCAGATTATCACCTTAACTTCTCCGACATCACCGGCAGCAGAGGCATATCGTGCCCTGTGCGTCAACCTTGAATTCGCCGCGGTCGATCGCACGTTGCGCACATTGTTGGTGACGTCACCCAGTCCCCGGGAGAATAAGAGTTTGGCGCTCGCCAATCTGGCGGTGGCGTTGGCGGACGGCGAACGCTCGGTCATCGCTGTGGATGCAGATTTGCGACGTCCTCGCCTGCACTCCATCTTCGGCCTATCCAATGAGCGCGGCTTGACCGATCTATTTCGTGGCGCCCTATCTGCTCCTGATCTACCTCTTCAATCCGTTCCCAACACGAGCTTAAGAGTGCTGACCAGCGGTCCATTACCATCCATTCCCAGTCAGCTGTTGGCAACGCGCCGTATGGAGGAAGTCATCGCCCTTCTGCGCGAGCAGGCGGATATGGTGCTCTTCGACGCCCCTCCGCTGATTGTGGTGACCGATGCCTCATTGTTGGCGAGCAAGGTGGATGGGGTACTTCTTGTCGTGGAAGCGGGTAGCACACGGCGTGACCATGTGCGCGCCGCCAAAGATCGGTTGGACAAGGTGAATGCCTGGCTGGTGGGTTCGGTGCTGCTCAATGCACCTTTCGATCGCAGTTTTGGTGGTTACTATCCCAATTATCGCTGAAGGAGGGTACAAACGTGAAAGGGCTCGTTCTCAGTGGGGGCAAGGGCACTCGTTTGTATCCACTGACTTACACCAGTGCCAAGCAACTTATCCCGGTAGCGAATAAACCCATCCTGTTTCGCGTCATTGAGTGCATCCGTGATGCCGGGGTCACGGAGATCGGCATCGTGGTGGGTGATACAGAGGAGGAAATTCGACGGGCAGTCGGTCGCGGGGATCGGTGGGGTGTAAAGATCACGTATATTCGCCAAGAGGCCCCTCTGGGTCTTGCCCACGCGGTCAAGATCTCGCGCGATTTCTTGGGGGATGAGCGATTTGTAATGTTCCTGGGAGATAATGTTATTCAGGGGGGCATCAGCGTGCTCATCTCCGAATTTGCCAATAGCGATTACGACTGCCAGATCGTGCTCACCCGTGTGGATATGCCTGAGCAATATGGTGTGGCCGAGCTGGACGATCAAGGGCGCGTCGTGCGGCTGGTCGAAAAGCCCAAAGATCCCCCGAGCGATCTGGCGTTGGTGGGCATCTACATGTTCAATCATCATATCTTTGAAGCAGTGGAGCATATCACCCCATCTTGGCGCGGTGAGCTGGAGATCACGGACGCGATCCAGTGGCTTATCGAGCATAATTATATCGTGCACCCTTATATCCACCGAGGGTGGTGGATTGACACAGGTCGCCCGGGTGATATGTTGGAAGCGAATAGCTTGGTGCTTGAGGAGCTGACCCCTTGTATTGAGGGCTATGTGGATCGTGCCTCTCAAGTGGACAGCCGGGTGATCATCGAGAAAGGGGCTGAGGTGATCAATAGTGTGATCCGTGGCCCTGCGATTATCGGAGAACACAGCCGCATTATCAACGCCTATATCGGCCCGTTCACCTCCATTTATCACCATGTGGTAATTGAGAATGCCGAGGTAAGCCGTTCTATCGTGCTGGAACACAGCCAGATACGCGATCTCGATCAGCGCATCGAGGATAGCTTGATCGGGCGCCATGTAGTGATCCAGCGGTCTCCTATTCGACCGCGCGCGTACAAGTTTACCTTGGGTGATCACTCCCAGCTGGGGCTGCTGGGCAACGGTTAGGGGGTCTCAGGCGATACTGCCCTGCTCAAGGGCGAGGTTTTGCCACTACAATTACACGGTGCGTGTTGTTGGTATAAGGCCAACAAGTGATGAGAGTTAGTCTGACATCATCCGTTGGGCCGATCCAGCGGGCGTTTTGCTGACGGACTTCAAGCGGTTCACCTTTCTCTTTGACGATCATCTTCTGCTCCACATAGTAACGATACACCGTGTTACCTGCGTAAAGGTCAATCTCGGCACCCTGCTCGATGTCGGCCAGATAGCGAAATACCTCCCCTTTAATGTTATGGTGTCCGGAGATAACCGTGTTTCCGGGTTGGCCGGGCAGGGCACTGGTAACGTGCCAACCCGCGGCATAATCTGCCACTTGCCAGACACTATATGTTTGGCTTCCTTCACGGACGACCGTCCACGTCACCGGCACTACAGGCGTGTCAATACCCAACGATGGGATCACCAAGCGGTCCGGTGCCCCTTCGCGCGCGGTGGGAGGTGGAGGGAATTGGGGCGTGGATGTCGCAGTAGAAGCGACGCTGAAAATGAGAGGCGTGGGCTGCGGCGATGCCGTGGGGCTGGGTGTCCTTGATGGTGTGGGCGATGGTTGCGGTGTCGAGGTATGCTGTATGAGCGGAACTGAAGTGGCGCTCTGGTCTGGTGTCCCTTCCAAGCGAGTCTCCGGCAACACTTGTGCCAGAGGTGGGTCAATGTACAGATATGGCGGGTGAACGGCGGTGGATAGCTTTATTGCCGAACCCTTATCCCTGCGTTCCAGAAGCTCCCAGCGTGCCTGGACATCCTGAAACCCCCACACAACGATCAGAAGCAGCAGCACAACACCTGTCCAGGTGAAGCTGCTGATGATCAGTATAAAATGCTCCCATGGGGTGAGCTCACGAGAACTCCCCAAAGGTTTTCGGCGTCTCAAGAAAAGGATCTCCCTTTAATATGCTGTTACCTCCACCTACTCTAATTGATTTTGAGGGCACTTGTCAAGCGGTATACCCTGCCATAATATTCATTGGGTTATAGAGAGGAAACAGGAAGGGGCGATGGAGGACGAGCCACTTCCCCTGAGCGAGCGGGAACGCGAGGTCTTAGCCTTGGTTGCGACTGGGCTTAGCAACCAAGAGATCGCCCGTGAATTGGTCATCAGCGTCAACACCGTCAAGGTGCATGTGCGCAGCATCTTCGAGAAATTGGGAGTGCAGTCGCGCACCGAGGCAACTCTGATGGCCATTCGGATGGGACTGGTGGCAGTCCCTGGCACAAGTGTTGCACCGGTGCAACAGTCGATCACTATCACCGAGCCCCCGCGCGAGCAGATTGCCGTGCTCCCTATCCGGAGCTCCGTGACAATGTGGCAGCGTCTGTTCGCATTGGGAGCGATGTTGCTGGTCATCGTTCTGGTTGTGTTGCCAGCAACCGGAACGGGCAGATCAGAAACGGAGATCGCCAATCCAATCTCGGATCGTCCTGAAGCGAGCGCTTCCCGCGTATCCACGTTCACTTCTCGATGGATTGAGCACGCCGACTTGCCGCTGGCGCGCACACGGCTGGGATTAGCCGCTTATGGGGGAACCTTGTATGCCATCGGAGGCAATTATGAGGGAGGGATCACTGGGCAGGTGGATATGTACATCCCCAGCAGAGATAGGTGGGTAACGCGTGCCAACAAGCGCACGCCTGTTTCAAATATCAGTGCGGTGACAATTGGTGATCTCATCTACGTCCCGGGTGGGTGTGATGCTTCCGACACGGCTCTGGACAAGCTAGAGGTATACAATCCGAAGGGTGATACGTGGACTGAAGCTGCACCAATGCCAATAGCGGTGTGTGGTTATGCTCTCACCGTGCTGAATGAGCACCTCTATGTCATCGGTGGCTGGGATGGAGAACGGTTCGTTCCATCGGTGCAGGAATACGATCCGGCACAAGATGCTTGGAGGTTACGTGCTGAGCTACCCTATCCGTGTGGTTTCGCCGTGGCAGGTACGATCGGAGAAACTATCTACGTGGTCGGCGGTTACGATGGCGTGCACGAGATTTCCGAGGCCTTGGCATATGATCCGCAGCGCGACAGGTGGTCGCGGCGAGCACCGATGAAAGTGGGACGGGCTGGGGCAGGAGGTGCTGTCGTCGGGGCAGAGCTGTATGTGATCGGCGGCGGGTGGTTGAGCCCCGTCGTGACCAATGAGAAATATAATCCTGAGACAGATACGTGGAGCACCTTTGAGACCCCCATTCTGGGGCAATGGCGCAATCTGGGAGTAGCCGCGTTGGATGCTGAAGTGTATGCCGTGGGGGGCTGGAATGGTGCCTATATGCGCACCAATCGCTCTTATCGCGCTCTATTTCGCGTTATTCTCCCGGTTATCCGGTAGGGAAGCGGAGTCATCAATCAGTATCCCAATGCAGGTAGCCAGCTCCATCGAGATGCATCTGCCACTTCCACCACTTGTGCCATGGGCCATAGCTGTTGTGCCATTGCCAGTAGCTCCCGGCGCACCACCACCCATGCCTGAAGATAACGGTTCGTATTGACTGCGGCAATGCCGTCCGTCCATCCCTGGTCGCGCTCCAGTTCCAGGGTGCCCAGCTCGTCCACGATGAGCAGATCGCAGGGGGTAGCGCGCGCCAGCACTTGATTGCCCCAAGCAATGGTTGCCGCGTTGAAGCACCAGGTCGGCGTGCACACCTCCTCTAGAGGTGTGGCAGCAGTGCGCACGTGCGCCAGACGACGTCGTTCTCCGCTGCGCAGGTCCACTGCGTCGATCGCTACCTTAAGTCCCCCATCAAATACCGCCGGTGAGAGGAGGCCAGCGACATCCCAGCCTGCTGCACGGGCTTGGTACACCAAGCGTTGGCATACAGCTGTCTTACCGCTGCCGCGATCACCGGTGAGGAAGATGATCATCTTTTCTCCTTATTTTGAGGGGAATCCCTTCGACCTGATAATATGAGATAGTCTGCTGGCGAACGCAACTTGCTGGACCACGCTACCCTAAGCGCCGATGAGGATGATGCCATCGGTCTTTATCCCTCGTTCTCGAGAGCATTGGCGGGGTGAACCTCCCCGTGTTATACTATGGCCGCGTCGCTCCAAGCGCGAGGGGAGTCCTGCATGCTGAGACGTGCTGCCATCCATATCTTCCCCCTATTTATTCTGCTGATCGCCTTCCTGCTGCGCGTCTATCAGCTGGACGCCCAATCGCTGTGGTGGGATGAGGGACATTCCATTGCGATGGCCTCCGCGCCGAGCGCTCAAATCGCCACACAGCCTGGTATGGACGTCCACCCGCCCGGATACTTCCTCCTGCTTCGTTTCTGGATGAATATGGTCGGTACGCGTGAGTTTGCGTTGCGCTACCTTTCGGTGTTGTTCAGCCTGCTGACAGTCGCTCTGGTGATGCGTTTTGCCCGTACTCTGTCATATGCGGCGGCTGCGGGATGTGGAATGTTCACCGCATTGCTCCCACTTCATGTGGCATATGCTCAAGAGGTTCGCATGTATGCGCTGGTCACATGCCTGGCCGCGCTCAGTGGATATGCCCAGTGGCGCATCCTCTTCCACGTGCCGTCTAGACGTTGGTGGGGCACATACGTATTGGCTACGGCAGCGAGCTTGTATACGCACTATTTCGCCCTATTTATCATTGTCTTTCAGGGCCTCGTCTGGGTGATTTGGATGGTCGCGCGCAGAGAGGTCGTGTTCCGGCGCTTGTGGCGTGTCCTGCTTGCCGCTCTGGCTATATTGGTTCTTTTCGCGCCGCAGCTGGCCTTAGCGCTCCAACAGACGACGGCCTATGCCAATCCCAACCTGCGACCGCCTTCATGGGATGAATTCTTGGCACGTTCGTGGCGAGCATACACGGTCGGTCTGAACATATACCCTGCGTGGAGCTATCTCGAAGGGATTGCGGCACTGCTCACGTTGGCTGCGGTGGTGTTGTGGGTGTGGCGTGGTGGAATGAGAGTGACCCAGTGGGCCTATTTGGCAGGCTGGTTTTGTGTTCCGCTGGCCCTCTACTTTTTAGTGTTGCAGCGTCGTGCTTCGTTCGAGCCGCGTTATCTAATTGCCGTCACACTTGCACTACCGGTGTGGTGGGCGGGGATGATATTGCCGGTACGAGGGAGGATTATTGCGTCGTCCCTCTCCTTGCCGGCGCGACCGCCCGCGCGCCACGTAGAAAACGCGCTCCGTTATGCATTGGTGGGTGCGTTGCTCATAGTGTTGGGGCTGGGTCTCGTCAGCTATTTCACCAACCCATCTACTTTCAAGGACGACAGCGTTGGTGTGGTCGAGTGGCTGGCCGCACGGGTCACAGCACGTGACATCATCTATGTAGATGTGCCCCATCCTTTTCACTATTATGCGGAACGCGTCGCGGCGCCAATACGGTATCTATTCGTGGATATCCATACCGCAGCTACCACCTTGAACGCCGAGGTGCCTGGCCACAAGAATCTCTATTGGGTGACCTGGCGCGGCAGCGATACCGATCCCCGTGGTGTCATCCCGTTTTTGCTCGATAAAGTGGCACGGCGCATGGGAGATAAGGACTTCCGCGGTTACCATGTAAGCTGGTGGCAATTGCCGCAAGATGTCCGCTTTAGTCTGCCGGAGGAGTTAGCCCCGGTGCACATCGTATTTGGCGACGCTGTATTGGTGGATGGCGTGGCATATGGCGCTTTGGGGCGTGCTGGTGAAGCAACTTGGGCAACGCTGCACTTTGCATTGTTGCGCCAGACCGGTGTAGACTATCGAGCGTCGCTGCGTCTGCGCGGCACGGATGGGAACATGCTCCTGCCTGTTGACAGGGACATCTTGAACGATCGACATCTACGTACAGCGGCTTGGCCCATCGAGGATGCACGTCTCAACCAGGCGCTCAATGTGTACACGCTGCCGCTTCCCTCTGATGTACCCCCGGGTACGTATCGGTTGGAGCTGGTGGTCTACGAAGCGACGACACTGACGGCACTGGCTGTTGCGGACGGCACCAGCTCGGATGGCATCTCGGCGTTATTAGGGAGCATCCGCGTTATCCGTTAGTCTGGTTGTGATGAAGTTCACAACGTTGGGGATTCTTCGCGTGATATTGTGACATTTGTCACAAGTATATCAGATCTGAATAGGGTAAACTGGGGATGGAAGGTGATGAGAGTGGATTGATAGAAGAAAGGCGAACAGGGGAAACGCTTTTGCAAGTAGAGCGTGGCATCACTGACGAGACCATTGGGCAGATCACCCGCGTCGAAGAGCTCTTCTATGAGCTCAAGATCGCAGACTCGATGACACATGACCCCAAGGTCGTGACACCCGAGGTGCCAATGCGCGCTGTGTTGGAGCTCTTCCGCCAGGCTCGTATTTCGGGAGCACCTGTGGTCGATCAAGGTGCACTGGTGGGCATCATCAGCATCGAGGATCTCATTCGGGCCCTGGTCAAAGGCGATCTGGATGTGCCGCTCAAACACTATATGACCAGCAAAGTGCTCACCGTGCAGGCGCAGAGCCCGGTCATCGAGGCCTTGAAAACCTTCGCGCAAACCCGGGTGGGACGTCTGCCCGTTCTGGATGAAAGTGGACACCTAGTGGGTATCATCACTAAGGGGGACATTACGCGCGGGGTATTGAAAGCGTTACAGCGCGATATCCAGCTGGAAGAGCTCAGGCGTTATCGTGCTAGCCACCTGTTTGAGGACATTGTCTCGGACCGCACCAGCCTAGTGCTGCGTTATTACATCAAGCCGCGTGACTTTGCCCACGGCGGGCAAGCGTCGCATCACATCAAGCGTGCCCTATTGCGTCTGGGTGCCTCGCCTCAAGTTGCGCGCCGTTGCAGCATCGCGGCGTATGAAGCGGAGATGAACCTGATCATTCACACCACCAACGGTGGTGTCATCCGGGTGGGTATCGAACCGACCGACATTTTGATCGAGACGTTTGATGATGGCCCCGGCATTCCAGATGTTCAGCTGGCAATGACCCCTGGTTACTCCACGGCGCCAGAGGAAGTACGGGAGATGGGCTTCGGCGCCGGTATGGGGTTGAAAAACATTGAACGCTGTGCAGATAGTATGCAGCTCGAGTCGACCCCGGGCAAGGGCACCCACTTGACAGTGCGCATCTATCTGCACCCACCGAAGGGACAGCTACAAGACCATAAGACCTAAGGAGGGATAGGGAAGCCCATGACGCTGCGGGAAATAGTCGCTCAATTGAACCTGACGTGTTTGACCAAACCGTGTGATTTCAGCGCTGTGGAGATCCGAAGCGGATATGCCTCGGATCTGTTGAGCTGTGTGATGGCGGGTGCGCGCCACCACGGGGTGTGGGTCACTTTGCAATCTCATAGCAATATTGTGGCAGTGGCCGCACTCCTCGAGCTGAATGCCGTGATCATCACCGAAGATGCCCAACCCGACCAGGACACGATCGATAAAGCGAATGAGGAAGGTGTAAACCTGTTCCTGACCGACAAACCCACCTTCTGGGTGGTGGGCAAGCTGTGGGAGATGGGGGTGCGGGACAGCTAAGTGCAGGTCTACGTGGCCGAGCTGCATGTGCATACGGTGCTCTCACCTTGTGCCGAGATCGAGATGATCCCACCGCTCATTGTGCGCACTGCGCTGGAACGCGGGATCAACCTGCTGGCGATCACCGACCACAATGCCAGTGCCAATGTTGAGGCAGTCATCAAGGCAGCACAGGGCCATGCACTGACCGTATTGCCTGGTATGGAGGTCCAGACACGAGAAGAAGTGCATATGTTGTGCTTGTTTGAT
Source organism: Anaerolineae bacterium (assembly GCA_036172345.1). Classification (GTDB taxonomy): domain Bacteria; phylum Chloroflexota; class Anaerolineae; order 4572-78; family NAK82; genus NAK82. Next base: position 20,521 of record JASFBB010000171.1, read on the forward strand.
ACCTTGGAGCAACTGGCGGAGTGGCAACAACAGGTGGATGCGCACTTGCCCGACCTGGAGAACAATGCCGAGCTATTCGGAGAGCAGTTCGTGGTAGACGAGACGGGCAAGTTTGTGCGGAGGGAGAGGCGGTTGCTCCTTGTTTCCGCTCGGATGACTCTGAGGGAGGCTGCCACGCGGGTGCATACCTTGGGCGGATTAGCGATCCCAGCACACATCGACCGCAAGGCATTCAGCTTGATCGCTAATTTGGGATTAGTGCCTGGAGGTGTTCCTTTTGCTGCGCTGGAGATCACCCGACACATCACATCCGCACAGGCGCGGCAGCGGTTTCCACAAGTTGGCGATCTCCCGCTGATGCAGTGCGGCGATGCGCACCGGCTGGACGAGATCACAGGCCCTATGGTTTTAACTATGGAGTCACCCACGACGACAGAATTGCGCCTGGCGTTGGAGAATCGCGTCGGACGCTCTGCTAGGTTGCGGCAGGAGGCCCATGCAGGCGAGAACTGAAACGATTCCTCGCCTCTTGCTCCTTCCGCACGTGAGCGCGAGAGCCCACGAAAGAGGAGAGAGTGTCTTACTGGTACGATCTCTTATTTGACTCACGGGGCGAACGTGATAAAATTCACAGATGTTGCATATACACTCTTCTACAACGGAGGCCGTAATGGCAAACGCGCTTCAGAACATCCTAGCTGATGATCCGCTTGCGATCCCCGAGCAAAGGGCGCTCATCGACCAAATCTTAGAAGAAAATCGCAACGTGCCTGGTGCGGTTATGGTGGTGCTTAATGAATTGCAGAGCCAGGTCGGTTACATCTCGAATGCCATGCAGGCATATGTAGCCCAAAGGTTGCGCATCCCATTGACCCATGTGCGTGGTGTGGTCTCGTTCTATTCGTTCTTCACCACCACCCCACGTGGTCGACACACGGTCAAGTTCTGTATGGGCACTGCATGTTATGTCGGTGGTGCACCTGCTTTGATCAGCAAGGCGCAGGAAGAGCTGGGCGTTGAAGTGGGTCAGACGACGCCCGATGGGCAGATTACATTGGAGGTGTGTCGCTGCATCGGTGCATGCAGTCAGGCACCTACCGTGACAGTGGATCGAGATGTCTATGGACGTGTGCAGCCGAATACGTTGCCTGCCATTTTGAACAAGTATCGCAAGAGCAAAAAGTGACCTTGGGACGAGTGTGGGGGTGTTCGAAGAAGGGACTAGTTGTGTTATGAAGGGTTTGGCGTAATGGTGTGAGAGAAATCGCGTTGCATGTCCTGGATATCGTCGAGAACAGCGTAGCGGCAGGCGCGACACGCGTGGACATTGCGGTGCGTGAGGATAGCTCTGATGATACACTCACCATCGTGGTGCAAGACAATGGCAAGGGAATGGATCGAGACTTGCTGGCGTGTGTGTCGGATCCATTCGTCACCACGCGCACGACGCGCAAGGTGGGACTGGGCATCCCTTTGCTCAAAGCAGCCGCTGAGGCGTGTAATGGCTATCTGTGCATCGAGTCGACCCCCAGTAAGGGCACCTGTCTGGAAGTCCAGTTCCAACGCAGTCATATCGATCGTATGCCGCTGGGCGACCTGGCGGGAACGGTTCTCACTCTGTTGATCGCCTTTCCGCAGGTACGCTGGGTATTCCGCCACGTCGTGGACGGACGTGAGTTTTGCTTTGATAGCGAGCCCATCGTCAAGGAACTCGATGGTGTCCCTCTCACCGAGCCCGCCGTACTCAGCTTTGTCAAACGGCTGTTGCACGAGGGGATTGCGCGCATGCAACAGGGTTTAGAGCAATCTAAGTAGTTCCAAAAATGTGGAGTGTAATCCTGGAAAGAATGTGAATAAGGAGGAAGCAGCAATGCCACAGATCAAGTCCCTAGAGGAGCTCAAGCGCCTACGAGAAGAGGCGCTGGAAAAGCGTCAGGCGCGTACGGTCGCAGGGCGTGCCCAGGTTGTGGTCGGTATGGGCACCTGTGGGATCGCCGCTGGCGCACGCGACACAATGAAAGCGATCCTGGAATTCATCGAGAAAGAGAATCTGAGTGGCGTTGTGGTCACTCAGACAGGTTGTATTGGGCTGTGTGAGTGGGAGCCCATTGTAGAAGTCACTGTGAGCGGCGGGCCCAAGGTCACCTATGGGAAAGTGGATCCCGAAAAGGCACGTCGCATTATGCAGGAACATGTGGTGAATTCGCGCGTTGTCGAGGAGTATGTCATCCCCTCGTAACGATGTCGATCGGGTAGCGAGGTCTGGCACAATATGAAATACTATCGTTCGCATGTCTTGGTATGCATGGATCCCGATTGCCGGGCCAAGGGGGCACACGAGCTGATCGAAGTGCTCTCCGAGGAACTGGCACGTCAAGGGCTGAGCAGTGAAGTGCGCATTCTACAAACGCCGCGACTGGGCCGCTGCACCGATGGCCCGGAGCTGATGGTCTATCCCGAAGCGGTGCATTACTGCGGCATCCGTATCGACGACATCCCTCGTCTTGTGGAAGAACATTTTCTCAAAGGCCGTGTGGTGGGTCGTCTGTTGGCGCCGGTGCGTGAGCAAATGGACGAGGAGCTGGCGCCGCCCAAACCCAAGGAAGTGCGCGTCGTGTTGCGCAACTGCGGCGTGATCGACCCAGAGAACATCGAGGACTATCTGGCCGAGGATGGTTATCAGGCGCTGGGCAAGGTTTTGTCCGAGATGACCCCAGAGCAGGTGATCGAGACGATCGCGCGCTCGGGGTTGCGCGGACGTGGCGGTGCGGGTTTCCCCACTGCCAAGAAGTGGGAGTTCGCCCGCAAAGCCCCAGATGACAGAAAGTATGTGATCTGCAACGCGGATGAGGGCGACCCAGGTGCCTTTATGAACCGGCGCGTTCTGGAAGGCGACCCGCACTCCGTGATCGAGGGTATGATCATTGCTGCCTATGCCATCGGCGCAAACCAGGGTTACATCTACTGTCGCGCCGAATATCCGGTGGCGGTGCGCACGCTCAACATCGCCATCAAGCAGGCGCGCGAGTTTGGCTTTCTAGGTGAGGATATCCTGGGCAGCGGGTTCTCCTTCGATCTGGAGGTACGCATGGGGGCGGGTGCCTTCGTCTGTGGCGAGGAAACCGCTTTAATGGCCTCCATCGAAGGCCGGCGCGGTGAACCGCGCCCGCGCCCTCCTTTCCCAGCAGTTAAAGGATTGTGGGATTGCCCCACGAATATCAACAATGTGGAAACCTACGCCAACGTACCTCAGATCATCCTGCGCGGGCCTGAGTGGTTTGCCAGCATGGGCACCGAACGTAGCAAGGGCACCAAAACCTTTGCCATTGCAGGCGATGTCAGGAACACCGGCTTGATCGAAGTGCCACTGGGCATCACGCTGCGCGAAGTCATCTACGAGGTGGGCGGCGGCATCAAGGACGGCAAGCGCTTCAAGGCAGTGCAGACCGGTGGTCCTATGGGTGGGTGTCTGCCGGCCGAGTACCTCGATATGGAAGTGGACTACGAATCGCTGGCCGCAGCGGGTTCCATCATGGGGTCAGGTGGCATGATTGTGATGGACGAAGACACCTGTATGGTGGACATTGCCCGCTTCTTTATGGAGTTCACTCAAGAAGAGAGCTGCGGTAAGTGCGTCCCCTGCCGCGTCGGCACGCGTCGCATCTTGGAGATCTTACAGCGCATCTGCGCCGGCAAGGGTCGGGAGGACG
>JASFBB010000172.1:0-23203 GCA_036172345.1 Anaerolineae bacterium
TCAAGCGCCTGTGCATATTAATGCACGTGGATTGCGCGATCGCGAAATCGGGTATGCAAAGCCTCCGGGGGTACAGCGTGTGCTCATCTTGGGCGACTCCTTTGCCGAAGGACTTCAGGTGCCACTCGAGGAGACATTTGCCAAACAGTTGGAAGCTGAGTTGAACAAAACGGATCATCCTGTGGAGGTCATCAATGCCGGCGTAGGCGGTTGGGGCACTGACCAGGAGGCCATCTTCTATGCGATTGAGGGATTCCGTTATGAGCCCGATGTTGTTCTGCTCCTCTTCTTCCCTCATAATGATGTGCTGAATAATTATGCCCCCTTGGAGATCGCTCGCCTTCATGGCGCAGTGCAGAAGCCTTTTTTCCGCCTCGAGGGCGAAAATCTCATACTTCCTTCGTTTCCGTTTACTGATTCAGAACCCTCCAAGACGAAATCGGCGCCGCTGTTACCCCTCAGCGAATGGCTGAACCGGCACAGTGCTTTGTATCGCCTGGTGGTCCCTCATTTACGCGAGAACCCTTTTCTGCTTCGTCTGTTCGGCTCCAGCGGGCTGCTCGGCACTCTAGCTGTGTTTGCTGCTCAGGATCCCCCTGTTCCTCTTGCATATGATATTTATCGGGCCACCTATGATCCTCAATGGCAAGAGGCTTGGACCCTTACGGAGGCGATCATTCGGCGACTTGCGACAGAGGTGCGCACTCGTGGTGGGCGGTTGGCAGTTGCCATCATCGGAGCTCCTGAGCAGATATATCCCGAGCGTTGGGCGGCTACCTTGCAGCGCTATCCCCAGATGAGGGATCAGGAATACGACTTGGACCTTCCCAATCGGCGCATAGCTCAGCTCCTGGAAGAGGCGGAGATCCCTTATTTCGACCTGCTCCCGATTTTCCGCGCCTCAATGACTCGGTCGGACGTCGCCCCCTTGCATTTCCGCCACGATGGACACTGGACATCTGCCGGTCATCGTTTGGCAGCGCAGACTCTGTCCCCTTTTGTGGCCGATCTATTGGGGATTTCCGAAAGCAGGGACAGATAGGGCGGCTCGAACGGCCCTTTTGGGCTTTTAAGAAAGAAGGCGGATCAAGATCAAAGTGAGTCCAGCATATACACATATTGCCAAGCCCAGCGAGATAGCAATGGTGGTGCGAAAGGTTTGCCAGTTAAACCTTGACCCCGCTTCTATCCATGGTGTAGCGGACTCGGCAGGACTCATAGCCTGCGAATCGTTCGCTGGACGATGCTGACTCAACTTATACAGCTGCTCCCGGGCTTGCCGACGCGACGGTTCATCCGTCGCCGAACGTATCGCGCCGCGAAAAGCTTGAATGGCACGATCGCGTTGCCCCATAGCCAAATACACCAAGCCCAGGTTAACGTAGGCTGGGCCGTAGTGGGGATCGTTGGCAATCGCCTGGCGATAACGGGCGATCGCGTCCTCGTAGTGACCATCTGCGTGGTACGCTGTACCGCGTTCGAAATGAATATGGGCTAGTTGGCGGCCGACCTGACCTGCTGCTTCTCTACTTTCGGGCAATGAGTTCGCTTGCTGTTCCTCCATAGGTATAGTATGAGATGTGGGTGTTTCGCGCATCAATCCATACAGGCCAGCGAGCACGTTGAATCCGTCCAATCCTGGCAACGGTAATAGGTTGAAGAAAGCAAGCGCTATATTGACATAAATAACATAGCCGGTGAAAGCCGCTATCCATGCAAAGACACCTGGCTCGACAGTGGATTCCCAAGTCATCAAACTCAGGATCTCGAAAACCCCTTTGTCACTAAAAAGTGCTACAATTATGGCCATCATTAGGGTGACCATCGTATAAGCTGCGGCCAGCAACGCATTGGCTGTGGCACCTGCTAGGGATACTACTAACAAACCCCAATAGCGGTGATGAAACTTGTTCAAGTCCATTCGAACAGGCTTCGACCAGCCAAAGCCGAATAGCAAGAACGTCACCATGCCCAGCCAAAATATGTGGCGAAACGGATTGAGAGAGATTCGCTCACGGGATGCTTGAGAAACGTCCCCTAGCCAATAGGCAGTGCATGCGTGGGCCAGTTCGTGGACGGTGAAACCGACCACCAGGCCGGGGATGAACAATAGGTTAGTCCAGCTGGGAAGAAAGCGTGTGAGATCCATCATCGCACAACTTCATAGGCGCGTAGATTATAGCGCTATAGCACACGATCTCCAAGCGACCCCGTATGCACTGGGTGGATGACAGCAATCCATGTGAGCGTTATGGAATTCCCTGCCCCATCCTTACGCGCGAACGGACGGACAGTTGCCGAGTCATAGACCTGGACCTCGAGCTTATAACGTCCGGGTGATAGTTGGCCGGGTATATATAGTCGCATCGGGTGGCGTATGGTCATTCCTCGGGGCCATGCGGGAGTCAGCAGGAGACTACCCAGTGGCCATTCATCTTGCTGGGCAATCAACTTCTGGTTCTGTGCATCCCACAGCTTTAACGAGACAGCATAAGGGGACGAGTATGCAGGCCGCTCACCGGTGATCTCCCACCACAACACCACATCCAAGAACGAACTTGTGGGTACCTGGGAGGGGCAAGACCATCCCCGAAAGGTGATATCACCTTCTAGCGGCACTGACTGGAACGGGGGAGGTGAAGGTTGGGTGCGCGACATAAACCCCTGAACTCGTACGTACGAGGGACCTGGGAAGAGCTGATCTTCAAAAGGGATAGTATGTTCCGCTAACCAATGGCGTATGAACCCCCTTTCATCCGCCACGGTATCGTAAGCGCGTAGGACCCACAAACGCGGAAAGTCCTGTAATACCCGTGTCAGGGCGGCGGCTGTCTCCGTCTCTGTGGTCGGGTAGAAATCTGCTGCTGCATCGCCCCATCCCAGGCTCTCGGAGCCTCCGATAATGCCGGTCTGCAGAATCAAGGGAGAAGAGGAGGTAACAGGCGATTGATAATTGTGTAAGCGCATCCTGCCGGCGAGCGGTTCGCGGTAATAGTACAAGAAAGCGGGATATGCATAACCGGCGTTGATCAAAATGGTATCCCCAGGTCTCCAACGCGCTGCAATAAACCGCACAGCGCCCCGCAGGTCATCCGCTGCGTAGGCAGGATGAGTGTGCAGTTGCCAAAAACTGAAACCTGTTCCCAACAGGAGTGCCAATGCACTTATGACGCCAGCAAAGCGCTTTCGTTGCATCAGCCATGTCAATCCTGTCGCGACTATCATACAAAATGGAGGGGAGTAGGTGAAAACATAGCGCACATGGTAGAGCGGAGTGAACAAGGAACCCAGATTAATGAGAAGAGGGGGGCCCAGCGTAATGACTGCCAGCCATAGTCCTTTGTTGGACATATTCAGGCCGAAATCTCTCCAACCACTCGGAGGCCAATGTGTATATAGGCGCGGGAGCAATGGATATCGCCTTTGGTGGATAGCCTCCGGGTGAGCCACTACGCCCAAAACGAAGAGACCCCCTACTATGATAAGTAATAGCCACACTTGCTCCCATTGCACTGACTGCCCGAAGCAGAGAGCAGTCCAAGTCTCCGCTAAGGCAAGATGCCAGGGCACAAAACTACGCCACGGGGGCACCGGCGGATCGACTGCTTGCCGCCACGCAATGGGCAGCCAGGGGACATAGAGCACAAGTATCAGCGCTTGGGCCAAAATCCAATTAGACAAGAATTTTCGTGTGCGTCTGCGTGCCAATGCTGCCCAAGAGAGAACGGTGAGGTTGATTGCGAGGAGAAGGAAGACAAAGTAATACAAAACATAGAGTCCGCCAGCAGCCACCAAGGTGTAACACCACACAGCGCGCTTCTCGCCGTGGAGCGCCTTCCATGCATACCACCAGGCTAAAGTCCCTAATAGCGCGGCCAGTGTATACATACGGACTTCCTGAGAGTACCACAGGTGAAAAGGGGAAATAGTGATAAGGAAGGCAGACCATAGCGCAGTTCGTTGGCCCAACAAGCAACGCGCTATGCGATATATGAGCGCAATCAGTAATGTGCCGAAGATCAGAGAGAAGAAGGCTAATGCGAACTCGCTGTCACCGGCCAGCCGGATCCAGAAGTGGAGCAATATGTAATATGCCGGGGGGTGAATGTCGTGCGCCGTATGGTGGATCAAATCGGGTAGCTCTTGATTAGCAAGGTAGGCGCTCACAGTTTCATCATACCATAAGCTCTGAGCTCCCAATCGGTACAAACGCAATGCGAATCCGACCAGGACAACGAGAGGGAGTAACCCCCAATGCTGCCAAAGTGAGCGTCTCATAACGCTCATTTTACCTCGATTTAGGACGGTGTGAAAGGGACAGGCGGATATTGAGTGGTGTGCCAGGAGGCACTCCAATTTTCATTGGCGGTCACGATCCGAGAGGATGGGCGGTTCTCAGGCCATCAACAGGTGTGGGCCTTCTACCAGTTGCACGACGCGTCGTAAGAAACGTGCCGCAGGGGCGCCGTCGACCAGTCGGTGGTCAAAGCTAAGACTCAGCCATACCATCTGGCGGATCGCGATGTTCTCGCCTATGGCGACAGCTTGTCGGTTAATACGTCCTACGCCCAAAATAGCACATTCGGGGGGATTAATAATGGGCGTAAAGCTATCGATGCCGAACATACCCAGGTTCGTTATCGTGAAGGTGCTTCCATTGAGCTCAGCAGGTGTGCTCTGGCCAGCCTGGGCGCGTGCGATCAGTATGCGGGTTTCCTGTGCCAATTGTGTCAGCCCCTTTGTGTCGGCATCATATACTACAGGCACCAACAGGCCGCGTTCGGTGTCCACCGCCAAGCCAATATGGATGCGCTGCCACACCTTAATAGTGTCTCCATCGAGTGAGGCATTTAATCTGCGATGTTCCCGCAACGCACGCGCCACTATGTAGATGAAAAGATCGTTGTAGGATACGTCAATATCATCCTGTTGCAGCTGCTGGCGCAGTGCTACCAGAGCTGTAGCGTCTGCATGAGCAGTTAGTGTAACCGGAGCAGTGGTGGTGTGGCTACGCACCATGCGTTCGGCGATTGCGGCACGGATGCTTTGCAGAGGGATGACCTCGATCGGTGTGTTGACCGTTCCAGCCATTGTGGGTGATACTGGTGGCTGCGCTTCCGACCGTGGCGTTGCGAGGGCATGCTCGATATCTTCACGCGTGATGCGCCCTCCCGCTCCACTGCCCTGCAATTGCCGCCAATCCAGTCCGGCCTGTTCTGCCATACGCTGCGCCACTGGGGTGATAGCAGGTGCCACGCTTCTCTCCAAGTAAGCCAACACATCGCGCTCGATGATGGCACCATCAGGTCCACTGCCTTGCAATTCTGCTAATGGGATCTGGTGCCGTTCTGCCAATCGTCGCGCGCGCGGGGAAATGAAAGTGCGCGTGCGCTTTCCACTCGCAGTAGCAGCTCGGCTTGCCTCGGATACCGGGGTGGGAGATATGATCTGCGTGGGGGATGGGGGAACTCCTGTTTTCTCTGCCAAGGTCTCATCCGGAGCTGCGATCACTGCAATAACACTCAGTGCCTGAAGGATATCGCCTGGATGTGCAGTCACCCGCCGTAGCACCCCCGAAGCGGGTGCTTCCACGTCCAGGGTTGCTTTGTCCGTTTCAACGGTAAAGAGAGGTTCTCCTTTTTGCACCGTTTCTCCTTCGTCCGCATACCACTTGACTAGGGTAACTGTGTCTACCGTGGTGCCTAGAGGGGGCACCAAGACCTCGATGGCCATATTCCTCTCGCTCCATCCTCACTGAAATAGTGACTTGACCGCCTGCACCACCCGCTCTGCACTGGGCACGTAAAAATCTTCCATAACCGGCGCGAACGGCGGTGGGGTGTCCGGCGCAGAAACACGCTTGATGGGTGCGTCAAGCCAGTAGAAAGCTTCTTCTGCTACGATGGCGGCAATGTCACCGGCCCATCCACCGGTCAGGTTATCCTCTTCCACAATCACCAGACGCCCCGTCTTGCGCACCGATTCCAGGATGAGCTCCTTGTCCAGGGGCACCAACGTGCGGGGATCAATGACTTCAGCTTCAATGCCCTCCTGGGCCAGGCGCTCGGCCGCTTCCAACGCGCGATAGACGGTCAGCAACTTGCCGACAATTGTCACATCACGCCCCTCGCGCCGAATAACCCCTTTGCCCAGCGGGATTAGATACTCTTCATCCGGGACCTCCCCTGTCGCATCAAGGGCGCCGTGTTCCTTGCGCGGCCCTTTGCTCCCGTACAACAGTTTGTGTTCGAACACGATCACCGGGCTGTCATCCCGGATGGCGCTCTTGAGCAGCCCCTTGGCGTCGTAGGCGGTGGAGGGAGCAATGACTTTGAGGCCGGGCACGTGGGTGAAGAAGGCCTCCAGGCTCTGGGCGTGTTGGGCGCCGCGCCGCGTCGCTCCCACTGGTGCGCGCATCACCAACGGCACCTTGACCGTGCCGCCCGACATGTAGGTCATCTTGGCTGCTTCATTGACCAGCTGATCCATCGCTAGGAACAGAAAGTCGCCGTATTGCACATCCACGATGGGGCGCAGGCCGCCAATAGCCGCACCCACGGCAATGCCGGTGAACCCCAGCTCGGAAATCGGGGTATCGAGGATGCGTTCGTGCCCAAACTCGTCTGCCAGACTCAACGTGACAGTGAAGGCACCACCCCAGCCTCCCGGGATGCCGATATCCTCGCCGATGCAAAAGACTCGTGGATCACGTCGCATTTCCTCACGGATCGCCTGACGTAGTGCTTCTGCAATTGTCATCAGCGCCATAGTTCTATCATCCCTTCTTTGAGACGCTATGCTTCGTAGAAAACGTGTTTTAGAGCGTCGGTCGGCTCCGGCAGAGGGCTGCTTTCGGCGAAGGCGACAGCATCGTCGATGGCGGCCTCTACTTCACGCTCTATGTGTGCCAGCGCCGCCTCGTCGGCCAGGCCAAGGGCTATGAGGCGTTGAGCTGTGTTCGGAATGGGATCACGCGCTTGCCACTCAGCCTCTTCTTCCCGGCTGCGGTACGTGCGCGGGTCGCTGCGCGAATGCCCAACAAAGCGGTAAGTCTTACATTCAATCAATGTGGGACCCTCGCCTCTCCGGGCGCGCGCAATCGCTTCTCCGGCTGCCTGGTACACCGCCTCGACGTCCATGCCGTCCACCACCACCCCTGGCATTCCGTAAGCCGCGGCACGGTCGGCAATGTTGGCGATTTTGAAAACCTTAGAGACATGGGTCGAGGCGCCGTAGAAGTTGTTCTCGCACACGTACACCACGGGCAGATCCCAGATGGCGGCCATGTTCAACCCTTCGTGAAAAGCGCCTTCGTTGGCTGCTCCATCTCCGAAGAAAGCCACCGCCACCCGGTCCGTGCCCAATCGCTTAGCCGCTAGTGCCAATCCGGCGGCAACCGGGATATTGGCACCTACAATGGCGATCGCGGGCAACATGCCCACGCTCATATCGCCCACGTGCATCGAGCCCCCTTTTCCCTTGCAACATCCGGTTGCCTTGGCATGCAGCTCGGCCATGATCGAACGTAATGACACCCCCTTCGCAATCGCATGTCCGTGCGGTCGGTGGGTGCTCACCACATAATCGTCTCGACGCAGATGGGCACACACGCCGACGGCGACGGCTTCCTGGCCTATATAGAGATGCAAGGTAGAAGGGATGCGCCCTTGCATAAACAGGTAATTGCACCATTCCTCAAAGCGGCGGATTGTCAACATCGTCCGATACATGTCCAACAAGGGCGCCTGTGCTTGCGTCATAGCCCACCGACCTCCTGATCTCAGAGATTCTTAGGTGCAAAGTGCGGGTGGAAGTTGGCATCGCGATAGCCCCACGGACTCACCGGTCGTTGGCGAATGCCCCACAATTGTACAGCTGCACCGAACTCGGGGTATTTCTGTGCGGCCTCCTGTAGGGGCATCCCCGAAAGCACAGCATCAAATGCTTGTCGCCAAGCCATCGCACCTGCCTTGTAGCCCATTGGGTGTCCCAGCATACCACCACCTGCCGGCACAATGAAGTCAATACCGTGCTCCTGAATCAAGACCTCAGCCAGACCGGGATACATCCCTGCCGAGGGCATCGGCCAGGTACGCTTGATATGGTAGAAAGGTGCGCGCAGTGTCTGGGAGACGCGCATTTCCTCCTCAACAGAACAAGTCTGTAGGCTTGACCACAGGGAAGGTGTCAACATCAGATCGGCCCCGGCCAGTCGGCATAGCTTGCCCAACGCCACCCAACTGAACGTCTTGAGCATACCCAACATATGAGAAGGATGCAACATCACCGGCACGTTGATCTCGGGGTCCTTGGTGATTTCTTTAAGTGTGGACAAACCGGCCGAATAGGCTAACAATAGACCGGTAGCTCCCATTTTAACAGCACGGCGCGCTTTCTCGTGTACGCGGTGTGCTTCATCGGTGATGCTGACCAGGTAAATATGTTTCTGGCCCGTTTCTTGTTCTGCCTTCTCAAGCGCTTTGAGCACGGCCTCCAGACGGCGGTCGAAAGGACAGTTGTGCAGCTCGCTGCACATTTCGTCGTCCTTACACATATCCGCCCCGCCCAAGGCAGTTTGATAAACTTGAGCAGCTGTCTCCTCCGGTGTCATGCCCATCTTGGGCTTGATGATCTGGAGACAAAGTGGCCGGTCGTAGACACCTAAAAGTTGGCGCATACTCTCAATGCCGAATTTAGGTCCCTGGAATTTTGCAGCGATGGGCTTGGGAATATAGACATCCAGTAATCGTACATGATCGGCGAAGGCGAAGATGTTGCCTGAGATTGAGAGGAGCAACATAGGCATGTTGACATTCGCATCCCACGCTGCCGTTGGGAATGCCAGCTGCACAATTGCTTTGCGTGTGCCACGGGGTGCCGGTATTTCATAATAACCCAGCACTTTGCTCATCAGGCGCTCGCGCACCTCGGGGGTTTCTTCTTTCACTTCCATCCAGCTGGCGGTTGAACCTTCGCGAGCAATGCGTTCCACCTGCTTCAGATGATCGATGAAATCCCAATCAGGCTTGGTGTCCTCGATGTAATAGGTCCCCACTACAAAACTACCTTCGTCCAGGCTCTCCCACATATAATTGAACATATGAGGATCGTAGATTTCCTTGACCATTCCATGTTGTCCTTTCTTTGTCCTCTAAAAGATGGTTCTCTCATCCCAACAGAGCTTCACGGACCATTGCAGTTGCCTCCATGGCATCGCCCGAAGCAATCACCTGAGCGATACGTTCTCTGCCGATCCTGTCCAACAAGGCATGCAGCCCTTTGATCCAACGGATACTCTCTGTGGCGGCACGTATGCCGTCCTCTCGATAAGGAAAGATATCCAGTGCATACCAACCGTTATAGCCGATGCGGTCAAGCCAATAGAGCAGCTCCAGCATCTCGACAGTGTGCACAGAGCCGACTGTCATGTCGTCATCCCATAGCCGCCAGTTATCGTTGAAGTGCATGTAATAGAGGCAGTCGCCGAAGTAATGCAGCAATGCAGCCGACTCCGCGGCATCCTCATAGGCCATCAAGGTGTGTCCCACGTCGATCATCGCCTTGACGTTGGGCTTGTTCACCTTTTGGATCAGCAAGAGGGTCTTGCCCACCGTGCCGATGAAGCAGTGGGTACGCGGCTCTTTGGGCTTATACTCGATGACTAGGTTCACCTCGGGAAGATGTTCGGCGCACTCGATGGTGCCTTCGATGATCCGATCCCAGGCGGCCCGGTAATCCGCCTGAAACGGGTAGTCGTAGCCGTCCTGGCCGAACCACAGGTCCACTACGTCGCAATCCAGCTGGCACGCCCATTCCATGGAACGTTTCACCTCCTGGATCGCCTCGCGCCGAGTATGCGCATCATTGGCGGAAAATGAGCCCCAGCCCCACTTGCCGGATGCCCAAATATCCGGAGTGACACAGCTGACGACGAAACCGGCATCCTGAATGCGTCGTTGCACCTGCGCCAGGTTGTCGTCGTTGACATGCCACATACCAACCAGTTCCACGCCCGTCAGGCCTTCCACCTTGGTCGCCTCTTGAATCAACTCCTCTGTGTTCAGCCGCTTGCCATAGCCGGACAGCACGTAGCGATCGGCGCAGGCGTTAAACGTGTTAATATTGGCCGAGAAACGCAATGGGTGTGTCATCGGATCAACCTCCTTCTCCACTTGTAGTTTGGGAATATCCTGCTCGAACTGGTGGGGTGCGAGTGAGTGTGACCCGCATATCATAGCGGTCGCCCCGCCATGCCGCTTCCAGATATTCGACCGGTGTGCCGGTTGCAGCGTAGGTGGTACGTTCTACGTAGAGTACTGGGGTTTTGTCGTGCACCTCCAGCAGGTGTGCCTCATACGCCGTGACCAGGCGTGCGCGCAGCACACTTCTTGCCGTCCAGAGGCGCAACCCATAACGCGTCTCTAACAGGCGAAATAGGGAGAGAGACAGGTCGTTCTCTTCCAGATTGGGGCACAACTTTTGAGGTAGATATGCGGTCTGCAAGCTGAGCGGTTCGTGGTTCACGATGCGTAAGCGGCACAATTCATACACCGGTGCTCCACACTCTATCTCCAGGGCATAGGCAACATGAGGGGGGGCAGGGAGTTGTGCTAATGCGATCACCTTCGTGACGAGCGACCAGCCGCGCTGGTGCATGTCTTCGGTGGTGGAGACCAGCTGGGTGGCCTCTTGTTCCACACGACGCACCGCGGCGAATGATCCCTTGCCCTTCTCACGATAAATCCACCCGTCGCGCTCAAGCACATCCAGCGCGTGGCGTACGGTGGCGCGGCTGATGCCATGCTGTTCTGCCAGCTCGTTCTCGGAGGGCAGTTGGTGAACGCCAGGTTCATGCTGATACAGGCTTATCTCATGTCTCAGCAGGTCTGCCAGCTGTTGATAGTAGGGCACCGGACTGGCTTTATCAATTAAACGCATGCGTGCATCCGTGATGGTGTCACACCCAGCGGCGGAATGGTGAACATGTATGCTTGTCTATACAAGCTATAATAAATGTAGCACCAATCCTTTCCTTTGTCAAATCGGGCGCCGCGCAGCAGGACTGAGCATCTCAGTGGAATATGTGACAAAAATCACCGAATATTAGAAGTAACCATGGTAGTATTGAGAAGGGTGAACAAACTAGTCTCAACATCTTTTCAGGGGGTTGCGAGGAGAGATGAGTGAATATCTGAACAATCTTACGTGGCGCAAAGAGACGCTCAAGCGCATGATCCACCAACTCCATGCCGGCAAAAGTGTGGAGGAAGTGAAACAAGACTTCGCTGCCCTATTAGCCGAGGTCGAGCCGACGGAGATCGCCACGCTGGAGCAAGCGTTGATCGCCGAAGGTATGCCGGCCATGGAGATCAAGCGGCTGTGTGATGTCCACGTGGCGGTCTTTCGAGATGCGCTGGATGCTCATACAGCCCAGAAGTACCTGCCTGAAGTAGGCACATCCTCGCCTGCTGAAGCCTTCATCGCGCGTAT
Organism: Anaerolineae bacterium; assembly: GCA_036172345.1. Taxonomy (GTDB): domain Bacteria; phylum Chloroflexota; class Anaerolineae; order 4572-78; family NAK82; genus NAK82. Next base: position 11,491 of record JASFBB010000172.1, read on the forward strand.
GAAGGGGGAGAACGCGGCCGCAGAGCGCACGTTGGCAGCGCTCGAGCAGGCGATCCGTGCAGGCCAGTGGCCCGAAGCGCGCACGTTCCTGCAGAAACTGCGGGAACATGAGCAGCATTACGTGCGTAAGGAGAATGGTCTCTTCCCTTACCTGGAGAAACGGGGTTTTACTGGCCCCTCCACAGTCATGTGGGCGATCCACGATGATATTCGTGTCGGTTGGAAGCAGCTGGCTGCACTTCTCGATGATCATCCGGATCCAGAACAAGTGATACCGTTGTTCCAGGAGGTGGCACGGGCAATGCGCGAGATGTTCTACAAAGAAGAGAACATCCTGTTCCCCACTGCGCTCCAGCTGCTCGCGGACCATGAGTGGAAGGCGCTCGCAGACGGAGAAATGATCCTCGAAACACCGGCGGCACCTTCACGCGAGTCCTACGTACCGGAAGTGCAGGCGGGGGCTCCGTCTCCGGATGCTCTGATCCCTTTGAAAGTCGGGGCACTCACTGTGGAGCAGATCAGCCTGTTGCTGACCCATTTGCCTGTGGATGTGACCTTTGTGGATGAGCATGACGCGGTGCGCTTCTACTCGACCACGCGTGAACGCATCTTCGGTCGCGATCCGGCCATCATCGGGCGCAAAGTCCAGCAATGCCATCCGCCGGCCAGCGTGCATCGTGTCCAGCGCATCCTGGACGACTTCCGCAATGACCGCCGGGATGTGGCTGAATTCTGGATTCAAATGGGAGGGCCGATCGAGCAGGGTGGTCGCTTCATTCATATTCGCTATTTCGCGGTCAGGGATGATCAAGGTGCCTACCGGGGTACCCTGGAGGTAACTCAGGATATCACTGCTATCCGAAGGCTAGAAGGTGAAAAACGCCTGCTGGACGACTAGTGAATAGAACAAGCCACCTTCAAGAACGCGGTGATCGTGGCAGTGGGGCTGAGATCGCCATGTGCCTGGGTCGGCACAGCGCCAATCTGATGAGGCTATGCCCGGCCAGTTGCGTTCCCCACACACCGGCAGGATCATCGCACCCCATCCTCCGTCCTTTTCCTATACTTCTCATTAGCCATGCTGCGGCGGACACACTCCTGATACCCCGTCCCGTTTGACCAGATTGGGTGCGGGGGGTAACATACCAGCTTGATTGTTCGTTCTTGCTTGCTACAGTGTAGAGAATTCGAGTGCGACTATGATTCGGCACGATCTGGTTCAAGAGGAAAGCGGCATCACCGTTCTGCGTGAGGTGGCACCGGGCCGTCCTCCCTCGTGGCTGCGCCGCTGGCTGATCGGCGAGCCATTGCCCACGGCCAGAGCCGTGCATGAGCGACTTGGGAAGCTGGTTGGCCTGGCAGTATTCTCCTCCGATGCCCTATCCTCCACGGCCTATGCCACTCAGGAAATCCTTTTCATCCTGGCCGTCGCTGGCGCAGCTGCCTTTGGCTATGCTTTTCCCATTTCGATTGCCATTGTGGTGTTGCTTGCCATCGTCACCTTGTCCTATGAACAAACCATTCACGCCTACCCGGATGGCGGTGGTGCGTACATTGTGGCGCGCGACAATCTGGGCGAGCTGCCGGCACAAATCGCTGCTGCAGCCCTGCTCACCGACTACATTCTTACCGTGGCCGTTTCAATTTCCTCAGGGGTGGCACAAATCATCTCAGCCTTCCCAACGCTGTTTCCACTCCGCGTGTTGTTATCTGTGACGCTGGTGGTGTTTGTGATGCTGGTCAACCTTCGCGGCGTGCGTGAGTCGGGCTCGATCTTCGCCGTGCCTACCTATTTTTTCCTGACTACTATGTTCCTGACGGTGGGCTTGGCTTTTTACCGCTACTTGAGTGGTGATTTGGGCAGTGTAATAAACCCACCCGCGATGGAAGTGGGCAGAGAAGTGGCGGTCATCACACCCTTTTTGCTCCTGCGTGCTTTCTCAAGCGGCACAGCGGCGCTTACCGGCATCGAAGCAATCACAAACGGGATCCCGGCCTTCAAGGAGCCACGTAGTCGCAATGCCGGCATCACACTCATCTGGATGTCCGCCATCTTGGGTAGCCTCTTTCTGGGCATCTCATTTTTGTCTGTGCGCGTCGGTGCTGTGCCGGCTGAGACGGAGACGGTTATCTCTCAGTTAGCACGTACCACGTTTGGTGGTCAGAATATTCTCTATATGGCTGTCATTGTTGGTACGACCGTTATTCTGATCATGGCAGCCAATACGGCTTTCGCCGATTTTCCTCGTCTGAGCGCTCTGGTTGCCCGCGATGGCTTCCTGCCGCGTCAGCTGGCTTACCTGGGCAGTCGATTGGTTTTCTCGCGCGGCATCATTCTCTTGTGCATTGCTGCTTCGCTGTTGATCATCGCCTTCCAGGCCAGTGTCAATGCCTTGATCCCATTGTATGCTATTGGTGTTTTCCTCTCGTTCACCCTCTCACAAGCGGGCATGGCACATCGTTGGTGGAAAATCGGCCACCTCCCACCTGGGCGGGAGTTCAGGGAACGCGGTTCAACATTGCGCTATGAACCGGGCTGGCAGACGCGCATGGTAATCAACGGATTGGGCGCCGTGTGTACGGCTATCGTGATGTGCGTATTTGCGGTGACCAAGTTCATATATGGGGCATGGATCGTATTGGTGTTGATCCCTGCACTGGTGATGATGTTCAGCTCAATCCATCGCCACTACCGCAATGTCGCAACACACCTTTCGCTGGAAAAACACGGGGTTCCACCTCCAGTATCACGTCATCGTGTCATTCTCCCTATCGGAGGCGTCCATCGTGGTACACTCGCTGCGTTACGCTATGCGCGCTCGTTGTCCCAGGATGTGACCGCTGTGTATGTTTCCATCAATGCGGAAGAAGCGGAAAAAGTGCGCGCTAAATGGGAGACCTGGGGAGAAGGTGTGCGTTTGGTGATTCTCGATTCTCCTTACCGCCAGATGTTGGGACCGCTTCTGGATTACATTGAGCGGATGGATGCTGCGCGCCAACCGAATGAGGTGATCACCGTCGTCGTGCCGCAGTTCATCTCACGCAACTGGTTAGCCAGCTTGTTGCATACCCAGACTGCTTGGATGCTGCGTGTCGCGCTTACCATGCGGCCAGGTTTGGTGATCGTGGATGTGCCCTACCATATTGACTGACAGAGCGGAGAAGCCGTTCCGAGGTTAGAGAAGAGCCGCACACTTGCGGACAACCCGGCCGTATAGTACCCTTTACCTATTGCGTTTTGGAAGCTGCTTCTGTATTATAGAGGCAGATAATCTCTAGAAAGAAAGGAGGTGAAAAGGGATGTTGTACCTTCCACGTGAGAAGGGCCAAGGGCTGGTGGAGTACGCGTTGATCCTCGTCCTGGTGGCGATCGTGGTAATTGCTATCCTGCTCCTGCTGGGCCCGATCGTTGGCAATGTGTTCAGCAACATCGTTAGCAACTTGTAATCTGGTTTCCCTATTTATTCGTTCGGACATAGTTTCACAATTTATTTTGGCCCCATCTCAGATGGGGCCTTTTCATTTCGAAATACCTCACGATTAGCAATCCACTTCTCTCTGTTCCTGCATGTCGTTCGCTGCAATGACCGGTTCAGATGTGAGTTCGAGATCTGGTGGTAAAGGCATTTCGGCCGATACGGCTTCTGGTTTTGTGGTATAAGACGCGATTTCGGGATATTTGACCCGGGGATGAAAAGCACCCTGCAGCATCTGCACAAAGGTCTCCCGAATCTCATGTAACTCCCTCATTGTCAGATCGCACTCGTCCAGCTCACCGCTTGTAAGGCGTTCGAGGATCACTTTGCGCACGATTTGGTCGATTTCTTCGACGGAGCTTGGATTGCTTGCACGTACTGCCGATTCGCTGGCATCGGCGAGCATGACAATGGCAGTCTCTTTGCTTTGGGGACGGGGCCCAGGGTAGCGGAAAGCTTCTGTATCCACTTGGGCTGGGTCTTCTGCCGCCTCAAGCGCTTTGTTATAGAAGTAACGTGTCAGGCCAGTGCCTTGATGCTCCGCTATAAACGCTTGTATATCAGGGGGTAAGCGATACTTCTTAGCCAGCTCGACACCGTCATACACATGGCTCACAATAACACGAGCGTTGGTGTAGGGATCCAGACGCTCCTGGGCAGGGTTGCCGTACATCTGGTTTTCCACAAAGAAATAGGGGCGCACAATTTTGCCGATGTCGTGATAGTAGGCACCGACGCGGGTTAGCAGAGTATTAGCGCCAATGCGTTCGGCAGCCTGTTCGGCCAAGTTGCTGACAAGCAGGCTATGGTGATACGTGCCTGGCGCTTTTAACAAAAGCTGGCGCAGGAGAGGCTGTGTTGGGCGTGCGAGATCTAGCAGTTGCAGCGATGTGGTAATACCGAATACGGCGCCTGCCACGAAAAAGATCAGCAAGGGCAAGCTGGCAGACAACACCCCATTCGCAAATGCAGCACCTAATAGTTGGAGCAGGCCCAGCGGGTCGACCGCTCGCGCAGGGACACGGAAGATCAGAATCGCCAGCATGTTGCAGAGCGTCACATAGATGCCAGCCCACAACAGTCGGTTGACACGCTCGACGCGCCCTAGGCTCAAAGTGCCCACCCAACCGGCAAGCAAGCTATATACTGTAAGCTCGAGCGAACCATTGGTGACGTACCCAACCGTCATACCAGCAAGCGTGGCTACTAGCATACCGAAGTGCATATCTACAAACGCGCCAAGCACGATGGGCAAGGCAGCCACAGGGAAAAGATAAGGCAGCAGGGTGCGTCCAGATACCATTATGCGGATCATCACCAAGAAGATCAAGGAAAGCCCGAAGGCTAGCCACACGTAGCGGCTGTCTTCCAGTCGCCGTGGCCGAAAACGCCAGATGTAGATGCCCACTATAAATAAGAGCATGCTCAAATATGCCAGTGTGCCCAGCGTGCTCAGAGCTGGTGAATCCGCCTCACGCAATCCGAAAGCTCGGAAGGCTTCGAGATGCTCGGGGCGAATCACTTCGCCGGCGCGCACGATCACCTCATTCTGTTCAAACGTGACCGAGACGGGTTGCACACTCTCACGTGCCAGACGACGTTCTTCAGCTGTGCGTTCCTGGTTGATAAAGGTGTTCGGTTGGATCAAATCTTCTACGATCGCTACGATAATCCGCGCTGCCTCATCGCTCACGTCTAAGCTGATAAGGGTGGGAAGACGGCGACGCACAGTGGCCAGTTGCGCCGGACGGATCTCGGTGCGCATCGCCTGATCGAGCACTGAGATCACCTCACCTTTGATCATCAGCCAGGTGTTGTTATCTACTGTGAGCACGCTATTGATAATGTTGTCAGTCAGGACAAGGTCATTGACAGCCGCGATCAACTCGCGCTTCTCTTCCGTCGAGGCATATGCATCGGCACGCACTGAGTCAAAATAGTCGAGGATTTGGCGAGCGCGCGCGATCTGTCGTCGGGCGATGCTGGCATCAGGCAGGTCATAGATCTCTGCAACAGCTGCCTCAGCGCGCGCCCGAGCTGCTTCGGTTTCCACTTCACTGATATATGTGATGCGTCGGGGTGCCAGTATATCGCGTGACGCGACATCCCCTACTTGAAGGCGTTCAACGTTGTCAGGAGAGAGGAAACGCACTGTCAGGATCAAGCTGCCCAGCAAGGCAAAAAGTGATCCCAATAAAACACCGTACAGAATCGTGTGTTTGCGCGCCTTTGCAGGTTGTCCACTAAATGCTAGTCTATTCTCGCTCGTTTGGTCACCCCGTGTCACCGTTCTCGTCTTCGGGCACTCTCAAACCAAAACCTCTACCATGCGAAGAGTACAAACGCATTCCCAAGCGTTCGTCAATTTCGCCCACGATACCTTGTAGGCTGAACAGGCGTTGTAAGAAGTCGCGTTCCCGGCGGACGAGTATCAGTTCACGCTGCAATCGTCCAATAGCTGAGGGCTCTTCGAGTAGCCGCTGCTTTTCTGTCAGATCAACATGCAAGCTTCTTGCGACATAAAAGGACATCTGCGAGGGGTCTGCCGGGAGGTTGAAATACTCTACTGGCAAGGAGATTCCCGAGAGCAATACTGTCATTGTCAGATAGTCTGTGAACTCGTCGGGAAGGTAGCGCAATAGCTCTACGTTCTCAATAGCGGGCACTGCTTCATCTTCCCAGTATTCGACGACTGCTAGAGGAAAAGGTTGCTCTGATTCGACTCTCTCAAGAACGCGGAAGCGTTGTTCCCCTATGGTCAGCACGCTGATCCGACCTTCCCCAATGTCCTCCCACTGCACAATATGTGCCACCGTTCCCACCGAAAGTGGCACATTGTCAGAGCTGAGAAGCACTACCCCAAAACGCCGGTCGTTGCTCAAACACGTTTGAAACAGAACCTTATGCCGTTCTTCGAAAATGATGAGTGGCAACGGCATGCCCGGGAAAAGCACAGTTCTAAGGGGGAAGAGAGGCAAGGTCCTCATGCTCATAAGCATCTCTCCACATAGATGGGCGTTAGATATTTCAGCACACCTGAAAGACGAAGGCATCTAGGTGGATGAAAGGGTATCATTGCAAAGTTGTTTAATGCCCCGCTACATGGTCCTTCTCGGTCATTGGTGTGCCTTGTAGCAGCTTTAAGGCGTGCGGCAGCGCGGGCAGAATCACCGAAAAATTTTCTTGTGCTGCCTTGGGGCTACCTGGCAGGTTGACGATGAGTGTACGCCCCCTGATGCCGGCCACAGCCCGCGTGAGCATTGCGTAAGGGGTCACCTGTAGTCCATATTGGATCATGGCGAATACCAGGCCTGGTGCTTCGCGTTCGATGAGGGAACGGGTCACTTCTGGTGTGATATCGCGAGGTGAAAAACCGGTGCCGCCTGTGGTCAGGATGAGATCAAGACGATCTTCGTCGGTCCAGGCAATAAGGGTATGATGAATAGCTTTCCAGTCGTCCTCAACAATAGAGTAGCGCACAACATCTGCTTTTAGTTCTTTGGCAACCGCATCACGCAACATAGCTCCACTATGGTCTTCATATTGTCCCGCGGAGGCACGATCGCTTATCGTCAATATACCTGCTCGTATCATCTTCGTTTACCTCTCACCGTCCACCAACTCACGCCACGGACCAAATATCCCCTCCTCCGTCACCCCATAGTACACGTGGATATTGCCATTCAAGTCACGCTGAACCAGGTCGTAACGCAGCTTGCCTGCACGTCTATATTTTCTCAACAGCCCAATAGCGCCATTCCATTGCACCTCTTCTGGTCTGACGGGGTGCTTGATATGTTGTGTGATTGCATATCGCCATAAGTGGCGTGCTGACCGCTGGGTGACGTTGTGCACCACATCCCCGTTGCGGAGGTCTCTCATGCTGTAATAGCGAGTGCCTTTGCGCTCCTCGGACTCCAGTATTTCCACACCGGTCTTGGGCGGCTGGGTAAGCTCTGTGATCGGAGGTACTTCCTGGGCAGTTATACGCTTCTCATTTGGTGTTTCTGTGAGGAGCGGCTGCTCCACGGTTTGTCGCTGTGTCTTGAGCGTCAAGGCGACGATCTCGTCGCGCACTGCCATAACGGTCTCACTCTCATTGCGGATATAAATCTTGCTGTCATCTACCGCATAAGGTGGCTCCTTGCCCACCGGAACAACCACGCGCAATATAGTTTTTCCACTGGTCTCCAAAGCATCAATCGTGACCGACAAGGGTGGTGTGATGTGTCTTTCAATTTCAGTACGCAATGAGTTGATCGACTCGGGCACACTTTCAATCCCTACAGGGGATACTTTGGGATTGGCAGAGACGCCTACATAGATGGTCCCACCGTTTGTGTTGGCGAAAGCGCACACATCGCACAAGATCGCGTGCAAGCGTCCTCCGCGTCGTGCCATCGTCTCATGAAACGATTGCACGAGGTTAGGACCCTGTTCACGTGCAGCTTGGACGTGGTCGAAGGGCGCTTGGGCGGCACGGTACGGGCGTGTGCGCGCGAAGTCCTGTCCTTGCAACACTTCTAAGATTGCCTCAAACGAGGGCTCGCTCAGAAGCATTTCGGTGATGCGATCACCTACGCCCAGGTAGGATTTATCCTCAGGGGGGCGGATAAGATAGTGGGCATCTGATCCCTGGATGCAGTGCATACGACGTGGATAACCAGGTTTGGAACCGTTGAAGAAAAGCGCTGTGCGCCGGGGGCTACGACTTTCCAGATCGGTCACCTCCAGTGCATGTAGGTGAGGGTCTTGCGTGTAGGCAATACGGGTTTGACCGCCGAAATCAAACCCTTGCAGTGCCACACCATGCGCCGCGTTCACATGGGCGGCGATCACTAGGCCGCCGGACTCGTTGATGATGCGATAGGCGGTCAACACATCCACCGTGGCCCCCACCTCGGTTGAACCTGCGTCGAGTTGTTCGGCTGGCACATTAAGACGACGTAGTACATATTCGAGATCACGGATGCTCATGCTAGGTGGGAAGATCCCCAGGATGTGAAAGCCTAGCGTAGCGGTGAGCTCAAATCCGGGCAATACCAACACTTGACTCAGCAACTGGCGATACTCTTGGAGGATCTGCTTTTCCTCTGGGAGAATACGGTCACGTTCATCTAGGAGCTCCAGGGTCTCGATCTCCTTTTTCATCGCGGCATATCCTGCCACAGTGTTGTGATCGGTGAAGGCGATAATGTCGAGACCTCGCAGCGCAGCTCGGCGTAAAATATCCAAATATAAGACGCCTGGCTGGGCGTAATCCGCTGAAGCGGGTGTATGGATATGCAGATCAACCCGATACCATTGCCTGCTCACCCGTTCCGAGTGTCGCCTGTTGGTCACGTGTCGACATCTCCTGAGGCCAGCGGTGTGGGGTTGCTTAGCTTTTCTTGTGAATTTTGGCCGTCGCGCAGCGCGATGTTGAGGACTTCATCCACATGGTCCACGAGGATGATTTTCATCTCCTGGCGCACGTGTTGTGGCAGCTCATCCAGGTCTTTTTCATTACGGCGTGGAATGATAACTGTGCGCAAGCCGGCACGATGGGCAGCCAGTACTTTCTCCTTAATCCCGCCCACCGGAAGTACTCTCCCGCGCAACGTAATTTCCCCTGTCATGCCGATATCATCACGCACGGGTCGCTCCATCAGCAGAGATGCTAATGCAGTGGCGATCGTGATTCCTGCTGATGGGCCATCTTTGGGCACAGCACCGGCGGGCACGTGGATGTGAATATCATTCTTATTGAAGAAATCCTTGTCAACGCCCAGCTGATCCGCTTTGGAGCGGATGTAGCTCAAAGCAGCTTGGGCCGACTCTTTCATCACCTCACCGAGCTGACCGGTGATTGTCAGCCCCTTTTGGCCTGGCATTTTAGTGGCTTCCACAAAGAGCACATCACCGCCCGTGGGCGTGACGGCCAGACCTGTGGCCACGCCGGGGATTTCAGTGCGTTCCGCTGCCTCGAAGAAATAGCGTGGTTTGCCCAGATATTCGCTAACCTGCGGCTCATCCACAAAAACGCTCTGCGCTGCGCCCTCGGCGATGCGCGTGGCGACCTTGCGGCAGATGGCGCCGATTTGGCGTTCCAGGTTACGTACGCCAGCCTCACGTGTGTATTCACGAATGATTTTGAGCAAGGCGGCTTGACTAAAGGTGATCTCCTCTGGGCGCAGGCCGTTCTCCTTGATCTGACGCGGGACGAGGTAATTCTGGGCAATATGCAGCTTCTCATCATCCGTATAGCCGGAGAGCTCGAGCACTTCCATGCGGTCACGCAGAGGGCCAGGGATTGTGTCGAGCACATTGGCGGTGGTGATGAACATCACCTGACTCAAGTCGAAGGGAACGTCTAGGTAATTATCACGAAACTCGCGGTTCTGTTCTGGGTCTAGTACCTCCAGAAGTGCTGAGGAGGGATCACCACGCCAATCGGCGCCGATCTTGTCCACCTCGTCCAGCATAAACACCGGGTTCTTAGAACCGACGCGCCGGATGGCCTGGATGATGCGACCTGGCATGGCACCAATATATGTGCGGCGATGGCCGCGAATTTCGGCTTCGTCATGCAGACCTCCCAGACTCATCCGGATGAACTTGCGCCCCGTCGCACGCGCAATGGACTGACCTAATGAGGTTTTGCCGGTGCCCGGTGGGCCCACAAAGCACAGGATTACCCCCTCACGTTCACGACGGATCGTGTCTTCGAGCTGTTCTGGCTCCGGTTCTGCCGTCTGGCGCTCGGCTGCACGTTCGATGCGCAGCTTGCGCACGGAGAGATATTCCAAGATACGTTCTTTGATCTTCTCCAAGTCATAGTGGTCTTCATCGAGCACCTGACGCGCACGGGCGATGTCCAGTACATCCTCTGTGGTTACTGCCCACGGCAGCGAAGTTAACCAGTCTAGATAAGTGCGAATCACGCTGTACTCCGCTGCAGCGGGTGGCAGCTTCTCCAGCCGGCTGAGCTCACGCAATGCCTCCTTTTCAGCTTCCTCAGGCATATGCGCTTCGGCGATCTTCTTGCGCAACTCTTCGATTTCAACCTGCTGTTCATCGCTTTCACCCAGCTCGCGTTTGATGGCCTTTAGCTGCTCGCGCAAGAAGTACTCACGCTGCATCTTCTCCATCTCGGATTGCGCTTCGCTGCGGATCTTCTTGCCCAGCTCCAGCACTTCTAGTTCGTGGGTGAGGATGCCGGTCAAGTGGCGCAGTTTTTCAGTGACTTGATCCAGCTCCAGCACCTTCTGGGCATCCTGAAGGTCCATTCGCACGCTGGTGGCCACCATATAGGCTATCTGACGTGGGTCCGTAGTGCTTGAGACAGCCATCATCAACTCATCGGGTAGATGGGGCACCAGTGCCACCAGTCGCCCGAAGAGCTCCACTACATTGCGCAGCAGCGCCTCAGTTTCCAGATTCTGTTCTTGAGGCACAATATCAGGGACAGGGGTGACGCGAGCTTTCAGATAGGGTTGTTGTGCTGTCCATTCCTCGATCCGGATGCGTTCAATCCCTTGCACAATGATGCGGATGGTGCCATCTGGCGCTTTGATAAGGCGATGGATAATGGCCACGGTGCCTACCTGGTACACCTGATCAGGTCCAGGTTCATCCAGCTCTGGGTCCTTGGAGGCTACTAATCCCACATATCGATCCCCCACCGCAACATCATCGATTAATCGCACGGAGCGAGGTTGGCCAACTGTTAAGGGTACAACCATCAATGGATAGACGACCACTCCTCGCAAGGGGAGGATGGGCAGTTCAGCAGGTATGGGTGGTATAGAAGATGAAGAGCGTTGTGCTTCTCCGGCCGCTCCTTCACGTGATGTGTCAGAATCCACGGTCGGCATATCAGTATCTCCTGTCATCCTTAGGGAGTGTGATGAGCAAGAATCCATTATGATAGGAGGCTGTGATCGCCTCGGCGCGGATGGGCAACGCCAGGTGGATGTCCGCGCCAAATTCACCATAAGGTATTTCCATCTGGTGGTATCCTAATTTTTCCTCACGGTCATGTCGGACGCCGCGCACGGTCAAATGACCATCCGTAAAGGTGATGTCAAAATCGTCTTCAGACATGCCGGCGATCTCCATTCTAACCACCAGAGCATCACGCGTCTCATAAACGTCCGTGGGAGGACGCCACATACGTCCCGGATAGCTCACGCTCCATTGACGGCTGTAAAAGATGGCTCCTATGATCTGTGTGGCTTCCCCCGAGCGCGTTCGAG
>JASFBB010000173.1:0-10005 GCA_036172345.1 Anaerolineae bacterium
GACACCCAGCAACACCTCACGCAGAGACTCAACCTCAGGGGATGGATTGGCAGAAGCCAGCGGGGTGGGAGTGGCCAGAGCTTGTGGCGTGGGAATCGCAGCAGGTTGTGGGGTGCAGGCAATCAGCATTGCGAAGACAAGCACAAAACCTGATACTAATGGGGTCCAGTCACGAATTCGCATTTCAATCATCCTTTCTTAATACGAGGTGGAATGACGTTGGTGAGCAGTTATGCATCGCGCCAGCGTAGCAACCACTTCTCGAACAACATCACAATCCCGTACAGAGTCAAGGCGATAACCACCAAGGTCAGCACCGCTACAAAGACCAACGAGGTGTTGAACAGACCGCGTGCCTGATTGATCAGGAACCCCAAACCCTGGTCAGCGCCTACAAACTCCCCTACAACAGCGCCTACGACGGACAATGTGACCGCAATGCGCAATCCGCCCAGGAATACCGGCATAGCGGAGGGCACTTCCAACCACCAGAACGTCTGCCAGCGGCTGGCCTCCAGTGAACGCATCAGCTCCCGCAGCTCCTTCGGCACATCTCGAATGCCGACCACGATGCTGATCAGAAGGGGGAAAAACACGATCAGTGCCGAGATCAGCACTTTGCTCAACGGCCCAGAGCCGAACCAGATAATCAGCAGGGGAGCGATCGCGACACTCGGAACCGACTGGGAAACGATGAGAAATGGGGTGGAGAGGCGCTCCAATTGACGGCTCTTCGCCAACGGGTAGCCCAGTAGAAATGCAGCGATGAGGCCCAGGCCTAACCCACCCCCCACCTCGGCCAGGGTGACACTGATATGACGCCAGAGGGTGCCATCGGCGATCACCTTCTGAGCTGTGTTGAATACATCAAACGGGGAAGGCAAGATAAAGCTAGGATAGCGAGTCAGCCACACCAATAACTGCCAGGCGAACAGCAGCGCCATCGCTGCGAATGGCGCGCTCAAGACGTCCCAACGTGGCCGAGGCAGACTAGGCATGCCTGTCCGCAGGCGAGACCACAGCGGCCCTCCTCTATGTCGAAGTGTGCTACATCGTCCACCCGATGGGCGGACAATCTCTCTCAGTGTGATCATATGCGTCATAATGCATTGCTCCTTGTCATCCCTCTCAGGGGGCTATGGTCCTATAATCGGGATCGCCGTAGCGGTCAGTTGTACCGTTCCCATATTCACTTGTGCTCCAGCGACGACGTCGACCGTAAACTCACGTCCGGCACCCTGATAAGCGACTACAATGGGTTGTTGGCCTGCCGGTACGCCGTGAATTTCAAAGGTGCCATCTGCATTGCTCTTGGCTTCAATATTCGTATGCAACACGAAGATCTCTGCGACGATGGGGCGGTTTGTCTCGTCCACGACCTTGCCGGTGATGGTCCCGGTGCCCACCAGGATTGCCGCCGTCGTGCTGCGTGCGAAGGTGATCACGGCTAGAGCGACCGTCGCGACGGCAAGAACGGTGATGACCACCCAGGGCCATTTGCGGCGTGTTGATCTATCAGGTGGTGGCGAGGATGGCAATCCTTCCTTATAGGTTTTTAAAGAAGGCGATTGTTCGTAAGCCATATGCGCTCCTATCTTCAGGGCAATGGATCGACCGACAGATCATCAAAACATGCCTGTGTAGCGTCCCAGGTGCGAAAGCCGACGCCACCATAGGTATAAGTATTGTCACTGCCAGTGAGTACCCTCTGACCGTCCACATAAGCAGTAAAAGTGTTCCCGCTCACCTCAATCCTGATCTGACGGCTGACGTTATGCCATTGGTAACCAGGCGCATTGGCCCTGGCAAACGGCGGGAGTTCGTTCCCTCTCACCCATTTACGGAAAAGGAACGCACCTGGAGAGTAACCAGGATCGTATTGAAAGGTGTATCCATCAACCCGATCGAAGTTGGTGGCGCGGAAGTAGATGCCATAACCATTGCCTCGTTGCAGCAAGGCCATTCGCACGTTGATCACATAGTTCCTCTCGGAGAGGGGCACAAAGATGCGCCCTTCTCGGCCACCCCCACACAGCTGCCCGTTTTCGTTGCGCCAGTTGCCGTTGACAATCGTCCATGCGCTCAAATTGGAGAAATCATCCACGAAGTAATGGGCGCACGATACCGGATTGCCGGCTAAACCTTGCGCTACCGTACAGTAAACGTCTCGTGCGCTCACTCCCATAGCGGCAAGTGACAAAATCACTGTCGCTCCCATAAGCCCGAAGATGAGTATATATTCGATAAAAGCTTGAGCAGTGTTGCTTGGTTTCTTGAGCATACGTGTCATCTCCATTGGGTGACAATAAAAAGCCCCGAAGATTTTGCATCTTCGGGGTCTTAAGGGTGCGCACTCATCTGCTATAGCATAACCGACCCGGCCAATACGGCCGAATCACTCCCTCAACAGACCATCTTCTCCCATCCGGACTTTACCGTCGGCCCCGGCCTCTCACCGGATCCACCTCGCGTTGTCCCATATCGACAACGCAGAGGGTTGCGGGCTTGGTGGGAGATAGTTCTCACCTTACCGCCGATCGGGAATTGTCGCGCCCACTCTTTAGCTCCGTGGGCGCAACTCACCCTGCCCCGAAGATCGTCTCGTCTCTGTTATTCAATTTTGTTAACGATTATATCGCATCACCCCCGTTCTGTCAAAAATAACAGACTTGCTAGATTGAACAGTGCGTGCGCGTCAGTTGTCAATGTGCTCGGCGCCACAGTTGATGGCGTTCGTCAAACTCCCATCCAGGAGCGTTTAGGTGCAGTTCGTGGTGTGCCCAGCCACCAGCAATGCGTTGCCATGTTTCTTCCCACGGGCGCACGCCGCTCAAGGTATCCGCTGCTTCCACGTTGCACGCTCCCACCGCAACCGCTGCCGTGACAGCGTCCACCAACTCCATGTCCCGCAGCAGAGCAGCTAAGAAACCGGCGATCGTGGAGTCGCCAGAACCAGCGGTACCCACCACTTTTACCTTGAAACACGCAATCCACATTTCCTGGTTTGCCCAGGCGCTCACATTAGAGGGGCACGCATTGCCCATCGCGGCGATGGTAGTTCGGTCTGCCGTGCGCACATAGAACCCACGATAGCCCAGCTTCAGGCCGATAATCTTACCACCCCAGTCGAGCAATTCCTGGCTCAGATCGGAGAGAATCTCAGGCGTGATGAGCGGCAGAATATCGCCACTGCTGCCCACTTTTTGAGTTAGCCCCTCGTAGGTCTCGCGGCGCACCATAAACAACATTTCCTCAACGCTGGGCAGGAAGACATCCACAAAGGGCATGGTCGCCTGGAGGATGCTGCGCCAATCCACCCGTCCCGCCTCCGAGGAGGGATCGGGCACAGCCATGTCCAGCGAGGTTGTGACCCCCGTTTGTTTAGCGTGTCGAAAGATTTCTGTGAGCTGGACACCGTTGTCGGTGTACATCAAGCGCATAATAGGAGGATAGCCGAAGTGAAACAATGATGCCTGAGAAACGACGTCGTAGCGCACGTCTGCCGCGCTGAATGTGTCGTTGGCGCCGGGGTAGTGGAGGAAAAAGCGATCCACATCCGGTGGACTGATGACAATTGTGTATGAAGTGCTGACGGACGGATCCACCACCATCCCTTGGGTTAGATGGGGGTCATACGCCGCGATGAGGCGCAGCACAATCTGCCCGAAAGGGTCATCGCCGATCTTGCCCATCAGCTGGGTCGAGATCCCCAGCTTGTGCAATGCCAGGCCGGTGTTAGACACAGGCCCACCGGTCGAGAGGATAGCTGGCCCGATCACGGTCAAGCTGCTTGGCCGAAACATCGCACTGAAGGTTTTTCGCTCTGTTCCCACATTCAAGGTGGGAATCACGTCTAGACATAGATGTCCTGCTACGACAGCAGTATGAGCTTGGTGCACGGATCGTTCTCCTTCCTCTAGCGGGGATGATCGCAATGAACGACGCACATTATAACATAGCTTTTCACAAGCACGAAGCTGAACGAAAAGGGATTTCGAGGTCACGGAGGTGTTACAAAATGCGCTCGACAAAACGGGCAATTCAGGTGCTTTTTTACACTTTCTGCGGTGAAGTTTGATCATCCGTTCGGATGTGCTAAAATTACCCATGAGCAGCGGTAATGCCTCGTCGGAAGGGGTATGGACATATACTCGGTGGGGTGATAGAGATGGCGTTTACAATTGCAGTAGCAGGTAAGGGGGGCACCGGCAAAACCACAGTGGCTGCCCTGACCATTGATTATCTGGCGCGCCTGGGCAAGGGGAGCATTTTGGCAATCGACGCGGATCCCAGCATGAACCTGAACCTGGCACTGGGCGTGGATATCGAAGAGACCATCGGGAGCGGACGCGAGGAGATTGTTGGAGATATCCGTACCGGACAGTACAACTTGGGCTTGGACAAGCAACAGGCATTTCGCCTGATGATCCAAGAGTGTCTGGTGGAGACGGAACATTTTGATTTGCTGGCAATGGGACGCCCCGAAGGGCCAGGGTGCTACTGTGCGCCCAACCATCTATTGCGTCAGAGCATTGATGCGCTGGCTAGCAGCTATCACTTTGTAGTGATCGACAACGAAGCCGGGTTAGAGCACATCAGCCGACGCACCACGCGCGACGTTGATCTGCTGTTGGTGATCTCCGATCCCACTGTGCGTGGCCTGATTGCTGCACAGCGTGTGTTTGAGCTGGTGGCGGAGCTGGGTTCGCGGGTGCACAGGGCACACTTGATTATCAACCGGGTGCCTGATCACGGCGGTGATGACCTTGGATTGCCGCAGGAATTAGCCGCTAAGGTCACCGCGTTGAATCTGCCTTTGTTGGGTGTCCTGCCACAGGACCCGGCTGTGGCGGAACGGGATGCGTTAGGCCAGCCGTTGATTACGCTGCCCCACGATACCCCTGTGAGGCGTCGGCTGGAAAGTCTGCTGGCCCAGGTGCTGCCCATTGGAGGGGATGGTCAGCCGAGGTAGAGATTCCACCCCCTACAGTTGAGTCAATGATAAATCAAGAAGCTCTGGTGTCTTTACCAGGGCTTGGTACATGTGGAGACAAGCAACTCGTTGCAGGTGACATTGCCGCCGACCGCGTTACACTTGTTCGGCCTCTTCACGGGCCACGCGGCACCAGTTGATGGCGCGGGTCGGGTCGCCCCCTAAGGTGTGGTTGTCCTTCATAATTGCTTCCACGCGACAATTACGGGTGAGGTGAAATACCTCGCGAATCTTGGCACGGATGCGCTCTTCGTCGAATGGCATCGCCAGGTCGGTGGGGCTGGGCTTCCACGAGAAAATGTACCGATCGCCCAGCTTCTCCGCCATATCGGCTACATTAGCCCAGGGCGACACCGATACGCGTCGTAGCCGAGGGATGTGTTGCACCACGTGCCAACGTTTATCCAGCGGCTCGCAACATCCGTAACAGTTCAGGCCAAAGCGCTCCAGGATCGGGAGCTGGTAGGGGAATACGAACTCGGCAAACATAGCGGGCGATATCCCAACCGTTTCCTGGCTCTCGGCAAAGCCCCACATGTCGCACATCCGCACGCGACCCTCAAAGTCTGGCTGCGGCAGCTCGGTACACCACCCTAGACCGCCCGAGCCTACGTAGCTGCCGTCATTGTTCAGGCTGAGCAGCCCTTCTCTCTCCAAATATTCGAGCAGGCGCAATGTGCCATCACGCAGGATGGACATCAGCGTGTGGATCAACGTGGGGTTGTCCACCATATCGAGCATAATCTGCTGCAGCCCGCGCAGATGGGCCAGCTTCATAGTCATTCCCAATGTCCACCACCAGTTAGTGCGGATGCGCACCGTCAGCAGATCGCCGAAGATGCTATGCGCCATCTCGGCCAGGCGCTGGGTAGCCGGCCAGTCGACTTGTATCTCGGGCATGCGCACCTGCTGGATATCCTCGGGCGAGCGGATGGGTGCTTCCCAGACGTATGAGCCACCGGGTTCGCCGCCGATCACTCTCTCCTTAAGTCCCCAATCTTCCAGGCCACCGGTATGCACGTGCGGAGTGTCGAAGTAGGGCATAATGGTGTAGTCGTCGCCCATCTGGGTGCCCCAGAAGATCTCCTTGCGCAAGCGCATCTCCCACCAGCGTCCGACCACCCCCTCGCATTCCAGGTCGGCGGGGCGGATAATCTCATTCCAACCGTTTTCTGGGTCGCAGAAGATCACGGGACGCGTTGGTTGCAGGCTATTATGAGCATACCATAGTCGGCGTTTTTCTTCTTCAATGGGACGCGCTGCCAGCTCGGCCACCTGACCGGCCAGGCGACGCAGCACCTGGCTTTCCTTCGGGCTGATGGCGAAAAACTGGGGTTGCAGCTGTCGGATGAGCACGACATCATACCGCGTCTGTACACTTGCCAAATCGACTGTAGTGTCCAACGTCCTATCTCCGCATCATCATACTGAACTAGATATCTCCTATCCCCATCATTCAACCGAACTAGTGATATCGCCCGTATTCGTAGGCTGTGTCGAACAGTGCCAAGACATTCTCCGGAGGGACGCCAGTCTGGATATTGTGGCCGGCGCAGAAGACGAAACCACCGTCCGGCATGAAGTCGTCCAGCAGACGTTTTGTCTCCTCGCGCACCTGTTCCGGGGTGCCGAAGGGCAACACCCACTGCTGGTCGAAGCCACCCCAGAAGGTGATATATTGACCATACTCACGCTTGAGCTTCTTGCGGTCGCCCATACCACGTGCCAGCGGCTGTACCGGGTGCAGAATGTCCACCCCGCCTTCGATCAGGTGTTTGATCATCGGTTCGATACCACCACAGGAGTGATAGAAAATCTTGGCGCTTGTCTTGCTTCTGATGCGCCGCCAGAACTTAACATAACGTGGAAAGACCAGCTCACGATACACTTTTTCTGAGATTGCCGGGCCTGCTTGTGTCCCCAAGTCGGATCCGGTCATCACGACGGAGACGTATGCGCCGACGCGCGACAAAATCTCGTCGAACAATGCTGACTGGAACTCCAGCATCGCGTCCAGCAGCGCCGCGACCATTTCGGGGCGCAGCAGTAGATCTTCGAAGAATTGCATGTAGCCACGCAAATACCATGAAAACTCGAAAATGGAGCCGATGGCATTGACGATAATGGCGTAGTCGGTCGTCTCATACAGCTGGCGCGTTTTCTCTTCCAGGCCGGCATAGCGTGTCGGGTCGTGTGGATCGGGCCACTTGAAGGCGGCAATGTCCGCGACTGTCTCGGCTTTGGCCAGCGGATGGGCATCCTCACGCGCGAAGTCGTAATAGAGCAGCCGCCCGGTCTCGGGATGGAACGCCGCTGTGCGGCGTACTCCAAATTCATCTTGGTAACTATTGTTCGGAAGTTCGATGTCGTGCCAGTCGCGCGAGGCGCTGAGGTAGATATAACGCGTGTCCACGTGCAGCCGCTCGAGCAACTGCGGGCATGGCAATGCGAGCTGCTGGATGCGATCCACCACCGGGTCGTCCGAGACAATGCCCAGATACCCTTTCAGGGCATCATTCGCGCCGGTAGTGATGCCGGTGACGATGCTGCCCAGATCGATGGGAACGCGGTCTGGTTCTTGGTGGTTGAGCGCTGTTTCGAGGCGCGTACGCGGACTTGGAGAGGACATGTTCCGCTCCTTGTGGCATAGCTGATCATTCAGGGTTTAGGCGGTCGCGCGTTGAATCTGTTTTTCGATTCCCAGATCGAGCAGGGCAGCGGCCAGGATCACCACCCCAAAGGCGGCATATGACCACTCGTAGGGCAAACGTGCTTGCACAATCATGTTATCGATCACCATAATGATCAGCGCGCCCAGGAAGACTCCGATCACACTGCCGCGTCCACCACGCAGTGATGTACCACCGACTACCGATGCAGCAACTGCTTGGAGCTCCCAACCGGTGCCGGCATGGGTGGTGACCGCTGAGGTGCGCGTGGTCTGCAAAATGGCCGAGAAAGCGCATAGGAAGCCCACAATCATAAAGCATGCCATCTTGACCAAGTGTGTATCAATTGCCATCGCGCGTGCCGCTTGCACATTATCACCGGTGGCGTAAATCCAGTTACCGAAACGTCCCCGATGCAATACAAAGTAGAGCACGATGGCGAACAACGCGAACCAAATCACCTGTGATGGCACGGTGTCGCCCACTCGGCCGGTGAAAATCTGGACAAACGTCTCGTGCTGAGCGAAATCGTAGGAGCGCACTTTCCCCGCGGTCAGGATTTCGGTCAGGCCGCGCCATGTGAGCATAAAGCCGAGTGTGGCGATGAACGAGACAATCCGTGCTTTGACGACCACCAACCCGTGCAATAGCCCAATCCCGACACCCAGCAGACAAGTAAGCAGTGCAGCGATATAGATATTGACACCGGCGCCCGCTAATGAGATGAAGATAAGCGATCCCAATGCCAGCTGGGAACCTACCGAAAGGTCAAACTCTCCGGAGACCATCAGCACACCCACACCCAGAGCAATGATGCCGAACTCAGGGCCTAATGCCAGGAGTGTCTTCAAGTTCGCTTCTCGGATGAAGGTATTCTGAGGTGTCAGCAGGGCAGCACCGGCGACGAGAACGATCAGGACAACTAGAACACCGATGTTGCGGAAACGGACGAAAAACGGGATTGGTTGACTATTCATAGGCGTCTATCTCGCGTGTTGTGTGGTTGGTGCTGCGTCACCCAGTGTGCCGCGTGCGATAATGTCAGACAGTTCGTCTACGTCGGTGTCCTTGGTGTACACGTCTACCAAATTGCAGCCGTGCGCCAATACGACGATCCGATCCGCCACAGAGAACACATGGTGCAATGTATGCGTGATGAAGACCACGGCCACCCCTTGATCCCGCAAGTGGCGCACGAAATCGAGCACTTCGCGCACCTCTTTGACCGACAATGCGATGGTGGGCTCGTCCAGGATCACCAGCTTGGCCTTGAAATGGATGGCGCGGGCGATGGCAACCCCTTGACGTTGACCGCCTGAGAGGGCTGAGACCAATGCGTGGGGTGAACGCAAGCGCAGTCCCATGCTGGCCAGAGCTTGCATACTCTCTTCATTCATCGTTTGTTGATCAATCAGACCCAGCACCGTGGTCGGTTCACGGCCCATAAAGATATTGCGTGCGATGCTCAAATGTGGACACAGCGCCTGCTCCTGGTACACTGTCTCGATTCCGAGCGCACGTGCGTCCTTCGGTGAGCGCAGTTTCACCTCGCGGCCCTCGAAGAAGATCTGGCCGGCGTCAGCGGCGTGGTAACCCGAAGCGACTTTGATCAGGGTGGACTTGCCGGCGCCGTTATCGCCGCATAGACCCACCACTTCGCCGCGATGTACTGTGAAATCCACACCACGCAGAGCGTGCACCCGCCCGAACCATTTATGGATACCCACCATCTTGAGCAGTTCTTGCCCGTTCGCTTGAGCGGGCTGCGTCACCACCATACGCTCTGATGCGTATGGAGCTTCCAGGTCGTCACACAACTCCTGTTCGTGGGCTTTAGGTTGAATACTTCTCTCCATCTCTTCCCTCACCTCACATAGTGAAACTTGTTTGATTCCACTCGAAGTGGAAGGATTATGATCAAGTAACCTGTTCGGCAAATTGACGGTTGGTCATAGTATTGATGATCACGAAGAGGATTACGGCCAACCCGATGAAAGTGTTCACACCGAAGACGGGCACCTGCAGCAGGATCAAGCCATTGTCGATAATCTGGATGATAAACACGCCCAACGCGATCCCCAGCATATTACCCACACCGCCACGCAGCGAAGCGCCTCCGACCACGACTGCGGCGACTGCCTTTAGCTCGAAACCAATACCTTGTGAGGCGGTGAAAGATCCCAACCGCGTTGCCTGCATAATACCGGCGAATGCACACAGCACGCCCACGATCATATAACAGACGATTTTCACCAGGCGTGTGTCGATGCCCATCGCGTGCGCTGCATCCGGGTTGCTGCCAGTGGCATAAATCCAGTTGCCGAAGCGTCCCAGATGGAGCAC
>JASFBB010000174.1:0-11643 GCA_036172345.1 Anaerolineae bacterium
GGACTCCATTTTTTGGATTTATTTGGAAGGTGTTGACCGCTGCTCAGAGCTCTTTGGAAGATCGCCTGTTTCCGGCACTGGTGTGGGCGTTGGTGGCTCTGGCAGAAAATCCGCTCGTTTCTTGTTGACCAAGTTGTTGCCAAAGAACTCGCTGACGCGCACGAAGTAGGGCGATTCGGAGGAACGCAACACATAATAGTAACGCTTCTCCTCATCCGGCGATTTCTGCTCTTCCTCCAATTTAGCACCGATGGTGAGCGTATAGCGCTTCTCTTGATCGCCCTCTTTTGTCCGTAACGTGATCACGGCTTGAGGCTTGTCGATCCCGTATCGCACCTGTTCGCTCTTTCCCAACGGCCCTAACATGCGCACCGAGGTGACCTGGAGCAGCAAGTCCTGCACGTCACTCTGCTCCAGCTTTTCGTCCGGCGCCAGCCCCTTCATCGTCCACTCGCTCTCCCCATTGGGGCGCTCAAATTCGAACGTTCCCTGCGCATTTTGCAACGTGATACCGAGCGTGGCGGTCTGCGGCACGGTGAAGAAAAGTGTCTCCACCCAGCTCGATTCGGTGGCGCCCACATCCCAGCTGAGCACCTCACCGGTCAGGTATACCTCTTTCTGATCAGCTGCGCGCACGTGTGTGGCGCTGCCCCCGCCGGAGGTGCCGAGGTACACTGTGCGTATGTCACCATCCTTCATTTTGATTTCGATTTTGCGGTTGAAGTCATCTGCAGCGACCTGGAGCTGACGATGGCTGCCCTCGGTCTGGGCGATGAGGCGATTGGTCCGAATCTTTTCCAGCTTGGCAAGCAGATCAGCCACACGTGAGCTGACCACCGGGTAATTATCGCGCTGAGGTAATACCCAGTCCTGTCCGCTTTTCGCCAACTCCACCGTATTGTGATCGCGATCGGTGATGGTGAGGCCAATCACCTCCTCCGCCTTGAAGTCGGCCAACAGCGACGCTGCCTGGCTGCCCGAAGCCGCCCCACGCGGCCAGAAGATCACAATAGCGATTACGATCTGCAAGGCCAGGATACCGGCCAAAATCTGATTGCGTCGTGTCCACATAGCATCCTCCGTCACCGCTTCGTGCATCCCGGGAACAAACGGGCATGCCGCTGTTCCTGACAGTTATAAAGACTGCGTCGCATGGCGTGGCAACAGCTCGATGGGCTGTTCACTGCGTCGGCGGACGCGCCAAAGGACACCGATACCCACCAGTCCCAGCAGAGCCACAAGGTAATTAAGCACCTCCCAGAACGACTGCTGGCTCTCCGTCAGCGGCACCAGCAGGCGCGACACAGTGCCACGCGAGCGAATGTTGAGCAACTCCAGGTCTTCCACCGACCAGTCCACACAGTTCTGGGCGAACTGTAAGCTGTTCAGATACCGGTCGCCCGAGAGCATCGCCGAGATGTCGAAAACGACATCGTTGAGGAATTCGGCGCTGCCGATCACGACCAAGCGCGCCGTCTCAGGCGACTTCTCAATAGTGCCAACGGTGGGTTGTTCTGGTTGCTGAGGCTGCATCTGCAGCTGGTTGGTGTCGGTCTGTACGTTGGTCGCCTCCAGTGGGGAAGGCTTGCCCTTAAAATAGCTTTCAAAGCTGCCCTGGATGGCCACCGCCAGCACGCGGGAACCCTGTTCCCCTTCCACTGGGAAACCCACTTCGGGGTACCTTTGCATATCCGGCTGGATGTTGGTATCCGTGCGCAGCCAGGACGCCGGGCTGGAACGCAGCAAGGTGGTCACCTGTCGCCCGGCGTTTTTCGACTCGTCCAGCGTAATTGGCGATACCCAGTTGAGCGTCACCGCCGGCAGGTTGGAAAGGATGGGACTCTGGCGATCCATGCCGCTCGGTCGGATGTCCACAAAGAAGGGGTAGTTGATTGCCTGGATCTCGCGTACCTGCAATCCACCCAGGTTGCGTTCGACCTGCACCGGGAACGGCTCGTTCTGCAAATCCAACACGAGCGACTTTTCCACGGTGATGCCATAGGCGGCAAGCATCTCCGCCAGTCCGTCTTTGAGTTCTTGGATCCCCAAGTTGCCGGAGAAGGGATCCGGATTGAGGATGTAGTGCCCAGCGGCAAGGATGAGCGAGCCACCCCGCATCAGATATTGGTCGATGGCATAACGTTCTTTATCCGTCATCCCCTGCGGGGCGATCACGAACAGGGCGTCAACGTCGGGCGGCACCTGGCCGGTGCTCAGATCGACGCGCCGCACCTGGTACTCCTGCTGCAATTGATTGACGATCGAGTTGTACTGTTTGAACGAGGGCATCTGTTGCCCAAACATGTTCTGCTGAGGTGTATCAGGCGGTGTCCAAATTCCCACCACCTTGAGAAAGCCGCGTGCACCGCGCTTCAAGGCCGACTCAATGGCACTGCGGATCGAAGCTTCACTCAGGTCGCCGCTGGGATAGAGCAGCTGTTTGTTCCCCTCCACTTGCAATACCATATGCAAGTAGTATGTCTGGTCGGAGAAGAGGGATACGGCGATCGGTTGTAACCCAAACTGCTCCACCATCGTCTGGCGGGTGACTTTGCTTCCTGGAGCATCTAAGTCCACCGTTTCGAAGGTGAACTTGCCATTGGCGCGTTCCTGGATCTGCTTGGCGACCTTCTGAATGATCTGGGGCACCTCCCTCAAACCACCCGGTAACGTGCTGAGGGTGACATAAAGGGTAAGCGCGGCTGGCTGTTCCAACGAGGCCAGCACGGTGTCAATACTCTGGAAACCGGAGACGACGCGCTTCACGGCGCGCGTTAAGTCATACTCCAGGTTGCGCAAGCGCACTTCTGGCATACCGCTGCGCGACGGCTGGATCTCAATCAGGTCACGGAAGTTGAGCACCTCATATTTGTCGCCGTAGCGCACCAAGATATCGAAATAGGCATTCACCACCGAGGCACCATAGCGATCGGCGATCTGCAGTGGCGTTGGCTGGATGCCATAGGTCTGCACCGCTTCGTTGCCCTTCTCAGGATCCTTGAGTGGATCGACGATCTCCACCGTTACTTTGCCGTTGGAAGCAATGCAGTACTCCTCGAGCATATCCCGGATGGTCGGCACCAGTGGCGCAAGCAACGGATGGGTGCGCTCGCTGAAGTATCCACGCATCAAGAGCGGTTCCTCCAGCGTGTTCAAGAGGGCGAGGGTGGTCGGTGACAGACTATACTCACGCTGCGCGGTCAGATCGAGGCGCGCGGTCTTGAGCGGATAGAGCCAGACGTTGAGCACGCCCAGGTTAAGCGCAACCAGCACGGCAGTGAGCACCATCGTGTGACGATAGGTGCGCGTCTGGGCGCCGCGACTCCAGCGCAAGCTGTCCAACGAGATCACGTTGAGCATCAGGAAGAGGCCGCTGAGCGATAGGTAATACACCAGGTCGCGCAGGTCGATCACACCGCGTTGGATGCTCTCAAAGCGGCTGCCCGAGCCGATCGCACGCAGCATCTCGGCCATGCGATCGCCGAAGAAAGCGGTCACTCCCGGTGAACCGACCAAGTAGAACAACCCGCCCACCACCACAGTCATCAGCAGCGCGACGATTTGATTGTTGGTACGCGACGAGATGAAGAGACCAATCGCCACGTAGGCAGCTGCCATCAATATTGCCGCCAAATAACCGCCAAAAACGGGCCCCCAGTCGAGATCGCCCAGGATCGCCACAGTGATGGGCAGGAAGAAGGTCAGCGCCAATGCGACCACGACGAGCGCCATCGCTGCCAGAAACTTGCCCAGCACCAGCTGCACTTGGCGCGCTGGCAGGGTCAGCAGAATCTCCAAAGTGCCGGTTTGCTGTTCTTCACTCCACTGCCGCATAGTGAGTGCGGCGACCAGGAAGATGGTCAGGATGGGCATCCAGCGAAAGAGCGGACGCACGTCGGCCACGCCACGCGAGAAGAAGGCATCCGCCCAGAAGAAAGTAAAGAGCGTTGCCGCCAGGAAGGCGCCCACAAAGATCAACGCCATAGGCGAACCAAAGTAACTGTGCAGCTCTTTGCGGGTGATCGAGAGAATCTGTCTCATAGCACTTCCCCCCCCATCGCCAGCTGGTTGAAGACTGTCTCCAGGGTGCGCACATCGGGGCGAATCTCGCGCACCGGCCAGCCCTGCTCCCGCGCGAGATCATAAACGGCGGGACATAGATCCACACCTGTCCCCCCACGCACACGATAGGTAGGGTATCCATCGCTGCCGGGCACGAGTTCAACCGCATCCACACCGTCTAAACTGGCCAAGGCTTGCTGTACCCCATCGACCGCTCGGCGCAACACCAGGATGGCACCGCCGGTGACCGCCAAGTCGGCCAGGCGCGCATCCGCCTTCACCTGGCCGTTCATGATAATGATCACCCGGTCGCACACCGCTTACACCTCCGACAGGATATGCGAGGAGAAGAGGATGGTGCTTTCCTTCGCCAGGCGTCGGATCAAGTGTCGAATCTCGATGATTTGCGTCGGGTCCAAACCGATGGTGGGCTCATCCAGGATGAGCAACTTGGGCCGGTGCAAGATCGCCTGCGCCAATCCAACGCGTTGACGGTACCCCTTGCTCAGCTCGCCGATGGGGCGTGTCAGATGATCTGCCAGGCCGGTGGCATAGACCGCCTCCGACAGGTGCGCACGTTGTTCTTCCTCTGGGATCATGCGCAAGTCGGCCATCATCTTGAGATACGCTTGTACTGAGAGATCGTTGTAGAGCGGGGCGTTTTCGGGCAGATAGCCGATGCGCGCCTGTACCTCGCGGGTATGGCGCAGTACATCCAAACCATCCACCGTGACCGTGCCGCTGTCCGGTTGCAGATAACCGGTCAGAATGCGGATCGTGGTGGACTTGCCGGCTCCGTTTGGCCCCAGCAGCCCGACCACTTCATGAGCCGCCACGCGGAAGCTGACGCCACGCAAAGCTTCAATCGGCCCGAACGATTTGGTAACGTCAACCAATTCAATCATAAGCTGCCTCCTGAGACAGGATAGCTCGTCACAAAGCCATTATTATACGCGCTCGTGCAAACTTGGGGAAATGAAAGGCGTCAAGGAAAGCACTTTCACAAGCACAATTATATCCCTCCGATCATCTTGCACAGCAATGCGATGCAGCATATCATGGAGAGCGCATCTATCCGAGAGAGGGGTCGCGCTGGTAGTGGCCGAATTCTTACCCGAACCGTTCCGCATCAAAGTGGTTGAACCGATCAAGCAAACCTCGCGCGAAGAGCGTGCGCGCATTCTGGAAACCGCCGGTTACAACCTATTCAACGTACCAGCGGAAGATGTGTACATTGACTTGCTGACCGACTCGGGCACCGGCGCGATGAGTCAGGAACAATGGGCCGGCATGATGTTGGGCGATGAAAGCTACGCCGGTTGTCGCAACTATTTCCACTTAGAGGAAACCATCCGCAGCATCTTCGGCTTTCGTTACTTCTTGCCGACGCATCAGGGGCGGGGCGCGGAGAACATCTTGTTCAGCGTGATGGTCAAACCGGGCCAGCACGTGCCGAATAACATGCATTTCGATACCACGATGGGCAATATCTTGGCGCGCGGTGGTCGGCCGAGCAACCATGTCATCGCCACGGGCCAAGATCCAAGCGCATGGCACCCCTTCAAGGGCAATATGGACCTCGTCGCGCTGGAGGCGTTCATCCGCCAGGTGGGTGCGGAGAACATCCCGCTCGGCATGATCACCATCACCAACAATTCGGGCGGGGGTCAACCGGTCTCGATGGAAAACATCCGCCAAACCGCCGAGGTTTATCACCGCTACGGCATCCCCTTTTTCATCGACGCCTGCCGCTATGCCGAGAATGCTTACTTCATCAAGCAGCGGGAACCGGGTTATGCGGATAAGAGCCTGCTCGAGATTGCGCGCGAGATATTCTCCTATGCCGATGGCTGCACGATGAGCGCCAAGAAAGATGGCCTGGTAAACATTGGCGGTTTCCTGGCGATGAATGACAAGGCATTGTATCAAAAAGCCGCTCAAGAGCTGACGCTGCGTGAGGGCTTCCCCACCTATGGGGGGCTGGCCGGCCGCGACCTGGAGGCGATGGCACGTGGCCTGTGGGAAGGGCTAGATGAAGCGTATCTACGTTATCGCGTCGCGCAGACACACTACCTGGCCGACCGATTGCGCGAGAACGATGTCCCCATTTTCGAGCCGCCAGGTGGCCACGCCGTCTACGTGGACGCACGTCGGTTCGTGCCGCACATCCCTGCGGAACAATTCCCGGCACAATCTTTGTGTGTCGCGCTCTATCTAGAGGGTGGCATCCGCGCCGCCGAGATCGGTGGGGTGGCCTTCGCCCACCGTGACCCCGAGACAGGCGAGTGGGTGTATCCGCCTTTGGAGCTGGTGCGGCTGACGTTGCCGCGGCGTGTGTACACGCAGAGCCATCTGGATTACGTGGTACGCATATTGGCTGCGCTGTGGCAGAGGCGCGACCAGGTGTGCGGGCTGCAGATTGTTTACCAGACCCCCTACCTGCGCCATTTCACCGCGCGCTTCGCACCGGTGAGAGAGATAGTACGATGGACAGCCTCAGACTGACATCCCAATACTCACCCGAAGCCGATCTGGTATTGTATGAAGGTGATTGCCTGGGGCTCTTGGGCACGCTCCCAGACGGACTGGTCCAGCTGGTTATCACCTCACCCCCCTACAACTGGGGGAAACCGTATGAGAGTCGCCTGCACCTGGAAGAATATCTGCGGCAACAACGACGCGTGATCGAACAATGTGTGCGTGTGCTCAGCCCGCGGGGAAGCATTTGCTGGGAAGCGGGCAACTATGTTGAGAATGGCGAAATTCTGCCTTTTCATGTTCTATGACATGGCGAAGTTCCAATATTTCTTTAACGAGAACAAAGCCGATTCGGGGTGGAGATCGTACCATGCTATGCCTCGCACAAGGAGATGTCAACCGGGGTATCCTATAGAGAACAGCTTGTCTATGATATCGAACGTCTGCGGCGACACTTCCCGGCAGTGCCTGTGTATGTGCTCCTCGCAGACGCGGACACAGCGCACGAGGGATGAAACAGAATCGCATAACCACGGAGCAGCTTGAAAGTGGAGCAACCTGAAAGTCCATCGCCTGAATGGAGTCCGGATGAGCTGGCGCCCGCCAAGCCGGGCAGTTACGTGCTGGTGATGTATCTGGAACGGCCGGTCAAGATCACCATTGGTCGGTTGGGCACATGGGATTTTGAACCAGGTTACTACGCCTATGCCGGCAGCGCGTTGGGCCCGGGTGGCCTGGCAGCACGTCTCAGTTACCACACTCGTACAAATAAGTTAATGCAATGGCATATCGACTACCTGCTTGCCCATGCCGAGCTGGTGGAGATTTGGTACGCGGTGGATGACGACAAGGGTAAGGAGTGCACCTGGGCCTCGGCGTTGCGCGCCATCCCTGGCAGCAAAGTGCCGGTGCCCAGCTTCGGCGCGTCCGACTGCCGCTGTTTGACCCACCTGGTCTACTTCAGTCAGCAACCTACCTTCGCCAGCTTCGCACGCGCGCTTTCCGACGTGGAGTTCTAGTGAAAGTCCTGTTGCTCTCGAAGGCCTGCGTCGTTGGTGCCTACCAGAGGAAGCTGGAAGAGATCGCCCGCCACCCGGATGTGCAGCTGACCGTAGTGGTGCCGCCTGAATGGCGTGATGAACGCGGGACCCTGCGCCTGGAACGCACCTATCTGGATGGCTACGACCTGCGCGTCGAACCGATCGCCTTCAACGGCCACTTTCACCTGCATTACTACCCTGGCCTGGGCAGGTTGATGCGCACGGTACAGCCGGACGTGGTGCATATCGAAGAGGAGCCATACAATTTGGCTACCTTCCTCGCGATGCGCCAGGCACGTCGCATTGGGGCGCGCACGGTGGTGTTCAGCTGGCAGAATCTCAACCGACGTTACCCACCCCCTTTCAGCCTCATAGAGGCGTACGTACTGCGCCATACGGATATCCTGTTGGTGGGCAACAGTGAGGGCCAGGCCGTGTGGCGCGCGAAGGGTTATCGTGGGTCTATCGAAATTATTCCCCAGTTCGGGGTCGATCCAGACATCTTCACCCCGCTCAACCGCCCGGTGCGGCAGAGCAAGCCCAGCGTATTGCTGCGGCGCAGCGCTCGGCGACCATCACGCGGCGAAATGGTCATCGGCTACATCGGCCGCTTGGTGCCAGAAAAGGGGGTCGATGTATTGCTGGAAGCGGTTTACCAGTTGCGCGGCCCATGGGAGTTGCGCATCCTGGGCAGCGGCCCAGATGAGGAGCGCCTGGTGAAGATGGCCCAGTGGTTGGGCATCGCTCCACGCGTCACCTTTGATCGTCCCATCCCTTCTATGCAATTGCCCCATTACTATAGTGGGCTGGATGTATTGGTGCTCCCGTCGCGCACTCAGGCAAATTGGAAGGAACAGTTTGGGCGCGTGCTGATCGAGGCGATGGCATGTCAGGTGGTTGTGGTGGGGGCGCGCAGCGGCGCCATCCCCGAAGTCATCGGCGATGCCGGATTGACATTCAAGGAAGGCGACCCGCTCGACCTGCGCGTCCAGCTGCAGAAATTGCTCGATGACACCTTGCTGCGCGAGGAGCTGGCATCACGGGGACGTCAACGTGTGCTGGAGCACTTCACCCAGGCAAGCATCGCTGCACGCACCGTTGCAGTGTATCGCCGCCTCATCTCTCCCGGACAAGAAGAACGCAAAGAAGTGCCCGCGGGCCAACCCACTGCCACCTTATACTCCTAGCCGTGGGCGAATGGCACCCCTGTTACATCTTTTCCAGCCCATGCGCTTCCAACAGATCCGATTGCTCCAGCAAATCAGCTGTTGGGCCGTCGGCCACAATGCGCCCTTCATCCATGATGATCATACGCGGGAACAGCTCGCGCACCATCCCCATGTCATGCGTAGAGGCCAGCATCGTGATTGGGAGGACGCGCAACAGGTTGATCAGCCCACGGCGCGCGCGTGGGTCGAGGCCAGCGCTGGGCTCATCCAGGACGAGGATGTCCGGATGCATCGAAAGCACTGTCGCGATGGCGATCCGTTTCTTCTCCCCCATACTCAGGTGATACGACAATCGGTCGGCATAGTGTGCCATCCCCACTTGCGCCAGCGCTTGGGTTACCCGTCGATGCACTTCCTCTTCAGGCAACCCCATATGCAGGGGGCCAAAGGCGACATCCTCATATACGGTGGGAGAGAAAAGCTGGTCGTCCGGGTTCTGAAACACCAAACCCACCCGCGCGCGGATGAACGGCAGGTTGGGCGCTGTCACCGGCATGCCCATCACCCGGATGTTCCCCTGCCCACTGTTGAGCAAACCGTTCAGGTGTAATAGCAAAGTGCTTTTGCCGGCACCGTTGGGCCCCACCAGTGCCACCTTTTCGCCACACCGCACCTGCAACGAAACGCCCCGCAGCGCCACGTGGCCGTCCGGATAAGCAAAATGCAACCCTTCCACTTCCAGAGCCAGCGTATCCGGCGCCGTACGGCCCCAACCATCTTCGCAACGTGCCATCGGTTCATGGATAACCGGCATAGAGTGCCATCCGTTAGCTCAGTGTACGGCCGAGCCATTGTACCATCATCAGAACACCGATCGCCAACCCGAGCGCCATCCAGTCCCGCCGACGCATGCAATGCGGATTGATGGTAACGTACTGACCGCGGAAGCCGCGTGCCAGCATAGCGTTGTAGATGCGGTCGCTGCGTTCCAAGCTGCGCAAAAAGAGCTGACCGGTCATGTTGCCAGCCACACGCGCGCGCCAGAGCAGAGAGCCACCCGTCTTGCCCTGAGTGGAGCAGGCGCTGCGTGCCTGACGGGCACGCAGCAGCCGCGTGACCTCGTCCACCAATACGAACAGGTATCGCACCATAAATGAAAGAATGGTCACCAACAAAGCAGGCATGCGCAGGTGGCGCAATGCGTGCAATAAGTCCGGGATGCGCGTCGTGGCGCCCAGCAGAATAGCCATCTGGACAGAGAGCCAGCTGCGTGCCAGAACGCTGAGGAAGCGTACCAGGCCAGCGTCACTCGCACTGATCTCCCAAACGCCCAGGTGCAGGGTGAAAAGCGTCCGTCCAGGCAAGGTGAAGACCAACGTGATCGCCACTAGCGCAAAGGGAAGCGCCACGAGAGAGCGGCTCAGCACAAAACCAATCCTCAGCTGCGCCACAAGTGCGACTGCCAGCACCGCGCACCAGGTCAGGAAATAAGTGCCCCAAGCTCCATCCGGTAGTAGCAAAACAGAGAGGATGGCCAGCAATGTAACCACGACCTTGACGCGTGGGTCAAGGTCGTGGATGGGACTTGTGCGATCACGATAACGATCTAACGCATTATGGAGCATAGTACGCTGCAAGTGGTTCTTTCATCCCGCTCAACTCATTATACATCAAGGGCAGCAGCTTACTCATACATCAAGCGGCCACAGCCCGTTGACGCAACAAACGTCCTACCGCGAATGCTACCAGCGCGACCACCAGCGCTCCGATCACACCGGCCAGGATGGTTGAGATGGGAGTCTCGCCCAGGAAGGGGATCACGTAGTCGGGGAGCAGCTCATAGGGCGGTGCCGCAGCGATCTCCTCGAATCCCATGTCGATGGCGATGCGTTCCAGACCATCTGGGTCGGCGGAAGCGATGGGTGACAACACGGCGACGACCAGGGCAATCACCAAGCCTACCACTACCCAGCCGCGACCCCCACCGGTGCGTACCGCTTCCGCAGCTACCAGGTCAGGGCGCACCTGCATCACAAACGCCAGCGCCGCTATGGTGATCAAACCTTCTCCGATGCCGATCAATACATGCACTCCTAACATGGCCGGCACCACCACGCCGAATGGCGAAGTACCACTGAAACCCAGTTGCAGCGCGGTAAACAGCGCACCGGCCACGACCGAAAGCCAGGCAAGCACACCAGCCACGACCAGGCGCACCCCCTTGCTCCGGCGTGCAGCCAGGCCGTGATAAAGGCTGCCCAGCGCAGCGGTCACCAGTCCCATATTGAAGATGTTAGCGCCCATAACCAGCAACCCGCCATCTTGAAAGAGCAGACCCTGCACGATAATCACGCATGCCATCACCAACATGCCGGCCCATGGCCCGAGCACTACCGCGGCCAGAACACCACCCAACAGATGCCCCGAGGTGCCACCCGCTATGGGGAAATTGATCATTTGGGCAGCAAAGATGAAGGCGGCCATCACCCCCATCAACGGGATCTGGCGTTCGCCCAGCTGCTGTTGCGTCTTGCGCACCGCGATCAGCAGCAACACCACCGTGATCACCCAGAAGATCAGCGCCACTGGCACGCTCAGAAACCCATCGGGAATGTGCATACGAGGCACCCCTATCCCTTCCCAAAGGCGTGTGAGTATTGCAACGTTCATGACGAGTCTCCTTTCTCTGTTTCCAAATGTATCAAACGGCCTCTTATTGCAACTAATTGCAATAAGCATTATTGCATGCCTTGACCAGGGTGTCAAATCGAGCTGGGTGAATTTACCCGCCTTTTGGGGCTACTTCCCTTATAAAAAGCAAGTTACCAAAAGATTTTGAGTCGCCTTGACACACCGCTTCACACTATTATAATGTCATCCTAATGTCCCGAACG
>JASFBB010000175.1:0-4687 GCA_036172345.1 Anaerolineae bacterium
GGTACATTCAGGTGTTCGGCCAGGAACTCGCTGACATCCTTGACCATTGCCGCGAAACGCTGGGCACGTTCGGCATATGCGGGATCATTCGCTAACAGGTGGGGATACTCTTTCAGGACAGTGCCACACCCCCCTGCATTACAGATCACCGCCCCATATTGGCCGTCCTGGCTCAGAAAGACGTCGATATTGCGCCGCGCTAGTCGGCGTGCCGTCTCCAAATCTCCCATGTGCAGATGGGGGGCGCCGCAACAGGTCTGCTCGGTGGGTGCATACACCGTATAGCCATTGCGCTGGAGCACACGCACGGTCGCTTGGTTGACCTGGGAAAGGAACGCCTCCTGGATGCAACCGGTGAAAAAGAGCAGGTGGCCATGGGGCATTCCCAGTGCGGGCGCCGGTCGGCGGTAATCATAGTAACGGGGCACAATGACTGGTAGAATGCTCTCCATTGCACTGAGCGTCTTGGGCAGCCAGTGGCGAAATGCGCGCACCACCCGCTGCAGCTGACTGACCTGGTAGAGCCAGAGCAGACGCGCGAACAACTTCAGCAGCCATAATCGAGGCAACACCAGCTGCATGCCGATCCAGCGCAGCAGGCGTTCCCCCAGGCCGGGCGTGCGATTGTGTTCCACCACCAGGCGTGCCACTTCCACCAATTCACCGTATCGCACCCCGGACGGGCACGCCGTCTCACAGGCACGACAAGCGAGGCACAACATAATATGCGGCGCGAAGGCGCGGCGGAAGTCTTCCAAGCTCATTCTGCCTTCGGCGGCAGCGCGCATCAGCGCGATGCGACCACGTGGTCCATCCGTCTCCACACCAAAGATGGCGTAGGTGGGACAAGCGGACAGGCACAAGCCGCAATGCACACATTGGGAGAGCTTACCTCGATATTCGGAAGATCGGAGCAGGTCTATGTCGCGTATCATTGTGTCAGTCGTCAACTCTATCCGTATGGTACAAATGAAATGCTAATTCTGCCCACACGTAACTTCTACCCTGAGAACCCATAATGGCACCGGGCGGTGCATATTGGCAGGCTATTATACGCCAAGGCGGGGAGGTAAACAAATGTCGTTTGAAAAGCCCATTTGGAGAGAGGGGAGGAACACCTTATAGAGCGTCTGCCGGATCGGGATCGCGTTCTTCCACACCCATCCGTTTCAGGAAACGGCAGATGCGTTCCCAGTGGCTGCCGGGCCAATAGACGCGACCGCATCCCGGGCAACGGCGAAAGTGTTTGTGGGTACGGTAGACGTAGACCGGCACACAGTCCATCACCTCATCCGGTGAGACATTTTGGAGCGGAGTGTTGCACTCGGAACAGCGGGGCGGCTGCATCCCTTGAGGCGGGGAAAAGGCGCGCACCACCTGTGCCAGCTGCTCATCCAGCACCTGACTCTCGATCAGCAGGACGGAAATGCCCTGTCGTGTTGCCAGCGTGTTGTCGCGCGTGAGCAGGATACGTCCTTCGGCACGGGCGATTCGCACGAGCTCCTGGTCGTCCCGGTGGTTGGCATAGTCGGTGTCATAACCCAACCGACGCAACCAGCGTGCCAAGCTGCCCAGCATCACATCCACGACAAAGCGCACCGAAGTGCCTTCTTCCATAGCTTCCATTGTACCATATTCGAAGGGGGACAACCAGCCTATGTCGTGTCGGTCATTTCCAGAGATACTCCAAGGAAGCGGCGGGGTGCGTCATCAGCCAGTCGCCACACGGTCACCATCGCCGGATGACGCTCAATCACCGACACAATTAGGTAATAGTACCCGCTCCAGGCAAGCCGCAGATCCTCCTGCGAAGGGAGCGCTGGCCAGTCGGGATGAGAATGATAAAAGCCGATGATCCCCATGCCCACACGCTCAGCTGCTTCCGTGGTGCGGACAAAATCGGCGGCATCCATCTCGAAGCGGGCTGGTTGGCCATGCAGCACATTATTGCCGCGCTCAACGCGATGCACGACGCCGCCTTCGTGACCCATTCCCACTAAAAAGCCGAAGCATTCGTAGGGATAGGCCTCAATCGCATGAGAAAAGATCTGTTGGAAGCATAACCAGCTGATACGCATACCTAGCACACCTTACCATCCCTCTGTTCAGTCGTCAAACAGGACGAGAGGAGGATTAAGAAAGTGGAGCTAGGAGTACCATCTCGCGGATTGGGGTGAGTTGATTTGAGGTCGAACTCAAGAATCGTCCGAGATGCCGAGTAGGCTTATCTAGCTCATCCTATTATATACTTGTTGAGCGCAACCATTTAACCCCATTTGTAGCATCTTTGTTTCTCCATTGTATCATTATGTATATTAACCCAAACCTGGATTTCAGAAACGTCTTTTCAACCCCTCTGTACCTTGAGAAAAAACTGGAAACACACTAAGATATTTCGGGGGCCTTAAGAGAGACATTAAAAAGGATGGGCAAATTGGACAAAGCTCTATTGCAAGAAAACCGAACACAAACATGAGCGCTCGCCGAATACTGGTGGTTGATGACGAACTGAACATTGTGGAGCTTGTGGCCGCTTATCTGCGCAAAGAAGGCTACCAGGTTTACACTGCTACAGATGGTATCTCTGGGCTAAAGGCAGCACGTTCTGTCAGGCCGGATCTGATCGTATTGGATATTATGCTACCTGGAATGGAAGGCCTTGAGCTCTTGGCACAGCTGCGCCGCGAGTCAAACGTTTATGTCATCCTATTGACTGCCAAATCGGATGAGACTGATAAGATTGTAGGACTCACAGTGGGCGCTGACGACTATGTTACGAAGCCATTCAGCCCGCGAGAGCTAGTAGCTCGTATCAAAGCAGCGTTGCGCCGCATTCAGGCCAGCGCGAGCACCGATTCTGAGATGCTGGTCTTTCGACATCTGCGTATAGACCCTGCCAGTCGGCAAGTCTGGGTGGACGAACAACCAGTGGTCTTAACTGCTATTGAGTTTGATCTATTGCGTACATTGGCCGAACACCATGGCACGGTGCTCAGCCGCGAACAACTGTTGGAACGAGTATGGGGTTATGATTTCTATGGGGAGGAGCGTGTGGTAGATGTCCACATTGGCCACATCCGCCAGAAGTTAGGGAAAGGTCGTTTTATCGTTACTGTGCGTGGGGTAGGCTACCGATTCGAGGACGAAAAGTGATTCGGGCAATTCATTATGTACGTCGTCATTTGGTCTGGAAGCTGCTTGTTTCCTATTTTCTCGTTATCCTTGTCGGCATAGTAGTGCTCATCTCGGCTGTCGAGTACTTTATGCCCAATGCTTTTGAACGCCATCTGGCTGCGATGGCAACTGCAATGCAAGCAGCCTCACCAGCCTTAGCAGAAGACCTTTTCACCAACTTTCGTCGGGCGGTGAATGAATCGTTAGTGTTCTCACTGGCTGCTGCTTTCCTCGTGGCGGTGATTGCGAGCGTTGTGATCAGCCGCCGCATTGTGATGCCAGTGCGGTGTATAATGAGTGCCAGCCAACGGATCGCCGAGGGCTATTATCACGAGCGAGTGGAATTGTCTGAGGCACGTGACTGGAACAATCTGGACGAACTTGGTCACTTGGCGGTTAGCTTCAACCGGATGGCTGCCCAGTTGGAACGGATCGAGACCACCCGGCGTGAG
Source organism: Anaerolineae bacterium (assembly GCA_036172345.1). Lineage (GTDB taxonomy): Bacteria > Chloroflexota > Anaerolineae > 4572-78 > NAK82 > NAK82. The sequence continues at coordinate 3,627 of JASFBB010000175.1, forward strand.
CTGATCGGTGATGTGGCCCATGAACTGCGCACGCCGCTGAGCACCATCAAGGGCTATCTGGAGGGCTTAATGGATGGCGTAGTGCCAGCCGACATCTCCACATTCGAGCGCATATACCACGAGGCCGAACGTCTCCAGCGACTGGTGCAAGACCTGCAGGATCTTAGCCGTATTGAAGCTGGTGTGATCGAGTTACACCTCCAACCGACGCCTGTAGCACAGCTGATCCGCACAGCGGCCACACGCCTAGGCCACCAGTTTGAAGAAAAGGGGGTGCGGCTGGCCGCCGAGTTGCCTGAGCATTTGCCCGCTGTGCAGGCTGACGAAGCGCGTATTGGCCAAGTGTTGCTCAATCTACTTGGCAATGCATTGCAGTATACGCCTCCCGGCGGCCAGGTGCTGATTTCCGCTCAACAGCACGGGGCCGAAATCCACATCACCGTAACCGATACTGGCATTGGCATCAGTGCAGAGCACTTGCCACTTATTTTCGCCCGCTTTTACCGGGTGGACCGTTCTCGATCACGTGCCAGCGGGGGCAGCGGCATTGGCCTGACCATCGCGCGACACCTGGTGGAAGCTCACGGTGGTCGCATCTGGGCCGAGAGTGCCGGACCTGGTAAGGGGAGCTCCTTCACGTTCACGCTGCCTATTGCACCTTAAGAACCAGTGTGGAGGGAAAGCATCGCTTGATCGCTCGCTAACGCTGTTTCAGAACTTCATCTTTCTAAATCTTCATCAAATCTTTAAACTCCCTTCATTCCATCTTCAATCTCTTCGCCTATGATAGTTAAGAATGGAAATTTAGCTCTGAAGTCTCGCCTCGATCAGGTTTGAAAGAGCAGGAGCAGAACTATGATGGGTTTTTGGGGTGGGTTGTGTAACGGATTTGCTGGTTACAATCCAATCGGGTTTGCCTTCGGTTGGCTTATTACCATCGCCATTGTTGTGGTGTTGGTGTTGTTAGCAATCTGGCTGGTACGTCGGATAGGTGGTTATGCACCAGCAGGCACACCTGGAAACTTCTCCTCTTCCAGTGAGTCGGCTATGGAAGCACTACA
>JASFBB010000176.1:0-5633 GCA_036172345.1 Anaerolineae bacterium
GGGCGGCACGTCCACCTTGAACACATCCAGGCCGGCGATGACTCCGCTGGCACGCAGTCCTTGCTGCGCCAGTCGGTCGTGGGCAGCCGCCGCGCCGACGGAAGGTTTGAACTTGACCAGGACACGGCCGGGAACAAAGTCAGCGGTAGGTGGAGGTGACGGGGGCTTGTCCGGCGGGTGTGCCAGGGCAGCCCCACCAAGCGCCCCGACAAGCATCAGAGCGAGCACCAGCGATGCGACGCGGTATGTGATGTACACCCACCGAGCAAGGCATTGAAGATTCAGCATAATATGAGACATTATAGATGAGGAAGCGTCTTGTTCCAAATCGCGTCTTCTATTAAGCTATAAGACGTGGACGCGCTCGGAAAAGTTTCTCTCTGCCGGCCGGTTTGCAGAGGGACATGAAACGAAGTCGACGCCTAAAGTGTTCTGTTACGTCCTCTTAATGATGGGGGTGCTTGCCAACCCTGTGGCTCTCTGGTATCGTCGCATAATATCCAGGCTGGGACACATCGAAGGAGGGAATGGGCGATGATCGTAGCTTGGTTCGAAGCATTGGGTCCCGTGCTACAAGCGTTGCTGGCCACCTGTTTCACCTGGTTTTTGACCGCGGTGGGCGCGGGGGCAGTTTTCTTTTTCCGAGACGTGAACAAACATCTGCTCAACGGCATGTTGGGCTTTGCTGCCGGGGTGATGGTTGCGGCGAGCTACTGGTCGCTGTTGGCGCCGGCGATCGAGCTGGCAAGGGAGGAGGGTTCTTTACCTGCCTGGCTGCCGGTGGCGTTGGGGTTCCTGTTGGGCGGCGGTTTTCTGTGGATCGTGGACCGCGTATTGCCGCACCTGCACCTGGGTTTTCCGCTCAGCGAGGCAGAGGGCATCAAGACGAGCTGGCAACGCAGCATTCTGCTGGTGCTGGCGATCACGTTGCACAACATCCCTGAAGGGCTGGCCATAGGGGTTGCCTTCGGTGCGGTGGCAAATGGGGTTCCCGGGGCTTCGCTGGCAGGGGCAGCCGCCTTGGCACTCGGCATCGGGCTGCAGAACCTGCCTGAGGGCACGGCCGTGGCGGCACCGCTGCGTCGTGAGGGGATGAGCCGATTGAAGAGCTTCTGGTTCGGGCAGCTATCTGCGGTGGTGGAGCCAATGGCCGGCGTGGTGGGAGCGGCAGCGGTGGTGCTGGCACGCCCCATTCTGCCCTATGCGCTGGCATTTGCCGCCGGAGCGATGATCTACGTCGTGATCGAGGAACTGATCCCCGAATCCCAGCTCGAACAAAGTACCCACATTGCCACCTTTGGCACGATGATGGGTTTTACGATCATGATGATCCTGGATGTGGCGTTGGGCTGAGCATGACGCCTGAGGTGTGACAAAATCAAGCCAGGTCGCGCGCGTGAGCGAGCGGCCCAAATCGCTCCCTCATGCTCGCAGCCCAAACCGCGATTGTGGTGCGGGTGGCAGCAAATATCCTTGTGAGGAAACGTCCAGCGGTACGTCTGCCAGACGCGACTTTCGTCGCCAGCCTTTTCTGAGCCTGAGCTGCTGCTTCTGCTCGCCCCAAGATACATCCAATGTGGGAATGTCTCATCTCCATCCGTGTAGGCGGACGATCGGCAGGAGCTTGTCGGGCGATTCGAGCGCTGTCCCTCTTCGGGAGGGTGTATCAGCGCTCGTCAAGCGGCACCCAACGCAGCCCCTCCGGCCCCACGTACTCTGAACGTGGTCGGATCAAACGATTGTCCGAATATTGCTCGAGCAGATGCCCGATCCAGCCCACGACGCGCGCCATCGCAAAGATGCAGGTGAAGAGATCGGGATCAATGCCCAAGTAGTAAAGCAGGGGAGCGGAGTAGAAGTCTACATTGCAGTAGATCTTGCGCTCGATCATATAAGGATCTTCGCGTGCCACCTGCTCCAGCTTGAGCGCGATCTGATACCATCTTGGATCGCCCAGCTCGGCCAGCTGCGCAGTGGCGCGTTGTAAATGTACTGCGCGCGGGTCCTGACTCTTATACACGCGATGTCCCATCCCGTAGATACGTTTGCTCTGTGCGCGCGCGGCCCGATACCATGCTTCCACATTATCCGGATCGCCGATCTCGAGAATCTGCAACATCGTCTGCTCGGCGGCGCCACCGTGTGCCGGCCCTTTTAAGGTGCCCAATGCGCTGGTAATGGCCGAGAAGATGTCGGACTGGGTGCTGGCCGTGACGCGCGCTGAAAACGTTGAAGCGTTGAACTCGTGATCTGCCAACAACACCAGGTACAAGTTCAGCGCACGGCTTTCCACTTCGGATGGCATCCTGCCGTGGAGCATATATAAGAAGTTGGAGGCGTGGTCGAGGTCTTCGCGCGGACCGATCACTTCTAACCCTTTGCGATTGCGGTCGTGCGCCGCCACAATGGTGGGGATCTTGGCCGTGATATCTGCCGCACGGCGCAGATTGCTGGCCTGCGAGATGTCGTTGGAGCCGGGGTCGCCCAGCGCCAGCGCCGACACCGCGGTACGCAACACCGACATGGGATGTGATTGCAAAGTGGGCGCTGAACGGATCAAATCCATCACATGGAAGGGGATATTGCGCCGGCCGCGCAAGCTATCCTCGAAACTGAGCAGCTGACGACGGTTGGGCAGGCAACAATACCAGAACATATAGGCCACTTCCTCGAAGGTGGCGTGTTCGGCCAGGTCGTGGATGTCATACCCGGCATAGAGCAGCCGTCCCTCCTCGCCGATCACCTTGCTCATCCGAGTCTGAGCGACCACAATTCCTTCTAGACCGGCATGCACTTGCACTTGCGTTTCGACCACCATCCTTTTCCATCTCCCATATCAAGGTGTTCTGCAATTTTGTTATGGCCTGGGTGTGATGTGCGTAAATGTACTCGCGTCCTTCCGCTATGCAAGTTCGTGGCGCGCGTGACAGATTCGCATCTAATGCCCCTCCACAACTGCCACATAGGGTTACCTGCAATGCGGAAGGGTTCTGCAGTCGGCTTAGCTGCTTCGGCGTCCCCAGTCTCTATCCAAGGGAGCTGGCCACTTCCAAGAGACGCGTCAGCCGCGCCTGGCGCTTTTCCAGCTGGACACGATATGCGTTGAGATCAACAGGATGACGCGCCACGCCGGTTTTCATCGCTGCCTCAGCCACTGCCGGTGCCTCCCATGCCAGCACGCGTGGATCGAGTGGCTTGGGAATCACATAATCAGCGCCAAACTGCAACGACGGCAGCTGATAGGCACGCAACACTTCCTCGGGCACTGCCTCACGTGCCAGCGCGGCCAAAGCATAGCAGGCTGCCAGCTTCATTTCCTCATTGATCTGGCGAGCATGCACGTCCAGAGCGCCGCGAAAGATAAAAGGAAAGCCCAGTACATTGTTGATCTGGTTCGGGTAATCGCTGCGGCCGGTGGCCACAATGGCGTCAGGACACACCTGCTTGGCCAGCCCGTACGGGATTTCCGGGTCAGGATTGGCCATAGCAAAGATGATAGGCCGCCGCGCCATAGAGCGCACCATCTCGGCGCTGACTACGTTCCCCACCGACAGACCGACGAACACGTCGGCGCCGCGTAAGGCATCCGCCAACGTGCGTGCCCGCGTTGGTCGGGCGAACTGTGCCTTGTGCTCGTTCATGCCCGCGACGCGTCCTGTGTAGATGACCCCGTGCGTGTCCAGCATAGTGATGTGTTCGCGCGGGAAACCGGCCAGGACGAACATTTTGGCACATGCAATAGCGGCGGCGCCGGCACCGTTGATGACAATTGTCACTTCCTCTTTGCACTTCCCCACGATCTCCAGCGCATTCAGCAAACCGGCGGTTGCGATGATCGCCGTTCCATGTTGATCATCGTGAAAGACGGGAATATCCAATGTGCCTCTGAGCGTTTCCTCGATCACGAAGCACTCGGGTGCCTTGATGTCCTCCAGGTTGATGCCGCCGAAGGTGGGTGCGATCGCCTGCACCACCCGGATGAATTCCTCCGGGCTTGCAACATTGACCTCGATGTCGAACGCGTCCACGTCGGCAAAACGCTTGAACAACACCGCCTTGCCTTCCATAACGGGCTTGGATGCCAGGGCGCCTCGATTGCCCAGCCCTAAGATTGCACTTCCGTCGGAGATCACTGCCACCAGATTGCTCTTGGTGGTATAGTGGTAGGATTCCTCGGGGTGTTCGGCGATCTCCAGCACGGGCACCGCCACCCCTGGGGTGTATGCCAATGACAGGTCGGTTTGGGTTACCACTGGCTTGGTGGGAACGACCTCCAACTTGCCCGGCCTCCCCCGGGTGTGATAATCCAGTGCACTCTCTCGGGTGATTAAGGACATATGACCGCTTCTCCGTTTGCCTCCCACGTGGAACGACTCAGACGGGCATACGCGTCTCAGTGGCGCGGATGCGTTAGGACGTGTGAGGTGCCTTCTAAGTCTTTCCACAACAGCGGCACTGCCTGTCCGGCGCTGCGAAAACCATAACGTTCATACAGGCGACGCGCCCGCCAGTTATCCGTTTGAGTGTTGAGCGTGACCCAGGTGATGCCGGCCTGCACCATGGCTGCCAGCGCTTCGGTGAGCAGGCGTGTGCCGACCCCTTTGCCTTGCCAGTCTTTCGCAACCCCCAGGCGGGTGAGATGTCCGCGCGTACCATCCCATTCGCTCCAACAGTATCCCACAATGCGCTGTTCGTACTTCGCCACCACAAAATAATCCACTCTGTTCAGGGCAAATTCCAGTTCATCTTGGGGCTTATGCCATACTGGGGCGAAGATCTGTCGGTCAATGGCGGCAACTGCTTCGAGTTCATTATAGCGAACAGGCTCAACCGTGACCACAGCACTGCCGGTGACGGGAAGCGGTTCGGCATGCCACCCATAGGTGATCACGTGCTCGCGCGTCAGGAACCCTTGGGTGGCGAGCGTCTCACTCAGCCATGTGGCGCTGCCCAGACAAGCCAATCCACACGCGCGTTGTCGGCGCCCATAGGCCTCTAAGAGTGGCAATGCCTTTCCACCATATAGCGAAGCAGGTATGCCATTGCGCACCGCCGCCGCAACGATGCTCACCACCTCCGGGTGACGCCTGAGCACTGCGATCACGCCGGCGACCTCTCGTCTCCCCTCTGTCATCACCCAGCAATCCCCTGCAGCAAGGCGCTGCTCCAGCCACTGGGGTCCGGCTGGCAGGTAAACACGCCATGAGTGGCTGAGCAAATGCCGGATGGCAGCGTGGTCAGATGAAGCGGCCAGGCGCACCGCGTATGACAAGCCCGTACTAGGCGCAACCGTTCGGGACATTAGGATGACATTATAATAGTGTGAAGCGGTGTGTCAAGGCGACTCAAAATCTTTTGGTAACTTGCTTTTTATAAGGGAAGTAGCCCCAAAAGGCGGGTAAATTCACCCAGCTCGATTTGGCAACCCGGTCAAAGTATGCTATAGTCTTATTGCAATTAGTTGCAATAAGGGCACGGTACAAGAGCTGGACACGTGGAGAAAGGAGAACCACTATGAACGCTACCGTACTGATGCGCCTCTGGGAACAGATGGTTGTTCCCCATATGCACATACCGGACGGATTTTTGAGTTTGCCGGTGGCGCTGGTCTTCTGGGGGATCACAGTGGTGTT
>JASFBB010000177.1:0-23737 GCA_036172345.1 Anaerolineae bacterium
GGGTGATTATGTGGATATGGTCAAGGCGGGCATCATTGACCCGGCCAAGGTGACGCGTGGTGCGCTGGAGAACGCCGCCTCGATCGCGGCGATGATCCTCACCACCGAGGCGCTCATCACCGACATCCCGGAGAAGGAGAAGCCGCCGGCGACCCCTCCGCCTGAGTATTGATGCACCCAGCACCAAGTCCGCAGAGAACGGGGTGGCATTACGTGCCACCCCGTTTTTTCATCGCGGAAGGGTCTCATATTGCGTCTAGAAGCGCGGTGATGTAGCATATCCTTACACGATTGGATGGATTTAGGGCGGAGAGATATGCATGACGTTCTCGATAAGCTCGAAGCTTGGCGACAACAGGGCCAACAGATCGGCATTGCCACTGTTATCAGCACATGGGGTTCCTCGCCGCGACCGGTGGGCGCTAAGCTGGCCACTACGTTGCGCGGAGACATCGCCGGTTCCGTCAGCGCTGGCTGCGTCGAAGGCGTGGTCATCGAAGCATGTCACCAAGCAATTCAATCGGGGCAACCCCAGGTTCTCAAGTTCGGCGTCGCCGACGAAAATGCCTGGGAGGTCGGTCTAGCTTGTGGTGGCACGATTGAGGTGTTGGTTGAGCCATTTTCCGCGCTAAGCAGCGTCTATGAGACGTTGCGCCAGCATCTGGTCGAGCACCAACCGCTGGCGCTGGTCAGCGTCCTCAGTGGGGATTCTACCCAGATTAATCGCAAGCTGCTCATCTACCCCGACGGACGCAGCGCAGGCAACCTCGATTTGCCGGAGTTCCAGCGGCAACAGGTGGTCACGCACGCGCTGGAGCGGCTGGCACGGGGTGAAGGCTCCACCCTGCAGCTCGAGGGGGGGCCACACTTGTTCATCGAGGTCTACCCACCCGTGCCGCGCCTGATCATCGTCGGCGCCGTGCACATTGCCGAGGTGTTGGTGCCGATGGCCAATTTGCTCGGCTATGAGACTATCGTGGTCGATCCGCGCTCCGCCTTTGCCACGCGCGAGCGCTTCCCCCAGGCAAGCCGGATCATTCGCGAATATCCACAGCGTGCCCTGCCGGAGCTGGGCCTGGACAGCTCCGCGTACTTGGTGGTGTTGACGCACGACCCCAAGCTGGACAATCCTAGCCTGTATTTCGGTTTGACCAACCCGCTGCGTTATGTCGGCGCATTGGGCAGCCAACGCACCAATGCGCGACGCATCGAGCGCCTGCGCCAGATGGGCGTCAGCGAAGAACAGCTGGCCCATTTGTACGCTCCCATTGGCCTGCCACTGGGCGGTCGCTCACCCGCCGAGATCGCACTGAGCATCCTGGCCCAGATCACCCAGGTGCGTTATGGCCAACCTGTTTGATTCCATCGACGACGTACAATCCGCCCTGCTGGCCGGACGCTACATCGCCGATCGCGCGCTGGCCACGGTTATCTTCCTGGCGACCCGCTTGGGCAAGCCACTCTTTCTGGAAGGCGAAGCAGGTGTCGGCAAGACCGAGGTCGCCAAGGTGCTGGCAGAGGTGCTGCATACCCGTCTCATCCGCCTCCAATGCTACGAGGGGTTGGACGTGCACAATGCCGTCTACGAGTGGGCTTACGCGCGCCAGATTATGCATTTGCGCCTGTTGGAAGCGCGTGGCCAAGCATCTACCGCCAACGAGAAAGACCTGTATAGCTCCGAGTTCTTGATCGCCCGCCCATTGTTACAAGCGGTACAATGGGATGGCAGTGTGCCCCCGGTGCTGCTGATCGATGAGATTGACCGCGCCGATGAAGAGTTTGAGAGTTTCTTACTCGAGTTCCTTTCCGACTTTCAGATCACTATCCCGGAGATCGGCACCCTACGCGCGACCCGTCCGCCGATTGTGGTCATCACCTCCAACCGCACGCGCGAGGTGCATGATGCACTCAAGCGACGCTGTCTGTACCACTGGATCGATTACCCCACGTTCGAGGCGGAGTACCAGATCGTCATGCTCAAAGTGCCGGACATCACCCAGCAGCTCGCCTTTCAGGTCACCACGGTGTGCCAGCGGCTGCGTCAGGCCGAGCTGTTCAAACCGCCTGGCATTGCCGAGACGCTCGACTGGGCGACCGCGCTGGTGACGATGGGGCGTCAGGAGCTGGACGAAGTGACGGTCAACGAAACACTGGGCGTCCTGCTCAAGTACCAGGACGACGTGCAACGGGTGCGCATGGAGATGGCCCATGAACTCGTCCAACGCGCCCATGGTCGCCGCTGAGCCGCTCGCCCACCAGCAGCTGGCGGCCAACCTGTTGCACTTTATGCGCTTGTTGCGTCAACTGGGGTTTCGCATCAGCGCCGACCGCGTGACCGACCTGTTGCAGGGGCTGACTCTCATTGACCTGGCGTACCGCGATGACTTTTATTATGTCATGCGGGCATGCCTGGTAAGCCACCCCGAGCAGCTCCCCTTGTTCGACCGCGCCTTCCAGCTTTTCTGGCTGGGACGCGAGCAATGGCTATTGGAATTGGGGGCGACCACCTTTCAGCGGCCCACGCCTTTGCAGCAACAGGTGCCGCGCACGGCCCAAGTGTCCTCCCGAGAACGACTGGATGACCGCTACCTGCCCCCGGAGAAGGAAGAACCCAAGCATGCCACGGAAAGCGAGCTGAGCGCCACCTACAGTCCGTGGGAGACGCTGCGCCGCAAGGACTTTGCTGCCATGTCGCGCGAGGAGCTGCAGCTGGCGCAGCACTGGATGAACGCGTTGCTCTGGCGGATGGGCGAACGGCGCACCCGGCGGCGCATTCGTGCCTATAAACGCACCTGTTGCCTGGACCTCTCGACCACGATGCGCAAGAGCATGGCCCAACAAGGCGAAATCATCCATCTGGCCTGGCAACGCCCCCGTTTCAAACCGCGCCCGCTGGTGGTCATTTGTGACATCAGCGGCTCTATGGAACGCTATTCGCGCCTCTTTCTGCACTTTATGTATGCCCTCCGCCAGAGCGCAAAACACATCGAAGCCTTTGTCTTCGGCACCCGCCTCACACGCATCACCCCGGCATTGCGTCATCGCAACGTGGACACCGCGCTCCAAGAGGTCGCCCGAGAAGTGGTGGACTGGTCGGGCGGGACGCGCATCGGCGAGTCGCTCAAGATGTTCAACTTTCGCTGGTCACGGCGCGTGTTGCGCAACGGCGCCATCGTGATCATCATTAGCGACGGCTGGGATCGCGGCGACACCGCCCTGCTGCGCCACGAGATGGATCGCCTGCAGCGCAGCTGTCATCGTCTCATCTGGCTCAATCCACTCGCCGGCGCGCCACACTACCAGCCGCTGGTGCGCGGCATGCAGGTCGCGCTGCCCTACGTGGACGAATTCCTGCCGCTGCACAATCTGGAAAGCCTGGCAGCGGTGGTGCGCTGTTTGGGTGAGTATATCATGTCATCTGCCACGCCTTTTATGGGGGGATTCCCCTGAAATAGCAGCAGGATGAACGCAACAGCTGCACTTGCGGCGCGGCAATTGCACCCTCCTGCAGCTTCCAAGCCTGCGGGAGGGTGCTATGCCGCATATTCAATACGTCCTGCAGCCCACGTGATTGGGCGCGACAGCTTGTCGAGCTGGCCTCACCGCCGCTGCCGACGAAGGCCATCAGCCACTCGATCTGGTAGCTGGCGGATGACATGGCCTGGGCACCCGCCGCCAGCGCCAGGGTGGCGAGCAATGGGAAAAGAGCGATGGACGGTTGCCCCACTACCAAGCACATCGGGCATACACAGCCGCCTTCGCCAGCCCGTTGCCGGTGCGGGTTTGAATGACGTTGCCGGTATCGCCATCCACTCGAAATGTCCGAGCCCCACTGGAATTATGGACCTCGATATCACCGTCTTCACCGCTGGTGCCGAGGTAAAGGATACCAGTGGCTCCACTCAAGCAGATAGTCCGCCGATCAGAGGAGTCATACAAATGGAGGCGAGCATCGCCCGCGTTGCTGCCGCCGATGCGCGCTTCCGGACGCGACGTGGCGGCATAGGGCACCATGCGCACCGGCTCGCGGGGTGTCAATGTCTTGCTGCCAACCTGAATTTCCAGGTAGAGCTGCTTCCCGTTGAACTCGGCATCGTCGCAGGTAGAGATCGCCGTGGTGAAGTAACGTCACGGACTGCCGCCGAGGTTGAATAGGTGTACAGCTGGGTACCCCCTGTGGAGCTATCGTACAGGCTGGCGCGGATGGTGCGGTCGCCGTTGATGGGACTGCCGCTCGCGTCGGTGAGCCGTCCCTGCACGGTGATAATCCAGCCAACCGTTAATGCTGCCGACATGTCCTCCTGCGCGGTAACCTCCTCATCCACGGAGGGTTCTTGTGCGCGCATCAGCCCGGCGGCCAACGCCATCCCCAGTGCTAGGTTGTAATGCCCCGGAGAGCGTCCCATCTATTCCCACGGTGGTGGTAGGGGCGGGTTCTGACCCCGTCCTTACGTGGTAATGCCCTGAAGGACTTTCTCAACCTCTCCGGGGCCGGATTTGCCTGAACGATGCCTCTGTGGTATATTAAGCGGCGATCTGCCGAGGTAGCTCAGCCTGGTAGAGCACTTGACTGAAAATCAAGGTGTCCCCAGTTCAAATCTGGGCCTCGGCATTGCCAAGAAGCAACCTGCCGGTTATCCAGCGCGTTGCCTGAAGGTGACGCGAGGGGATGAGCTGGGTGTTGTAGAAGTGGTGCGGAGCATCTCACGCACCGTTTTCTATGCCTTGGCGCGGACGCTCTCGGGTTATGATATCAGCTCACTGAGGCCCCTTGCTCACTCTTCCACCCGCCCTGCAGCCGATCCAGCACCAGCAGGGACAAAGCCAGCACCAGCGAGGACGCCGAGATGACCTTGCCGACAATCCGCACGGGTGTGTCCTCGAAGCGCAGCTCCAAGAAATGTTCCCCCGGTGGCACCGGCACAACGATCCAGCCTTCATCTGGCGTGGTGCGAATCTCGGGCCTGATGATCAACCTGCCGATGCGCGCTTTGAGATCGTCCTGGGGATGCTTGAGGTCCTCGTAGACATAGGCGTTCCAGCCCGGGTAATAAGCAGTGAGGAAGGTCACACTCTGTTGATCGTCGGCGGCGTACACCCACACCAGCTCGTGCACCGTGCTCATCTCGACCGAATGCACACCCAGCCGTCCATCATTCGGGATGGCGCTGTAGTTGACCTTGGTGTGGATGCCCTCCCCGCGGACGACCTGTTCCGCCAGCGGTGACCAGCTGGGGATACGACGCGCCCATGCGGTCGTGCCGGTCATCTCATCGGACGCCTGCTGATAACGGAAGAGGGCGGCCAAGCTGACGGGCCCCTCGGTCGGGAGGGGATCGCGCACTTCGGCGACGAGATAAGGATAAGCGCCTATGATGATCAACAGCGCCAAAGGGGCGAGAGAACGTACCACCCACCTCGGAAGCTCACCTGCTCGTATGGAAGATAAAGAGCTAGTTCGAGGTGTTATGATCGCCCCGCCCAGCACTGCGAAACCCGTGGTGGTCAGAGTACCCAGCCGCCAGGGGAATTGAACCGTGGTCAGTAGGGGCATCCGGTGCCATATCAAGGCTGAGGTGGGTGTCATCAGGAAGATCGCCCCGATGGTGACAACTTGCCAGAAGCGCAGCGTCCAACGCACAGCATCATTCCGCATACGTGATACCACCACGAAGGACAGGCAGAACAACACAAATGGCAGTAGACCGAGTTGAAAACTGACCTTGTCGTCCGGGCCAGGGATGCTGGCACCAAACCCCCAGGCAGGCGAGAAGAGCTGGTGGAAATAGACGAAGTCGCTCCCGAAGGCATAGCGTCCGCCGAACCATTGATCCAGGCGCACGTAGTCGCGCTCCATCAAAGCTGGGAGAAGGAAGATCGCCTGCAAACCGGTTCCCAGCAGAAACGCCACGATGCCGGGCAGGGCGTGCCGAATCCACTCTGGGAATACCGGGCCCACGTAATATTTACCGGACCCACGTCCGCGCCATGCGCGCCACAGCGCAAGCGCCATTATGTACACGATCACGCAGGGGGTGATGAGCACCAACAACACGTTACTGGTCAGCACCAGCCCGGTGTAGGCGAACGCAGTGCCCACGAGCGCCCGCAGACGTGGCTGTTCCACCAGCTCAAAAAAGCCCCAGAATACCAGCGGAATGAAGACAAAAGCAAATGACTCCGCCAGTGCAGCCCGCACGTACAGGTCGAACAAATGATAAGGCGCATACACGTAGAGCAAGCTGGCAAGAAGTCCGCCCGCTGTGCCCAGCAGTCGCCGCGCAAAGAGGTACATGCTCGCTGCGGAAGCCAAGATGGAGAGGGCGAAGACCAGTTTGACCGCTACGGTGTACTCAAAACCCAACAGCACCGCCACCTCGCCCACGTAATATGCCAAGGGAGCGTAAATGTTCCAGAACGGATAGCCGTAGCCGAAACCCCAATCAGGCCCCCAGCGCGGCCAAAGGATGCCATCGCGGATCGAGCGGTCAAACTCATACAGGAAATAGACGCTGTTTCTGGCATCATGGGCGCCCCAGAAATAGCCAGGTTGCAGCAACGGCCCCATAGCGAAGAGCGAAAGGAGCACCGATAACCCCAATCCTATGGGTAAGCGAGGTTGTCGAAGTGAAACAGAGTGCTGTGACATTACTGCGGGTTCCATTCCAGCAGCTCTAGTATAACCTGGTTGTCCTTTCCATCATCCACCGGCCACCGTTGCATCGTCTCCTCTTCATACAATCCCATCGCAATGCGATAAGGACCCAACGGGGCATCTATGGGCACGTGGATGCCCACATCGGTGACGATCAGACGGCCTGGTTGCCATTGACCAGTGAGATAATCTTTTCCGGGCACGTCCGGGTCGGAGGCAGCCCCCAGGAATGGGTCGGTCTGGGCGAGCAGATTCCCAGAAGCGTCCAGCAGGTGGACGAAGAGCTTCAGGTCACGTTCGAGAACCTGGGTTGCTTGCCAGGTCAGCATCAGGTGTAGCGTATCCCCGGGACGGAGCGCCCCGTACTCGTCCAGGGGCAGCCGTCCGAGGGTTGACACGGGCAGACCGGCTGCTATCGGAGGGATGTCCACTTCCATTGAGACATCGAGCAACAGGATGCGATGCTCCCCCCAGCTGGCGAGCGGCTTGGAAGGGGTCTCGTACTGGGTGTAACGAGGCTGCAGATAGCTATAACTAGCCAACAGCACGAAGCCGATCAAGACTGCCTGCATCGGTGGCACACACCATCGCGGTTGCAGGTAGAGCACCCCGCCCGTGGCGACGGAGAGGAACATCCCGGCCAATCCGATCAGTTGCCATGGGTAGGTGAGCAGCTGCCAGAGAGCACTGATCTGCCACAAAGCTACCGAGATCGGCAACGTCAGCAAAATCAGAGCGGCGGCGATGAGAAAGGGAGATCTCCAGGACATCCTTTCGGCTGAGGACAGAAACGCCTGTCCCGTTCGGACATCTCGGGCGAGCAACAACAGCGTCAGGCATGCCAATGCCACCGGTGCAAGGCCTAACCCCAGCGATAACCCGTCGTTCCATCCGGGACGGCTGGGGCCGAATCCCCAATAAGGCGAAACCAGCTGCGCGGGATACAGAAAATGGGCGAAGAACCCCACCCTGTCCGCAACAGTATGCCAACCCGCCGCCCAGAGCATATACATGGCAGCGACGGAACAGCCCCCACCCGCTGCGAGCAACCGCCACAGCTGCCTAACCCGATCTCTGGAGGATGCCCACCACCCTAACAAACATAGAAAGGCCCATCCAGCTAATCCCAGCTGGCTGAGGCCGATGGACAGCCACGTCAAGCCGCTGAGTATGATGAAACGCTTGCTCGAGGCAGGTGGATATGCCGCAGACACCATCGCCATACCCAACGGGATAAGCCCCAGGCAGAGCGCTTCACCCCAGGCGCCGCGCACGTAGACGGCGGCGATGCGGTAGGGCAAATAGCTGTAGACGAGAGCGGCTAAGCATGCTCCTGGCGCTCCGAACAAAGGATGTGCCCATCTATACATGCCAAGGGCGCCCAGCATCCAAGCAATGCCAAAAACCACCTTGATGCTGCAGAGGGGAGATACCCCCAATGTCACCAACAACCGCGCTAGGTAATAGGCCAGCAAACCATCGTCGCGCATTGCGTCATAATGGGTCGCTATCGAAGGGGTCCAATGCAGATCCAAGGGGGTGTTGCCCAGGTGCACCAGGTTAAACAAGGGCACAAAGCCGCTGTGCACCTGGAAATAACCTGGGTAGGTCAGGGGAGCCCAGACAAATATGGTGAGGGCCACGGCAAGCAGCGCATAACGGAGTCGGGCGATTTGTCTGCTCAGCGCGACGATTGTGGTCTCTCCTCTCTTGGACGCTTATGGTGAAGGATTGTCCCGATTCTACTGCAGCCGTGGGGTGTGAGCAATTGCACCATCGGCCTCAGAGAGAAAGAATGTATGTTCTGTGCTTATCCAGAGCCGTTTCCCATCGGTGATGAATTCGATTGTGCCATTTTGATCTGTGCGCATCACCGGGATGCCCATCATCTGATAGCGCTGTAGCACTTCCTCTGCCGGAAGATTGAGCGTGTTATCAGCAGCCACGGACAGCACGGCGAAGCGAGGTTGTACTGCCTGCAGAAATGCCGGGCTGCTCGAGGTGGCACTGCCGTGATGGGGCACTTTAAGCACCGTGGCCCTCAATTCCGGATGATGGTGGAGCAACTCGTGCTCCACCTCGGAAGAGATGTCACCGGTCAGGAGAAAGCCGATGTCTCCCAATGTGACGCGAAGCACTAGCGAGTAATCATTCACATGCGAATAGTGTGAGTTTTCAACGGGGTGGAACACCTCAATAGAGACGCCATCGGATGTGCCGATCTGCATGCCGCTCTGTCCCACAGCAGGACGAATGCCCGAACGTTGTAACGTGGTATGCCAGGTGGTATACAACGTTGACCTGGTCTCGACAGGGGGGATTAACACCTGTTTCACTTGATAGCGCTCCAACACCGCGATCAGACCAGCCAGATGGTCCGATTCGGGATGGGTGTTGACGGCCAAATCAAGCGTGCGATCCCAAAAGGGTATGTGTCGTCCCAGAGCTGTCAGCGCGGCAGATGGAGCGGGGCCGCCATCAACTAGGATACGGCCACCGCGCGGGGTGGTGATGAGGATGGCATCCCCCTGACCCACGTCTAGAAACGTCACATGGAGCCGTCCGTCTGGCAGACTGCAATGCGCTGACAGGGCCAGCAGAAGGCCCATCCCGCTCATGATCAACGACAACCGGGTGGATGGATGCAGGTGATTGAAGGTACCAGGCACCTTCGTGAGCACAGTGCGGTGCCGCTCATATGAAGCCAGGTACAGCATCGCAACGAAGAGCACTGCACCCAATGTCACGCTCACCTTTCCAAAAGTGTCCAGGGTGCCTGTCTCAAACGTATTGGCAATATGGGCTGTGATCTCAACGCAGCGGATTGTCCAGGTCAGCAGCAACCAGGAGAGCCATCCGAGCACCTGGCCGGCAGGCAACCATATCAGACCGCCTAAGGTTGCCAGGGCTCCGCTTAGCATAATCAATGGTTGGACGGGTACGATGAGCACGTTTGTGAGCAGGCTGACCGGCGAAACGCGGCCGAAGTGATAGGCAATCACCGGGAGGGTGGTGATCTGAGCTGCCAGTGTGACCACCAACCCATCCCCTAATAGACCGCTCAGCAGCGCCGCGGCACCCGGCAATCGGCTAAGCCAGCGGTTCAGAACGTCCTCCAGCAACGGTACTAGCCAGATCAAGCCAGCTGTGGCGCTGAAGCTCAGCTGGAAGCCAGGATCTCGCAGCCAGGCAGGATTGATCAGCGTCATCAATGTTGCCGCGAACATAAGCGATGTACGCACCTCGGCGCGGCGTCCGAAACGCAATGCCAACATGTACAGCCCTCCCATAATCGCGGCACGCATCACGGGAGCGTCCGCTCCTGCCAGTAGGACGTAGGCGGTGATGCCCAAGAGCGACGCGTACAAGGCTATGCGCCGCCCTGCCAAGCGGGTGACCACCCTCAGGAGAACACCACACAGGATCGCGATGTTGGAACCGCTGATCACAATGATGTGACTGGTGCCGGTGGCGTTGAATTGCGCGTATAGGGAGGCCGGTATGCCGCTTCTCTTGCCCAGCAGGATGGCGCTCAACAATGCAGCATGGGGCTCTGGCAGAATGTGGGTGATCACAACGCTGACATGCTGTCTGAAATCATAGAGCGCATGCCAAAAGGGACTGCCCTGGTTCTGGTCCAGGACTCGGACTTTTGGATAATACATCACCACGTAGATGCCCTGGCGCGCGAGGTAATCACGATAGTCGAAGTCGGGAAACACCTGTGGTGTTGCGAGGCGGCCGCTCAAACTCAGCCGCTCGCCATATTGGCGCGCCGGATAACGTGCAACGCGGGCCAGCAGCAAACCGTGTGCTGCCTCGGTTCGGGAAGTGGCCTCATCGCCAAGTGTGATGGACTCCGCACGAACGCGCAGCAGCTGGAACGTGTCGCGGACGTCTGGCTCCCTGTCCACCACTCCGGTCACGGTTACATTCTCGCTTGTATCTCTGTAGGTGGCCAGGTGATCGGGGCCATAGGATGGGGTCGCTAGGACGGTGCGTGCGCAACCTGCCAGCAGGACCAGCCAGCAGAGCGCCAACAGTCGCGGCACACGCTCGCGCAACCACATAAGCAGCGTTCCCACACCGGGTATGGCAAGTGTGACGAGCACTGGCACCGGGGGTGCCAGGAGCGATGCGCCCGCCACGCCGAGCAGCCATGCCAATCCTAAATAGAAAAGGGTCATAAGGGGTGCTCCAGGGGTCGGTGGATGAGTGCCAGAATACACTCTGTCGGCACATATCCCTGGTGCAACTGGCAAGCAAATTGCGCTTCGGCATTTACGTTGAGATCCGGGCTGCTTGCGCGACTGTCGGTGCCCAGATATACGGGCACATCGGCTCGCAGATAATGTTCCAAGGGCATCCTGCCGCATCCGAGAAGGTGATTGGAGCGTGGGCAATGGACGACAGCACAGTGTGCGGCAGCGATGAGTGCGATCTCTTCCTCCGTCACGTGTACGGCGTGCACCAATAATGGATGCGCCTCAAGCACACCTAGCGTGGCCAGGTACGAGAGTGGCCTCTGCCGAGGGACCGAAGCGGGCATCGTCCCCATAGCCCGTACCAACGGGGTGAAAATGCGTCCTGTCCCTGAAAACGCTCCGTGCAGCAGCCACTCTGTCTCGAAGCTTGACTCGGCCACGTGAATGCACAACGGCACCCCCTCCGTGCGACACCATTGTGCTCCGATGCGTAACAAGTCGGGATGACACGAGTAGGGGGCGTGGAGCGAAAGGCCCACTTGCATAGCACCATAATCGGGATGACGACGCGCCTTGTCTATAGCAGATTGGGCGTCCCTCAAGCGTTCCAAAGCACGTTCTCGGTCCAACCCCAATACTTCCAGATAGACGACGCCATGTAAGCCGCTGACAAGCAAGGGTTCAACGCTCAACCAGGTATACGTAATATCCCCCACGTGCGTCGTGCCACATGCTTTGAGCTCAGCGATACCCTGCGCAATGCCAGAAAGGACCTCGTTACGCGAAAGGTGGCCGATCGTCCACCCGACACGCGCTAACCACGGCAGAAAGGCGGTGGGGTGCTTAGGACACAAGCGGATGAGGGTGGTCAGTTCAAGATGGGTATGCGCATTGGTGACACATTGCATAGATCGGCCTGCAAACGCGACTGAGAAAAACACCAAGCAGGGCGGACGACACAAGATAATCAACAAGCTCCGGAGCTAGAAGCTGCCTCTCCATTTCCCATTATAGCATACCCGGTCTCGCTTGAGGACAAAAGCAATCTGTGGATACATTGCGAGGGTGCCATCGCGAACCAGTTTGAGAGACCCTTGACACCTGGCTGAGGCAGGTTATGATGTAGACATCTCAGGTATGAAAATCGCTCAGCGAACCGATGTATGTCGGGGGGGAGGGGAGAAAATGACATTCCATCCTGCTCAACACAAATTGTGCTTTTGGACGGTGCTGATAGTCACAGGGATCGTGCTGGCACTTTGTCCACCGTCCGCTTACGGCCAAACAGAAACAGCACAATGGACAGTGCTGCTCTACTACGCAGCCGACAACAACCTAGAACCAGTTATCTTGCGCGAGCTCAATCGTATCGAGATGATCGGATCGACTCCCGAGGTCAATTTCGTCGCGCTGGTGGATCGCCATCCGCGCTACTGGACGGGTAGCGATAACTGGAGTGATACGCGCCTGCTGCGCATCGAAAAGGACAACAACCTCTTCACTATCACGTCTCCAGTCGTGCGCAAGCTGGGTGAGGTGAATACGGGTTCCGCCAAGACGCTCGAGCGCTTCATCGCGTGGGGTATCAGCACCTATCCTGCCAAACGGTACGCGCTGGTCATTTCAGACCATGGAGGTGGTTGGCAGGGCGCCGCATCGGATGAGACGTCTGAGGGCCAGATGATCGGTCCAGCCGGGCTGATGCAAGCTCTGGAGAGAGGGTTGCGCACTGCCGCAGTGGATCGTCTCGACTTGCTGGTCTTCGACACCTGCCTTATGGCGCAGCTGGAGGTATGGTCGTTGTTATCGCCTTATGTGCGTTATGGGGTGGCCTCGGAAGAGATCACGTACGGTCTCAAGGGATTTGACCGCACCATGCGCGATCTAGCAGATCATCCTGAGATGGAGGCAAAGGAGCTGGGTGCACGCGTCGTGCAATATTTTGAGGAGAGCTACGCAGGAGATGACACCGGCAATACCCTGACGATGTCGGAAATCGATCTAGACCGAGTGCCTGCAGTTCAACAGGCGGTCGACCGTCTGGCACACGTGCTGAGCGCTGAAGCTGACAGCTCTGAAACTATCTTGGCCGTGGCGCGTGGTCTGGCTCATTCCCCCTCATTCGCTGATATAGATCGTGAGTTCTTCGGCATAATCGACCTGCGCAGCTTTCTCCTGATCGTTGAAGCGTTGGGCGAGAATTCTCAGGTAGTGAAGGCAGCACAACAGGCGCGCGCCGCGTTGGAGAAGGCAGTGCTGGTGCACTATGCGGGCCAAGATATCCCTTCGGTAGGCGGGCTGTCCTTCTTTTTCCCTACCTGGCCTAGACTGGTCGCTATATATGTCGGCGGATATCAGGATGTGCTTGACCCCATGCCAGGAGCGGAGCAGAGCCCGTGGGTGCAATTTCTTGGCCTCTATCCCAGCGCACTCAAACGCGTCGTTGACGAGCCGGTCGTGGCGCCTCTCCAACTGGATCGCGAGGCAATCGCGGAGGGGGAAAGGGCACAAGTTACAACTACGGTAAGTGGCATTGGTTTGCGGGAAGTGGAGCTGGTAGCAGGGCGAGTCGAAGGTGAAATGCTCATCGTGCTCGACTCCAATCGCCTGATCCCGCGAGAACGGGAGATCGAAGAGGCCCTTAAGGTACCGGTATGGGATGCTCAGCGTAATCCTATGCAGGCATGGTGGAATGGAAATGGTTGGGTGCTCAGCAATGGCGAACGCAGGGTGCGCGTCTCAATCCATGCTATTGCTCCGGGCAGCGACATCTTCGCGGTGCCGGGTTACTTTCGTAGTGTGGCCGGCGGTGCCGAACTCGAAGGGGAGCTTCGCTATCGCGTCGATGGGGAGAGCGGTGAAGCCGCTTATATGGGAGCTTTCGCGCGTCAGGAAAACGGGTTGCTTGGCTCTTACTTTTTCGAAGCAGGAGATAGCTTCACAGCGAAACGTCAGGTAATCTACTTGCCTGATGGCACAGTGAGAAACATCAAAGGTGGCACGTTGATGATCGGACAGGAGCCTCCCCAGCTGGTGAGCGCAGCGGCGCCGGCCGGCCTCTACCAGTTCGGCATCCGTGCCGTGAATCTGGCGGACGACAGCGCAATGGAGCTGGCCGAACTGCGCGTCGAGGCAAAGGGGGCACAGCCGCAACCCTACCGCAGTCGTTCACTTTCGTTTTCCACGCTGCAGCCGGCAGGATGGTTGGTCGAAGAAACGGCGGGAACGGCAACTTTTACCCCGGATGACCTGTCGGCCGTGAAGGCACAAATAGGGGTAATACCGCTGGCGCGTCTGGGAGTTGTTGGGCGTCAACCCCTTGAACAAATCCTGCCGGCATTACTCGCCATATCGTCCGCCGACGAGGGGGTCAGCGACGTGCAGCCCGGTCAGATTCGCGAAACAACCTTGGCTGGCCAGACAGCCCAGCAAATGGATTACACGTACCAACGAGCCGATAGAGGTCGCATTTCCGGCTCGTTAGTGGCCTTTATCGATTCGGCGCGTGAGCGGCTGTTTCTCTTGATTTCCGAGGCACCTGCCCGCACGCTGGCCGCAGAGCAAGCAGCGCTTGACCTGGTGCGTGACAACCTCGCGCTCTTGCCGACAATGTTCGCAAATCGCGTGTACGGCAACCAGGCGATGGGTTTTAGCTTATCCTACAATGACTATTGGCAAGTGATCGAGCACCCGGCAAGTGGAGACGTCTTCTTCCGCACCCCAGCAGGCGATGCCGCACTGCGCGTCCAGGGGCGAGCAGGTAAGCGCCAACCTGAGCCACAGGACAACGATGCCCAGCTGTTTATCTACGTGGAAGACTGGCTGCAGCAACAGCCAGGTCTAAAGATCACCCGGCCAACAGATGTCCAGATGAGCGGCTTATCTGGCAGACGGCTCACCTACTCCTTCCAGGGTGAGGAGGGCAAAACATTTGAGGGCAGCGTGGCAGCTGTCACCACCCGCGATGGACGCGTCTATATCCTGAACAGCGAGCTGGACACCTCTTCACCAGAGCTGGATCTGTTGCAGAGTGATCTGCAGACTATGCTGGACAGTTTTACCGTTGTCAATCCCGACGCCAGTCCGGTGCCGCTGCCTGGAGAGGGTTGGCTCATTTATGAGAACCCAGAGCTCCATTTCGGTGTGGCATACCTTGACATCTTCGAGGTCGGGGAGGATTTCAGCAACCCCGAATTTAGGGTGGTAAAGTTCTCCTATCAAGACTCGATGGGCATTGAGATCGCTGTTGTGCCACTTGCACCCGACGTTCCACCGAGCGCCAGCGTGGCAGATCGATTGGTGCAGCAGCGCCTCGAACAGCTGCGCACGGTGTATTCGGATATGCAAACCGGCACCATCGCGGATATGGAGCTGGGCGACATCCTGGCACGTGGGAGCAGCTATGGGTGGTATGAAGAAACAGTTGCCGCGCAGGGTGGAGAGGGAGAAATGGAGGGAACTATACTAGCAGCTCCCACCCCTTACGGTTTTGCCTATGTGGTCAACGTCTATCTGCCCACCCATCTCACGGGTGACGCGCCTCTCGACGCCAACGTGATGCCTTTCTTGCTGGGCACCTTCACTCCATTGTTGGAAGGTCTGCAACCAGTCGGGCAGACCGATGCAGCTGGTCAGCTGCTGCGTTTTTACTTGAATGCCCAACTGGGCGTGCATATGACGGTGCCACGCACCTGGCGGCTGCTCGAAGAGGGCAATCGCGTCGTGTGGGTTGGAACGGATGCGGTCGGGCGCCCCATGCCCGGCTACCAACTCGAGATCGTTCTCCTGGGACAGCAAGCGTCCTTATCTCAGGGTGAGATGGACATTGCGCTAGGGCTGCTGATCGAAAAGGTTCAAGAAACGGGAGAGGGTGCTCTGCGTCCTCTAAGAGACATCGGAGAGCCGGTGGACACTCAACTGGCCGGGTTACAGGGTCGCAGTGCTACCTTCTTAGCTGTATATCGTGGCAGTGAGTTGGTACAGGCGCGCTATGTGATCCTGCAAGATGACCAGGGCACACTCTATCTGGTGGACACCCTGATCCCAACAGCGCTGTCCCAGACACAAAAGGAAACGATGCGGCGTGTGCTCGATAGCTTGGAACTGAGAGTGAAGTAAATAACGCCAGACAAGACGGTATGCTCCCGCGGGATGTGTAAGCAACGAAAAGAGGGTGGTCTGTCTGTGACAAAGGTGGTAGATCTGCGCTATAATAGGCATATGGTTTGAGAATCTAGGGATTGGGAGGTGTTTATGAGCTCCTCTACAGGCAATATTTTAGAGATTCACGATCTCCACGTAGAGGTAGGAGGCAAAGAGCTGTTACATGGGATCAACCTGGTCATTCCCGAGGGACAGGTGCACGCCTTGATGGGTCCCAATGGAAGTGGTAAGACTTCTTTGATGATGACCATTATGGGTTTTTCGGCCTACAAGGTGACGCGCGGTCAAATCATCTTCGCTGGGCGCGACATTACCGGCTTGAGTGTCACCGAGCGTGCGCGGCTGGGCATCGCGATAGCGCAACAGCGTCCACCTACGATCGCTGGAGTCAAATTGCGTGCCGTGCTGGACTACATTATGGCTCATGATTCGGTGAGCTCCGAAGAGATCGCCGAGTTGGTGCGTCAGGCACGCGTCGAGGACTTTCTCGACCGCGACATCAATGCCGGCCTCTCAGGGGGTGAAATCAAGCGCGCCGAGTTGGTCCAGCTATTGGCAACCTGCCCTCGTTTCAGCATGATGGATGAACCCGAATCCGGCGTCGATCTCGATTCGCTAGCGTTGGTCGGCAGCTTGGTCAATCGGTTGTTCATCCGTGACTCGTGTCGACCGGTGCGGCGTCGCTCCGGCCTGATCGTCACTCACACAGGGCACATCCTGAAATACATTGAGGCGGACCGTGCGCACATTATGCTCGATGGCCGCATCGCATGCTCTGG
Source organism: Anaerolineae bacterium (assembly GCA_036172345.1). GTDB lineage: Bacteria > Chloroflexota > Anaerolineae > 4572-78 > NAK82 > NAK82. The sequence goes on from JASFBB010000177.1 coordinate 16,803, forward strand.
GAATCCTCACTTGATATTGCAGACGGTCGCCGAAAGCGGTTACGCGGCGTGTGTATGTTGTGTGGTTGAGGGAGATGGATATGACAAAGTCAGTAGTTAGCACCGTGGATATCGTCGCGCAGGATGAGGCAGAAACGCTTGCCGATGTGGGGGTTCAGATTCGCCCTGACGAACCGCAAGTGCGTTCGGGCACCTATGTGTTGCGGGATCACCTGCCTTTGTGCGTGCAAACCTATCGCGAAGGGCTGGAGATGTTGCCCATCGCGGAGGCTTTGCATCGCTATGCTTGGCTGCGCGAGCACTATTTCTGGAAGTTGATCTCGCCTGATCAGGATGAGGTCACCCGTCAGATAGCAGCTGAGTCAGAGCCCCAGGGCTATTTCATCTGGGTGCGGCGGGGAACGCGCATCACCCGACCAGCACAGGCGGGGTTGTTCATCGCGCATGAGGGGCTGGCACAAAAATTGCACAATGTGATCGTGCTAGAAGATGACACAGAGCTGCACTTGATCACCGGTTGTACCACTGGTCGGGCCGTGCGCAGCGGCTATCACCTGGCGGTCAACGAAGCCTACGTCGGCGCCAGTGCCACATTGACCATGACCATGGTGCACAGCTGGGGGCCGGAAGTGATCGTGCGGCCGCGCGCCGCGGTTGCGGTGGGTGATTATAGTCATTATGTCAATAACTACGTGTCGCTACGGCCGGCGTTGGACATTCAGAGCAATCCGCGCACGTACTTAAACGGCGTCGGTGCCACCGCCAAGTACATGACAGTCATCCTCGGCTCGCGCGGGTCAATCATTGACACCGGCGGAGAGGTTTGGCTGAACGGCGAGGACAGCGGTGCCGAGCTGGTGCACCGCGGAGTCTGCACCGGGGGTAAAATGTACCAACGAGGCTTCCTGGTGGGCAATGCGCGTTGCCGTGCCCACGTGGACTGTGCTGGCATGCTACTCGACTCAGGCGAGGACGGATTCATCGAGTCGGTACCCGGCCTGCGTGCCTTCCATCCTGAGGCGCGGATGAGCCATGAGGCCAGCGTCGGGAAGGTGGCCCCTGAACAAGTGGAGTACCTGATGTCCCGCGGCATGGAGGAACACGAGGCCATCTCGATGATCATCCGCGGCTTCCTGGATGCCGACATTGAGGGTTTGAGCGCCGAGCTGGACGCGCGTATCGGAGAGATCGCCGCTATGGCAGGGCATGGCGAGCGCAAGTAGCGCTTCAGGCAACACAAAATACTGGGTACAATATGGAACACGTCGCCAACCACAATCTGGAACGAACGTTGCGTGTTACTGGTTTGGATTGTGCCAGCTGTGCGCAGACGCTGGAGAACGGCGTGGCGCGCTTGCCTGGAGTGCAAGCGTGCCAGGTGCATTTCGCTTCCGGCACACTGCATGTCGTGGGAGAGGTCCCTCTTGAGCAGATAACAGCGCGCGTGCGCGAGCTGGGTTACGACCTCGCCAATACAGAGGAACAGCGAAGATACGTGTCCCCTCCCTCGATGGGGTGGTTGAGCTTCTTATGGCAACATACCGACACCTGTCTGGCGCTGATCGGCCTAGTGCTCATCCTACCCAGCGCGGTCTTGGACGAACTACTAGGAATTCGCCATCCGCTCCTCACCATCCTGGCATTAGGTGCCTGGCTAGCGGCCGGGCTTCCCATCGTGCGCAGTGCCTGGCATGCCCTGCGCATTAATCATGATATCAACATCAACGTGCTGATGACCATTGCCAGCGCGGGAGCAATAGTCATCGGCGCTTTCACCGAAGCTGGTATGGTCATGGTGCTTTTTGCCATTGGGGAGGCCCTTGAGCGCTACACAGGTGAGCGGGCACGCCATGCCATCCGCAATCTCGCCGAGCTGGCACCCGAGCAGGCAAGATTGCTGCGCCCCCACCTGGGCAGTGCCTCATCCCCTGGACAAGTGGCAGTAAGCGCGCTCCGTCCAGGCGATGTAATCCTGGTCAAGCCCGGCGAGCGCATCCCCGTTGATGGATGTGTCCTTTCCGGTCTCTCCACTGTGAATCAAGCTCCGATTACCGGTGAGAGTCGTCCGGTAGTGAAGTCGCCCGGCAGTGAAGTGTTCGCTGGTAGTATCAATGGAGAGGGTGCATTGGAGGTCGAGGTGACGCGCTTCGCCTCCGACACGGTGCTCAGCCGCCTGATCCGGCTGGTGCAGGAAGCTCAGGAAAGACGTGCCGTAGTACAGCGCTTTGTGGATCGCTTTGCGCGCGTTTACACCCCTGCCGTTGTGATCTTGGCTGGGCTGGTAGCTATATTGCCCCCGCTTTTCTTCGGGCAGCCGTTTGTCGATCCAGCGACCCCAAGTGCTGGGTGGCTGTATCGCGGATTGGCGTTGCTTGTGGTCGCCTGTCCGTGCGCTCTTGTCATCAGCACACCGGTCAGCATCATCAGCGCTCTCAGCAACGCAGCACGGCGTGGCGTGTTGATCAAGGGTGGGGCCTACTTGGAGGCATTGAGTCGGATACGTGCAATCGCCTTCGATAAGACCGGCACCCTGACGTACGGTCAGCCTGCCGTCGTCTCGGTACGTCCAGCCAATCACACCGGTGTGGATGGAACAGCTCAGCATTGCATGGACTGCGCTGAGCTGTTGGCCTTAGCTAGTGCCGTGGAACAGCAGAGTGAGCATCCATTGGCGCGTGCCGTGGTAGATGAAGCCACACGCTATGGTTTACACACGCGCTATCCTGGGGCAACAGCAGTCACGGCATTGCCCGGCCGCGGCGTCATAGGCCGAGTGGAAGATCGCGAGGTGATCATCGGAAGTCACGCCTACTTCAGTCAGAACGTGCCTCATTCAGAGGAGCATTGTGCCGCGGCCGAACGTGATACCCAATCGGGCTACACACCCTTGATGGTAGCGGTAGATGGCGGGTATATTGGCACAGTCACTGTAGCGGATACCGTACGTTCCACCAGCCAAGAAGCTCTGGAAATGCTAAAGAAGATGGGGATCCCAACGTTGGTGATGCTCAGCGGGGACGATGCGACTGTTGCTACCCGAATGGGTCAGCAGTTGGGTGTCACTGATGTGCAGGCCGAACTGATGCCCGAAGACAAAGTGACTGTGCTCCAATCTTTGCGCGCTCAGTATGGCAGAGTGGCGATGGTCGGAGATGGCATCAACGACGCACCTGCCTTGGCGACGGCAGATGTCGGCATTGCCATCGGTGTTGCACTTGGCGGCACCGCACAGGCAATGGAAACCGCCGATATCACCTTGATGAGCGACGATTTGCGCCTTCTCCCTTTTATCTTTGCCTTGGCACGTGCTGCTATGCGCACCGTCTATGTGAACCTGGCATTAAGCATCGGCCTCAAGGTGCTTTTTGTCGCGCTGGTGTTGTCCGGCTTGGGCACGATGTGGATGGCGGTGGCAGCAGACATGGGCACATCATTGCTGGTGACACTCAATGGAATGCGTCTTCTGCGTACCCCACGGCTGCTCGTCTGAAGGGAACAGCACCGCTCAGACAATGGCCAAAAGGGGTTGAGTTAACGTGAGGTGATCTGTGCATGCAGAGATCGTGGTGACAGGTAGCGAGCTCTTGCTCGGCGAGACAGTGGATACCAACTCCACGATGTTAGCGCGCATGCTGCGCGACATCGGGCTTGATTTGTATTATAAAACGGTGGTAGGTGACAACCGCGAACGCATCGCCGCTGTGCTACGCCTGGCCTTGGAACGCTCGGATATCGTGCTGACATCAGGTGGACTAGGCCCCACCGTAGATGACGTGACGCGCGAGGCAGTCTCGGACGTCACGGGCCGTCCATTGGTCTTTCACCAGCATCTGTTGGATCAGATCGCAACGCGCTTCGCCCGCTTCGGGCGGCCGATGAGTGAGAACAACCGTCGTCAGGCGTACGTGCCCGAGGGCGCTATCATCCTGGAGAACAGCGAAGGGACGGCCCCTGGCTTTATCATCGAAGATGCTCGCGGTATCATTATCTGCCTGCCAGGCGTACCGCGCGAGTTGGAGCACCTGATGCGTACCCATGTCATCCCTTACCTGAGACGACGCCTAGGACAGGAAATGGTTATCCTGCCGTGCGTATTGCGCACTTGTAGCATCGGCGAGAGTCAAATCGATGCCCAGATCAGTGATCTGATGCGCGGCAGCAATCCCACAGTGGGCTTGGCAGCACACGCCGGCCAGGTGGATATCCGCATCACGGCCAAGGCCCCCACGCGCGAAGAAGCGGCTCAGCTGATCGCACCGGTAGAGGCGGAAGTACGCCGTCGGTTGGGCGATGTGATCTTCGGCACCGATGAGCAAACATTGGAAGGCGTAGTGTGCGATCTGCTGGTGCAGAAGGGGTACACACTCGCGTTGGTGGACAGTGTAACAAGGGGGCGAACAGCCGATCTGCTGCGCAGTGTCGGGATGCAGACAGCACTCCTCGCCGACCAGCGCTATGCCGATGTGCCTGCCGCGCTGGCCGGATTGCGCTTAGAGGAAGTGTATAGGGATGCAGGCGCCCGGTGCACCGCGGAGGAGGCGGCTGAGCGCGTCCGTGTGGAAAGTGGGAGCTCCCTGGGATTGGCGCTGTTGGGGATGTTGACGGAAGGAGAGGGCACGCCCCCTGTGGCTTACGTCTCTCTCTCCGACGGCACAACGCGCATCACGCGCTCCTATCGCTTCGGCAGTGAAAACGAGCTGACGCGATGCTGGATCACTGTCCGTGCGTTGGACATGTTGCGCCGTCATCTTTTGGGCCTTGCCCCCTTTGACCGCTAGGATGATCTGCTGCGGTGATCTTGAGATAGAACGCGGGTGCATGGATATGCTCCAGCTCGCTACGGCGATAGGAGAACAATTGCGTGCCCGTGGTTGGCACCTGGCGGTAGCCGAGTCCTGCACCGGTGGTCTGGTAGGCCACTGGATCACCGAGATACCGGGCAGCTCGGACTACTTTCTGGGGGGTGTGATTGCCTATTCCAACCAGGCGAAAGAGCACCTGCTGGGAGTACATCACAGTACCCTGCTCCAGCATGGCGCTGTGAGCGAGGCAACGGCGCGCGAGATGGCGGCGGGGGTACGCAAGCTGCTGGGCGCTGATGTGTCCCTCGCTGTGACGGGCATCGCCGGCCCAGGAGGCAGCACACCGGATAAGCCGGTGGGGCTGGTATACATCGCACTGGACGCGCCGGATCGGCAGGAGTGCCACCGTTATTGGTGGAACGACAGTCGAACGGCGAACAAGGCACACTCAGCACACGCAGCCTTGTCGCTGTTGTACGACTATTTGACTCATCTGTGATCGGACGTGATCATCAGCGTCAGCCGCCGCACGGATATTCCAGCCCTGTACGCCCAGTGGTTCATCCACCGCATCCGTACCGGCTTCTGTCACGTGCCCAACCCGTTCAACCCCCGCCAGGTGAGCACCGTATCGTTACGGCCGGAGGATGTGGAGGTGATCGTCTTCTGGACACGCCACCCGCGCCCCCTCTTGCCCTATCTGGAAGAGCTGGATCATCGTGGTTATCGGTATTACTTTCAATACACAGTGCTGGGCTATCCACGCGAAATTGATCCGGGTTCCCCCCCGTTGGAGGTGGCATTGCCAACGTTTCAGGAGCTCTCCCGGCAGATTGGCGCCACACGGGTCATTTGGCGCTACGATCCCATTATCTTCAGTCCCCTGTGCGATGCCGAGTTCCATCGGCGCAACTTCGCCCGCATCGCCGCTGCGCTCCGGGGCCACACCGGTCGCTGTGTGATCAGCCGTTGCACCCGCTATCGCAAGACGACACGACGCGTTCACGCGTTGAACGCCTGCGGAGTGTCCATAGCTATTCCGGATGCTTCTGACATACGCTTTCTGGAGCTGGTGGCCAGCTTGGCACACATCGCTCACGACCACGGCATGGAGATCGTGAGCTGCGCAGAAGAAGCAGACTTGCAACCCTATGGTATCCGCCCAGGCAAGTGTGTGGATGACGCGCTCATTCACAAGATCTTTGGCATCCGGGTGACCTCCCAGAAGGACCCGGGGCAGCGTGCAGCGTGTGGTTGTGTCGTCAGCAAGGACATCGGCATGTACGATACCTGTACAATGGGGTGTCTGTACTGCTATGCCACTTCCAGTGTGACTCGCGCGCGCCTAAATCGCATGCGCCATGATCCACACGCGCCATCTCTTCTGCCACTTTCGGATATTTGACAAATCCCCTTTCGGGCAGTATTATCCACCCACTTTGGCACTCTTGACTTTAGAGTGCTAGCGATATAGTGTGCAACAATCCATCATTTACCTTACACAATGAGGAGGTCGCTTCATGTCTCTCAACCTTACCCCCCTGGGGGATCGCGTCATCGTGGAACCACTTGAAAGTGAAGAGGTGACTCCGGGCGGCATCGTTTTGCCTGAAACAGCCAAAGAGAGGCCACAAAAAGGCAAAGTGCTGGCCGTCGGGCCCGGCGCCCGAGATGATCAGGGCAAACGCATCCCGATAGAAGTCAAAGTGGGCGATATCGTGCTGTATGGTCGTTACAGCGGCACCGAGGTGAAGATCAAGGATAAGAAGTACCTTATCCTGCGCGAAAACGACGTTCTGGCTATTCTCGAATAGACTAAAGCACACTTATATCTTTTGAGAAGGGAGTCAAGAAATCCAAATGGCTAAACAGCTCATTTTTCGGGAAGACGCGCGCCGTCGGTTGAAGAATGGCATTGATATGATGGCGCAGGCGGTGGCCACCACGCTGGGGCCCAAGGGGCGCAACGTTGCCCTGGACAAGAAGTGGGGCGCCCCCACCGTGACGCACGATGGGGTCACTGTGGCCAAGGAGATCCAACTGGAAGATCCGTTTGAGAACATGGGGGCGCAGTTGCTCAAGGAGGCGGCCACCAAGACCAACGACATTGCGGGTGACGGCACCACCACGGCC
>JASFBB010000178.1:0-11606 GCA_036172345.1 Anaerolineae bacterium
CAAACTGGTCGCCACCGGAATATGCGCCTTCTCGGCCAGCTGGATCAGCTCGTCTTCTGCATTGGCGATGATGACCCCGTGTCCGGCTAAGATAATCGGCCGCTCGGCCAGGTTCAGGAGCTGTGCCGCGCGCGCGATACCCTCAGGGTCGGCAGCAGTCAGTGTAGGTTGGTAGCCAGGAAGGTTAACTTCTTCGGGATAGACATACTCGGTCTCAGCTTGCTGAACATCCTTGCAAATATCGACCAAGACAGGGCCGGGTCGCCCCGTGCGTGCGATATAAAAAGCCTCTTTGAGCACTTGAGCTAGCTCACGCACATCGGTTACGAGATAATTGTGTTTTGTGATGGGCATGCTGACGCCATGGATATCCGCTTCTTGGAAACCGTCGCGCCCTAACAGGCTTGTTGGCACCTGACCGGTAATCGCCACTACAGGCGAAGAATCCATATAGGCTGTTGCGAGACCGGTGGTCAAGTTTGTGGCTCCCGGTCCTGAAGTGGCCATGCATACACCCACACGGCCCGTGGCGCGCCCATAGCCATCGGCCATATGCGCTGCACCCTGTTCATGAGTTACCAATACATGGCGGATCGGATACTCGTATTTGGCCAGTGCATCATAAATAGGCAGAGTTGCTCCGCCAGGTAGACCGAACACCACTTCTACCCCTTCTCGCAACAGGCTTTCCCAAACAATCTGTGCTCCGCTTTTCCTCTCTGCCATTTTTGCGTCTCCTCCTGTAATTTATAGAACCCTGCATCTCGATACAGGCAGGCGCTCGAGGGTCTCATACTACGTACCACGCTGAGCGCCTATGCTCTATGTCCACCTCTACTTGTGCAGTGGATCAATCCCGCTTCCAGTCCCCTATATAAACCGAGGGCCTCCCTAGTCTGGGAGGCCCTCGGTAGTCTAAACTTGTATCGCTTCGCTCGTACGTCATCCTCCCAGCAGCGTAGAAGTGCTCCCAATAAGGAGTACTACAATGAGGATGACAATGCTGCTGATGACCAAAACGCTTGACCCTTTCACACTCATCCCCTATACTGGTCAATTAAAATTAACTATAACATGGATATCATCTTTTGTCAAATCTAATAGGATCTTCATGAAAATTTGTTGAAAAAAGTGGAAGACAGGTTTGAAGAAAGATGATGGTGAGCGGCTTAATAAAGGCGGTGTAGCATTTCGATAGATCGGCTTGGGAATGTTTCAAGGAGCATAGGGATGAAGTGGCAATATTTTAGCCATAACGTGCCATCAGTGGTCTCAGTGCCATTAATGAATGCGAGAGGCGAGTCGGTGACAATAAGCGACTTTCGAGAGCAAAGCAACTTGGTGCTCTTGTTCTCCCATGGATTAGGATGCCAACATTGTCAGCAGCTGGTCGAACAGCTAGCGCTTCGATCCCAGGAATTGAGGTTTGCAGACGCTCAGGTACTCATTGTTCAGCCTTCTGGCGCAATCGAGCAGGTAACCTTGCTTCCTCCTTTACATCTGGTATGGGATCATGAAGGAGCTGCGTGGCGCAGATTTTCGGGATTGTTGGAACAATCGGTGGCTCAGGATGCGCTTTTGGTGGTCATTCTGGATCGATATGGGGCTCCCCAAGCGGCTTGTTCGGTCTTTCATGGTGATGAGAGAAACCTTGTAGCGGAGATATTGGAACATTTGACGTTCATTGCTATCCAGTGTCCGGAGTGAGGCGCACCGGAGTGGCCCGTCGGGTCACTGGACTAGAACGGAATACTGATAGTACCAGCATCTCGTTCTTCGGACTGCTAGGTCCAACAATATAGATGCCGCCCAGCGGCCTGAGCGGCATCTATATTGTTTGTCAAAAGCGACCGGACGAAACTTAGCTGATCTGCTCTGCCAGGTAGACCTGGAGACCCATCTGGTTGATCTGATCCAGCTGTGCCTCCAGCCACTCTATATGGCCCTCTTCATCTAGCAAGATCGACTCAAGCAGCTCGTGGCTGCCGACATCACCCAGTTCCATAGTGAGTTTAATGCCATCCGTATAGGACTTCACGGCCGCATATTCTGATTCTAGATCGTACTTGTGCATTGCCGGCACATCTGCGCCGATGTTGATCTTCTTGAGATTACTGACGACGGGGCGACCTTCCAGAAACAGGATGCGTGCAATGAGCTTCTCAGCATGCCGCATCTCCACAATGGCTCGTTTCTCGATAGCGTCAGCCAGTTTTCCATAGCCCCAGTTTTCGCACATTTCGGCGTGCACCATGTATTGATTGATAGCTGTCAGCTCGTCGGCCAGCAAGTCGTTGAGTTTGGCAATAACGGTATCGTTCCCTCTCATGGTTTCCTCCTCGCTTTTCTATTCTGTTTTGTGATTTGCGGTTACCTCATCAGTTTCACAAGCAGAAGCACGATGTGTGCGGCATCTCTGCATGATCACTGCGTTCTATGCGATAATTAACGGTCGCCAGACAGACAAACTCACTCATCGTCATCATACACCCGAACCGTTTGACAGGGCAAAAATAGATTGCGACTAATATTATGTAGAAGTTGACATATTTGAAGGGACATGGTATCCTATGTTTAACGATGCCTCGGCCGGCGAGACGAGGTTCTGCGATGCCTCATTACAATGTTCAATAGCGAAAGGAGCGGCAGTTCCCATGCCATCACGCACAGAGATGATGATTGCGCGACTTAAGGATTTGCAAGCCAGCAGCGCTGATATCGAAGCTTCAGCTGTGGTGAGTGTTGATGGGCTGATTATGGCCTCTTCACTGCCGGCAGATGTAGAGGAAGACCGGGTATCCGCTATGTCAGCCGCGATGCTTTCGCTGGGTGAGCGAATAGCAAGCGAACTGAGGCGTGGAACACTTGAACAAGTGTTTATCCGGGGCAGTAACGGATACATTATCCTTATGTCAGTGGGTGAGGAAGCCGTCTTGACCACCTTGGCCCGTAGCGAGGCTAAGCTGGGCTTGATCTTTCTGGACATGAGGCGTGCTGTAGAAGACTTGGCTCGGTTGATTTGATCTTTTCTCGAGTTGGCCTCAACCTGTCCGGTTCTAATGGACGCTATAGAACTCTGGTTGTTGCCCACATCTTTTGGGCTAATGACGTCAACGCTTCTCAATGAGCCGCCGCGGCAAAATGTGGTGAAGTAAATTGGGTTTTTCAATTGGAGGTACTGGCAACTCTTCTGAGAACATCCTGCGTTGATCCGTTAGCCATTGATGTCGCGCTGCTATTGCTTGTTCGGTGCTTTCGAGTAGCGGCTCAAGCGTGCCCTCCGCGAGCAATGCACGCAGTGATCTGACCTGTTCGGTGAAAGAATCTAACCACGCCAGCAGATGGACACGGTTCGAAAGCAGCTCATCACACAGAGCGTCGGCATCTTCGCCCATCAAGCTCGCGATCGCATCATAATTATTCCCGAGCAGCTTGCGCATATCGCGCCAGCCACAGTCGGTGGTGACGCTTCTCCATAGTGCCAGGGCCAACAATTGGGGAAGATGAAATGCCCCAGCTATCAGACCGTCATGTTCTGCGGCATCAAGATAGAATGGTCTGGCACCCAGAAGGGTGACAAGGCTGGACACCAGGTGCACTGCTTCGGGATGGGCGCGTTGAGAGGGGGTGAGGCAATACAGACGTCCCTCGAAGAGGCTTGGGCTGGCAGCCTGTGGCCCAGAGGCAGCGGAGCTCACTAGAGGGTTGCCTCCCACGAAGTTCACCGTCTCAGGCAGCAGTCGTTCTGCCATAGCCAGGACCTTTTGTTTGAGCACAGCGGTGTCAGTGATGACACAACCCGATTTGAGATAGGGCGCGATGGCGGTTAAGGTTTCTTCGATGGCATGCAGGGGAAGTGCCAGGATGATGAGGTCAGCATTCTCGCAGGCGTTGATGAGATTCCAGTCGCTTCGGTCTATGGCGTTCATCTTGCGCGCGACACCGACGTGCTCAACGTTCTTGTCATGCCCCACTACCTCAAGGGATTGCGCCGCGCGATGCAAAGCTAACCCCATAGACGTGCCGATACAGCCGGTGCCTACAATCGTAACCTGTACCTTTTCTTGCATTTTCTCCTAGCCCACCCTTCTCAGGTGATCAACCCCATTATCAATCGAGCTGGGGTCATGACCAAGGTGCTGAATAGACCACCTCCCAGGAATACCAACATCAAGAGGATAATGGGTCCAAAAGGTTCCAACCTCTTAAACGATTCAGATGTCGGATAGGGTAACACTCCATACAGAATGCTAAAACCATCCAAAGGTGCGATCGGCAGTGCATTGAAGATAGCCAACACCACGTTTAAGAATATAAAGGTGAAGACGATCTGATAGAGATCGGGGATGTATGGCGACTGAAACATCGGTGAGATCAGACCCAACTTGAGCGGGATGGCTGCGACAAAAGCCATTGCCAAATTAGACAGTGGGCCTGACAAAGCAACGAGTGCCATTCCCGCCTTGGGGCCGTTGCGCAACCGGTACGGATTAACCGGCACCGGCTTGGCCCATCCGAACCCGACCGCCAAAACCATAATAGTCCCCAGAACGTCCAGGTGCTTGCGCGGGTCCAACGTCAACCGTCCCTGATCATACGCGGTCGGATCGCCCATCTGCAGGGCTGCCCACGCATGGGCGCATTCATGCACCGAGAAAGCTACCAATAGGGCAATGGCAAAGGCAAGAGTCTGTGCCAGTGGACGCCCTAATAAGAAGTTTTGTACAAGGCCGATTAAGAAGAAAGCGATCAATGGACTGAGATCTAAACTGCCTACCTGACTGAAGCGACGTAAAGGGATCAGAATTGGATCGGTAATCTGAAAGAGGACGCGTATAAGCGGGTTGTGCGTGCTGATATACAACCCGAACATAGGCAGCCAAGTCACCAGCACCCGCGCCAGAACCAGCCACTTAAGAACCTCAAGCAAATAATACAAAGGCAATGCCAATGGACCCATCACTTATCTAATCCTCTGTCGAAACACATCACATCCCTGTTCATAATACTATTGCCCCACTTGAATATCCACAAAAGCGGTCATCCCCCATTTTAAGGGGAGCGCAGCGGCATTTTTCAGCTCTATCGTGACGGTATAAGTGACATCTCCTCGCTTCGTCTCAGAACGCGGTGTGATCTTCGTGACAATTCCTTCGATCTCTTTGCCCGGTAGTGCATCCACACGCACTATAGCTTGTTGTCCCAGGGCTACGGATACGATATCCAGCTCGCTGAGATCATCCGTGTCAACATACCACGTAGAATTGTCACCCAGGCTGATGACAGGGGTGCCGGCGGCCACAACCTCGGCGCTTCGGATCCTGACCCGTGATACTACACCGTCAAATGGAGCGGTCAATTCATAATCGGCTAACTTATCCTGTGCCGTATCCAGATTGGAACGGGCCGTCTCCAGAGCAGCCTGTGCCGAGGCGAGTCGCGCCTTCGCGGCGACTACCACTGCCTCGGCGGCAGGCACGCCGGCTTCCGCCTGCTGCACGTTTGCTTCCGCCTGGGCCACCGCTGCTTCCGCCACAGCGATTTGCTCGGCGGTTGGCCCCGCCTTCACCACTGCCAGGGCTGCTTCTGCTTCGGCGACTCCAGCGCGCGCAATCGCGACTTCTTCGGGTGTAGGCCCCCGTTTCAGCCGCTCGTATTGTGCTCTAGCTGCTTGATAATCGAGCGTGGCTTGCTCCAGAGCTAATGCCTGCGGCGACTCTCCCTTGTTATCTGCCCACGCGATTTTGTCGTATTCGGCCTGTGCCCGGCGCAACGCTGCCTCTGCTTTCAGCATAACTGCTGCCTGCGCTTCGATGTCCTCAGGCCGTGCACCCACCAGTATCTGATTCAAGTGCGCACGTGCGGTTTGGACGGCAGCCTCCGCCTGGGCGATCTGTTCCGGGGTGGGTCCTCGTTTGACCTGCGCGAGCTGGGCCTGAGCGCTCAGCAAAGCGGCCTTGGCCACTTCAACCGCCGCTTTGGCTCTATCGACCCCTGTTTGCGCCTGCTGCACATCCGCCTCAGCCTGCTGGACGTTGGCTTGAGCTTGTTTAACCGCGTTCTCTGCCGCGGTCACGGCCGCGCGCGCCTCAACGTTGTCGAGGCGGGCAAGCAGCTGTCCTGTGCGCACATGATCTCCCTCCTTGACCAGCACTTCGAGCACCCGCCCGGGCACTTTAAATGAGAGCTCAGCCCAGCGCCCTGGCACAACAAACCCCTCAGCTGAGACAACGGAAGATGTACTGGTTTGCAGCGCCAATTGCGCTTCTGCAGTGGGTGTCGGCGTCACAGGCGCCAGAAAGTTGCGATAGCCGAAATACCCGGCTACCACTAATATCGGTACTAGGAGGAAGAGGAGCCACTTCACATTGTTTCTCCAGCAGAAGTTTACGAGCTATTGCTAATTTTATACGGTCTGACAAAGTGGATGTGATGACAACAAGATCACTATATACCCTATTCAGAATCGAGATTTGGCGACTTGCTTACGTGCTCACGGCTGTGATGGCGTGTACCGCGCTGGGCGTCCTGATGCACCGGTCGCAGAAAGCCGCTGCGTGTGTCCACAATATAGGCGATCCGCTCACGCGGTCGGATGTAACCGTCCATCGTACACTGAATGTTGCCATCCTCACGCGGCATAAAGTCGTGGTAATGATCGCTGAATAGATCCAGGAAATCAGCCGCGTATTCTAGGAACTCTTGGTAGATGGACTGTCGTGCCTCCTCACTTTCTGCCGCTGCTATGCGCTGCGCGAATTCTGCCACTTTGTCCGGATCAAGCATCGCTTTCCCCGCCTCGTCTTATGACTCGACATAAAGAAAACCGTGTCCTAGAGCAGTGGATTTGGACCCGATCAACCGTCAATACATGTCACTAAAGCAACATAAGGCGCAGAAACTCCTCCTCAGCCTCTCGTGTCCACTCACGTCCGTCCTTCAGCCGAGCATATACGCTGGGCATTTTCTCCTTCAACTCAGGCAGAGGGGTGAGCGGCAGGGGTTTGATGTTGGGGAAGATCACAATCTTGCCCGGAAAACGGGTGTCGATCACAGCTTGCATTCCATCCCTAGCCGCCTCCAAAGAACCAACTGCTGCCAGCGAACGGTTGGTGTCCAGCTCACCTGCCTCTACCTGCATCAGCATCACTTGCATGTCCTCGATATCGGAGGCGGAGTGACCGATGACACGTGCATCGCGGGCAAACAATTCCATCAAATCCAGGTTGGCCATCGTGCCACGCTGCACACCGGCGAAGATGTTCATCACTCCGCGCGGCGCTAGGTAGTGCGCGGCGTCGGAGATGACATTCGGCACAGGCACCAGCACAATGATGTCGTCGAAGCCGTCGCGCAGAAACTCCGCCATGGTGGATTCGTAAACCTCTCTGTTCGTAGGATTAACACAGATCCAACGGATGCCCTTTGCTTCCGCTTCTGCTCCGTACGAATCACACAGATCGCGCAGGCGCAGGTCGCTGATATCCGAACAAACGATGGTCGAAGGACCATCGGCCAGCTGGACGGCACGTTGCACGTGCATCCGTCCCATCGGCCCGCCGGCGCCCACAAACCAAGCGCGCCCGCCTTTGCGCAGTGCCGAGCGCACCGGCACATCGCTGTACGCGCGCGCTATGTCCAGCGACTTGCTAGCCACATAGAGCCAACGGTTATAATGGATACGTCCTACATCAATGCTGACCGGGCATGTCAAACGGAGCTCGCCCACCAGAGCCGCGACGCCGAAGTCGGCCAGATGCGGACTGGTTATCTCGATATCCTCGGCGGTGGGGTGCAGCAACACCAGGTCATCAACTGGCTTAAAAGGTGGCGCATTCAAATCGGCCACTTCTGTCACTGTAATGCCCAGCTGTGCTGCCCTTTGTTTAAGCCATTCGCTGAAGTGATGCGGCACCCGGGTGAGCATCAGACGCGCTGGATGCGCTTGTTCATCAAATCCGGCGCTGACCGTGTAGGGAGGCTCATCTGACAGAGGGGTGGATGGCCCGATAATCCAAAGCGTGCCACCCGGTTTCAGACCGGTGCGATAGCGCAAGCGATAGGCTGCAATCACGCACGCCCATGGCTCGACCAAAGCGCTTTCCACGTAACCTGTTGTAGATCGCACCGGGATCAGATAGTTGCCATCATCCCCATTTAGGATGCGCTGGTCAATCACATTGTACTGTGAAAGCCCACCCTGGATCATGTAACCATATGCATAGCCCACGCCGCCTACCTTGATGTCTGCTTGAATGATGAAACGATCACCCACCTTGTACTGATCGCGCAAGTTCTCACCGACCCCTACGACGGTCATGCACACTTCGTGTCCTAGTACAATCGGTTCCTTGCGAATGTCGCGGAAGATGCGCGGATGTTTCTCGCCCAGATTGATCACCTTGATATCCGAGAAACACAATCCACACGCATCGTGGCGCACCAACAGCTCGTCTGGTCCGTAGGTGGGCATCGGCACCTCGATGAAAGTGCCGTCGAGGCCAAAATTCTCCAGCCCAGCCCCGTAGAGTGGCCACAGGTGATTAGTTTTGGGCAGAGGGGTACTTCCGAGGCGATATGCTGCCAGTTTATCCGTCATATGCGAATCCTTTCTATAACTATCCGGTCTCTACCGTTTTGAGGGCAAGTGATATCGTCCCTCATCCTTGCCCACTTTTGAGCTCAGTCAACAACTGCTCCGGAGTAGTCGCTCCAATGCAACGCAACTGTTCCAAGCCCGGTTTGCCCGGTGGTGTGAGATAACCCACCTGAGTATAGAAATCGTTGCGTGCGCGCCGGTCAGGCAGGTGGAGACGTGCCCAATCGCTCTGATAACCGAGGCCCAAAGCACGCTGTAACATCGTGTGTCCCCATACGAAGTATGCACCGTCTAGGAAGGCTTGCCGCAGCGATTGCATCTCTGGCACATCGAAGTCGTCTACCAGTTTCTGTCCGAAGGCGTTCATCTCGGTGCCGATGTTGAGCGGCAGCCCCAGCTCTTGGGCCAGCTGAACAATCTCCCACAGCTTTTGCACTTTGACACGACGCAGTTCGGGGTCACTGACGTTCCAATTGCGATCTGGGATGATGTTGAGTGCCACCACACCCTGTTCCATCAGCAGATGTAGCAGCTCCTCGATCGCTTGCTCACCAGCAGAAAGCCCGTCCAACCACGCTGCACAGGGCAGCGCACCACATGCCAAAATGAGCTTGTGTACTTCGGGGACTGTAGGGAACGCTTCGTGCGTTGGGGGTACATAACCAACGCCACCTTGCTTCATCAACTTGGCACGAATGGTGTTCTGAAAACGAGCTGGGTCCCCCATCATGTTCCGCACCTGCTCGATCGACATATACAGGTGTTCGCTCCAAAAGACAGCTGGGTCAGGCGTGTCACGTTCCGCCGCGTGTACGTACGCGACCACAATATGGCGTTCGGTGGGGTTTCCAGCCGGCGTCAGAGGCAGCACGTCGCGTTCATAGTCGATCGTAACCGGCGCCAAAAATGCATTGACACGGCTGATGATGTCCAGGTTGCGCTGCCGCACCAAGCGCCCCATATGCGTCAGCACATCCGCTGCCTCGGCAGGCACCTCACCAGAGGTGAACCCGATGCCCATATGATAGGCGATGCCTGGCTCACCTGGCGAGTTGATCTCGCGCGTGGCAAACTGGGGAACGAACACGCGCGTCTCCAAGCCCGCGGTGCCACGTACTCCCAGCACCTCACATACTGTCAGGAATTCCTCCACCCCGTCGAGCACATCAAAATCGACAATGCCGATCACGCGAAAACCCCGTCGCCAGGCCAGCCAAGCCAGGCCACTGGGCGAATAGCCATATGCGTTGAAGGAGAAGAAGGTGTGGCAGTGCATATTCACCACATCGAGTGGGGGCGTGCGGGAAACATAGCCTCGCTCGGCCATAGTCTTCAACTCGGCCAATGCGGTTGCGCGAACGTGCGGATTGAAATCGTTCAGCTGGGCTTCCAAGTTAGCAATACGCGCGCCTAATTCCATAGAGCGTTTGTTTCACCCCATCACTTTACGCCGCAGGAGCTCGTCGGGGCGTGTGTGAATGCGTCTCACTGCTTCAAGGGACATAAAACGTGGCCCGCCCAGTCCATAGGTCCCCAGTCGAATCCGAGCCGCCTTGACCGCCATCGCCGTGATATTCTCCACCTGCTGTGGCGTGCTGCCCAGCGCGATTAAGCCATGGTTCTGCATGAGGATGACACGACGCACCTCACCATACTCGTCCAAATAACGGTTGATGCGTTCGGCCACGGCATGCGCCAGCGGCACTCCAGGGTCCACGTAGGGCACCACCACCGAGGCCGGTCCGCACACCACAATCTCATCGGGGAAGAGGCGGCCGCTCACTGCTGTCTCAAAAGCCGTGGCGCAAGTCAAGGCGTTTATCGCGGTAGGATGGGTATGTCCCACAAAGTTAACCCCTTCCAGGCCAAGTGCGATAGCATGGAGCACGGTCTCTACTGAGGGATGACCACCAGTTGCGTCCACCTTTGCGTCTGCCAGCAGCTGCTTGAGACGCTCGTCGGTCAAGTCGGGGATGTCCAAAATGCCTAACACCTTTTCACGCCAAACGCGCACAAAGCCATCCCGTCCGATAGTGCGCATCTCGTAGCCGCTGGCTTTTACCCAGAAGCTTGTCGCATCCGCCCTGGCTGAGGTGTTGCCTTCTCCGAGTATTACATAGTCCAGCTCAGGCCGGCCAAGGTTGCGCGACATCATGACCAATTGGTCGAGAATGGTGTCCTCCAATTGAGACCTCCATAGTAGGAAATCATAAATCTGCCACCCGAAGCAGGACAAAATTTTGCGGGAATGATCACCCTGTTACGAGGGGATTTCTATAGGCCCGCACTCACTCTCAACTTTTAGCACCTTAGAGAGTGTACCACTAGCCTGAGGGATTGGTCAATTCGTCAAAAGTTGCGCGAACTGGCTTCTCCTAGCCTTTCAGCGCGCCCACGGTCATCCCCTTGATGAAATATCGTTGGAAGAAGAGGAAGACGATCAAGAAGGGCACAATGCTCAGAAGCACGGCAGCCATCTGCACACCGTAGTCCGTGCGGAACTCGGTGTGGAAAACCGAAAGCCCCACCGGTAGGGTCTTCAGTGCATCTTTTTGCGCCACAATCAGCGGCCATAGAAAATCACGCCACTGTTCCATGAAAGTGTAGATGCCCAACACAGCCAATCCGGGTTTGGAAAGAGGTAACACAATGCGCCAGAAGGTGCCGAACTCTGAACATCCGTCGATGCGTGAAGCGTCTAGAAGTTCCGAAGGCAACGTCTGCATATATTGACGCATCAGAAAGACACCAAGCGGCATTGCCAAGGGAGGGAGGATCAGACCAGGGTAGGAATTGAGCAGCCCCAGATCTTTGACGATGAAAAATGCAGGGATGACGGTGACGGCGCGTGGTATCATAATGCCTGAGAGGACTAAGACAAAGAGGAGCTCGCGACCTGGAAACTCCTTTTTGGCAAAGACATAACCGGCCATAGACTGGATCAATAGGACCATCGCGGTGACGGCGGAGGCGACAAAGAGGCTGTTAAACACCCAGCGCAGGAAGT